>NZ_JBIAUE010000033.1:0-61882 GCF_042892615.1 Streptomyces sp. NPDC001750 | reverse complement strand
CGTCCGGATACCGCATGCCTCCGGCGTACCAGCCCGGACGGACCGCGTCACCCCTCCCGACACAAATCCAGACCCCGAAACGCCGAAATCAGTAAGGAGGCTTGGCGATGTTCATCGACGACTTCGCTCGCGCGGCCGAGGCTGCTTTGTGACCGCCCTCTGGCGTGAACCGGCGCGGTACGACTCGCCCCTGACCGGTCCCCAGGAGGGGATCGATGCGCTCGCCGCCGCGAGTCGGCGCTCTTCGCGGGCTTCAGTGACCTGAGGGCGAGCATCCGTCCGCTGGGCCAGGACGGTCTCACCGGCTCGATGCTGGTCCGCTTCGAAGGCACGCACGACGGCGAGTACGGGGCGTTCGCGGCCACCGGCAACTCGATCGTCATCGAGATGGCGGCTGTCATCACCTTCGGTTCGGAGGTCTACGTGGTCGAGCAGCGGCTCTTCGCGGACAGTGCGACCGTGGTCGGCCAACTCACGCACCACTCCGTGTCCCACGACTGATCGACCGGCGAGCCGCGATGCTGCCCCACCTGCCAGCAAAATCGCCCACCCTGCCCGGCGGGCGAGGTGGGCGATTTTGCCACCAGACAGTCCCTGAACATCGCCCTTATTGTCGGGGCATGTCGGTTGGGCTGTCGGGCGGGAGGGGCTCGGCAGCCTAACTGATCATTTCAGAATGAGGTTCGCAGGCGGCGGAGGCATATGAGGCTGCAGGCCAGCTCGAGTAGGCCCTGGTGGAGATCAGCGCGTCGCTCGTAGCGGATGCGGAGCCGTTTGAACTGGTGCAGCCAGGCGAAGGCGCGCTCGACGACCCAGCGGACCTTGCCCAGTCCGGAGCCGTGGGCTGTGCCGCGTCGGGCGATCAACGGCTTGATGCCACGCTTCCACAGCAGGCGGCGGTACTTGTCGAAGTCGTAGCCCCGGTCGGCGTACAGGCGTCGGGGCCTGCGGCGGGGGCGGCCCCGCAGCCCCCGGATCGGCGGGACCGCGTCCAGCAGCGGCAGGAGCTGGGTGACGTCGTGCCGGTTGCCGCCGGTGAGCGTGACGGCGAGCGGGGTTCCATGGCGGTCGACGATCACATGATGTTTCGAGCCGGGGCCGGCCCGGTCGACGGGCGAGGGGCCGACGTGATCCCCCCTTTGAGGGCCCGGACGTGCGACCCGTCCACGGCGCAGTCGCCCAGGTCCAGCAGGCCGGCGCGGCGCAGCTCCGCCAGCAGGGCGGCGTGCAGGCGTGGCCAGACACCGGCCTCGGTCCAGTCCCGCAGCCGGCGCCAGGCCGTCACGCCGGAGCAGCCCACGGCCTCCGTGGGTACGTCGCGCCAGGCCACACCGGTCCGCAGCACGTACAGGATGCCGGCGAGTGCCACCCGGTCCGGAACTCGCAGCCGCCCGGGATAGCGGTGGCGTCGTTCAGGAGCGGGCGGCAGCAGCGGAGCAACCCGCTCCCACAGGCCGTCAGAAACAAGATCAGCACGCACCCCGGACACACTGCCGAACAAGATCACCGAGCACAAGACCCGCAGCTCAACTCATTCTGAAACGATCAGTAAGACGTCGTTTCATTTGGTGAGTCGGCGGTAGCCGATGAGGGTTGCCGCTATGCCAACGAACGCGAGGAAGTGCTCGGCTTTGCGTTCGTAGCGGCGGTGCAGGCGGCGGCATCCGGCGAGCCAGGAGACTGTTCTCTCAACGACCCAGCGGTGGCGGCCCAGCCGTGTGGAGGACTCGATGCCTTTGCGGGCGATGCGGTGACGGATGCCGCGTTTGCGGAGCCACCGTCGCAGGTGGTCGTAGTCGTAGCCCTTGTCGGCATGGAGCTTGGCCGGGCGCCGACGGCGCGGGCCTCGCCGGGAGCGGATGGGCGGGATGCCGCGCACGAGCGGCTCAAGACCCAGGCTGTCGTGCATGTTCGCGCCGGAGATACCCAGCGACAGAGGGAGTCCGTTCCGGTCGGTGATCAGGTGAATCTTCGATCCCGGCTTGCCACGATCGGTCGGATTCGGTCCCGTCAAAGGCCCCCTTTTGCAGCCCGGACACTGACCGAGTCGATCGCGCACCGCGACCAGTCCAGCTCACCCCGGGCACCGAGTTCGTCGAGCACAACCCGATAGAGCCGGGCCCAGACACGGGCCCGGCTCCACTGGGCGAAGCGCCGGTAGACCGTGGACCAGGCCGGCCCGAACACGGGCGGCAGTTGCCGCCAGGTACAGCCCGAAGTCGCCACGAAGATGATCGCTGCCAGAGTCTCGCGGTCACCAGCCCGGCGTCGGCCCCCGCCCTGCGGACGCCTCACCTCAGTCGGCGGCACCACCCGCCGGAACAACACCCACAACTCATCCGGCACCAACCGCTCAACCAAGTCCGTCATGCACGGACCAACGAGCGATCACGCCAAAAGAAACGACGTCTAAGGGTGTGCTGGAGTGAGCGGCTTGCGGTATCCGTTATGCAGTCGTCTTGATGGATCGGTGTCGTTTTCGCTGCCGCTGCCGCTGCCGCTGCCGCTGCCGCTGCCGCTGCCGCTGCCGCTGCCGCTGCCGCTGCCGCTGCCGCTGGGGCATGGGTGGCGGCTGTGGACAGGCTTGGCCGGGAGGACGGGCCTGCGAAGATCACGTCCATTGAACCAGAGGCTTCATCCTCGGAGCCGGGAGGCGCGAGCGGGCCCGCGGCGCCCGGGGGAGAATGGCGCAGGCCCGGCAAGAGGCCCTCACCTGGGGGTGAGGTGCCCCGGACTCACACCATGTACCAAAGACCAGTAGATCAAGGCAGAATCTCGCCCGTCACGCCACGGCTGCAGGCCGGTGGCGCAGCGCCTCCCCAGACCGTGCGCTGTACCAGTACCCGCCCGCGGGGCGGCTGACCGGCCGCCCCGCGCCCGGCATTTCGGCAGCGGCCGGTTCGCTGCTCCGCCGCACCTGATCCGTAGCAGCCGATGGGCCACCGGGAGAGGCTCGCAGCCGGCGCTCGAACGAGCTGGCTCTCAGGCAGTCGCATGATCGAGCGGGTGGGTCCGGACCGATGCCCGCTCGATCACCGGCATGGGAATCAGACGGCTGCCGGACGGTGCGCTGGGGGAGAGGAGGATTTCGACGGAGGCGCGGCCCATGGCCTCGTGTGGCAGTCCGACGGTCGTGAGGCCGGGCCGGAGGTAGGAGGCGAGTTCGTCGTTGTCGAACGAGACCACGGAGATGTCCTTCGGGACGGTCAGACCGTGATCGGCCAGGGCCTGGTACGCGCCGAACGCGAGGCGGTCGTTCATGCACAGCAGGGCTCGGATGTCGCTCCGGCGTTCGAGGAGGGCGTGGGTGACGTCGTAGCCGTGGTGCGGCTCCCAGTCCCAGCACGACTCCTCGGTCGCGAACTGCAGGCCTTGTCTGGCCATCTCCGCGCGGATGCCGGCAATCCGCTGCTCGACGGTGGTGGACCGGAAGAGCCCCTTCTCGGCTTCCGCGTTGTGTCCGATAAGGGCAATTCCTTCACGGTGGCCGGCGGCAGCCAGAAGTCTGACTGCTGAGGCACCTCCAGCGGGTTCGTCGGGAAGCACGGAAACGGGGTGCTTCTTGTTCGTGGCGTTGAGCATGACGACGCGCGTGGTCGACGGGATCTCGGGCACGAACAGTTCCCGGGCGCGCATGACGGCGAAGATGATTCCGTCCACCTGACGGTCAAGTACAGCGCCAATCGCCTCCGACTCACGTGCTGGGTCGCCACCGGTCTCCAGTACGAGCATGACATGCCCTGCCCGTTGCGCGGCGTCCAGTGCTCCTCGGATCAGGCCGCTCGCGAAGCGGGTGGTGGCGACGACGTCGGAGATGAACCCGATGGTGAGGCTCTTGTCGGTTCGCAGGCTGCGCGCCGCGACGTTCGGCCGGTATCCGAGTTCGGTGGCCGCCTCGTGGACCCGGGCGTGCGCGTCGGCGGAGAGCCGGGAGTCGGGCCTGCCGTTGAGGATCATCGACGCGGCGGTCGGGGACAGCCCGGCACGGCGGGCGACATCGGCGAGCGTGACGCGCTTGGGCGGCATGACTTCCTCTCGTGCGGGGCGACGGGACGGCGTGCGTGCCGGTCCCAAGACAATCACAACGTCCTGACCGCTGACTCCTTGACAGGGGGCATCCGGCATCCCAGTATGAGCAGCGCTAAATGCTTTTAGCAGACAGTTTAGCCCGTTTGTCGGGGGATGCTGGCCCCCCCGGACAGTGGCGGCACCCGCTTGTGGTGCGCAGGGGCAACTTCCACGGAGCACGCTCAGACAACGGAGTCTTGTACATGGCACACAAGTCGAACCGCCCCGGTGAGGGACGCAGAGCCGCATCACTCATGAGCTGGAGGCCGGCCGTCGCGGCCGCGGTCGCCGTGAGCGGGCTTGTCCTTGCCGGGTGTGCGCCGGGATCCCAGGAAGCGAGCCCGACCGCATCGGGCAAGGTGAGCCTGAAGCTCCCCTCCGAAAAGATCACGATCAAGATCCAGGACGAAGCGGGATTCCCCGTCACCGACAACCTGGCCGACGAATTCACCAAGCAGCACCCGAACATCACCTTCAAGGTCGTCCGGGACAGCTTCGCCAACCTCACCGCCAACGCGCCACGCCTCCTGGCCGGCGCCGACGCGCCCGACCTCATCCGGCTTCCCACCATGGGGGACACCGTCAAGGACGGGCTCCTGACCAACCTCGACCCGTATTTCAAGGGCTACGGGTGGGACAAGTTCTCCGCCGGCCAGCTGGCCGCGTCCCGGATGAGCGCCGAGGGAGTCAGGGGCGAGGGCTCCCTGTACCAGATGGGCCTGGGCTACAGCGTCACGGGCATCTACGTGAACCAGAAGTACGCCAAGCAGTTGGGGCTCTCCGGTGCGCCATCGACCATCGGGGAGCTGGAGCGGTGGATGGCCAAGGCCAAGGCGGCCGGGATCCTTCCCGTGCAGATCGGAATGCAGGACGGCGTGGGCACGTTCGCGCTCCAGTCGCTGATCAACCAGTACGGGGACAAGACGGACCTGGTGAACTGGATGTTCAACAAGCCCGGTGCCACCTTCGATACCGAGGCCAGCCTCAAGGGCGCCACGACCTTCAAGAAGTGGGCCGACGCGGGCTACTTCCCCTCCGACGTGAACGCGATCAACTACACGACGATGGTGTCCAACTTCCAGGCGGGCAAGGGTCTGTTGATGTTCGACGGAAACTGGGACGCCGCGAAGACGGACAAGGCGATGGGGGAAGGCGCGGCCCGGTTCGTCCTGGTGCCTCCGGCCACCGCCGGTGGTTCGCACGTGGCGATGGGCGCCGCGAACTCCTTCGCCATCCCGGCCAAAGCGAAGCATGCCGATGCGGCGGCGTTCTTCCTGGACTGGATCCACACCGACCCCAAGGCCCGTCAGATCGTGGTCGACGTCACGGGCGCCTCCCCGGGGGGAGATCCCTCGCAGGAGCTGCCCAAGGTGAAGGACGGTTCGCTGATCGCGCAGGCCCTCACGGCGTCGGCGAAGGTCGGATCCGATGACGGGTTCGTCGACTTCATGGCCAACACCACGGCGGGCATCTACGCGGGCGCCTTCCAGCCGGACGAGCAGAAGCTGCTGACCCGGCGCATGGAACCCAAGGCTTTCGTGGCGGCGATCCAGGAGTACTACGCCAAGGAGCTGGCGGGCTGATGGTCAACGATGTCCGTAAGCATGAGGACCCGAAGCCGGCAGCGGCACTGCGGCAACCCGACGTGGGCGCTCATGCTGCGGGCGTCGGAAGGTCCTCCGGTCGGGCCGGCCGGCCCTCCGTTCGAAGGGCGGCCCGCCACCGGAGTGTCATCGGCTGGTTCTTCGTCCTGCCGGCACTGGCGTTCTTCTGCGCCTTCGTGGTCTACCCGTTGATCACGGCCGTGCAGTACTCGTTCTACCGCTGGAACGGCATCGGCGCGTCGACCTGGGTCGGCGTCGACAACTACGTCCGGGTCTTCACCGATCCGGAGCTGTTGATCTCGATCGTCAACGCGCTGGTTCTCATCGTCTTCTTCACGGTGATCCCGGTTGCCAGCGGCCTGGCCCTGGCGACCCTGATCCGGACGATGCGGCCCGGTCCCTTCGCCACGGTCGCCCGCACGGTGCTGTTCCTTCCGCAGATCATCCCGCTGGTGGCCGCCGGTATTGCCTGGTCGTGGATGTACGCGCAGACCGGCACGATCAACACCATGCTCGACTCCGTCGGCCTGGGCTTCCTCTCGCGGTCCTGGTTGGCGGGCTTCGGGACCGCTCTGCCCGCCGTCGGCCTCATCGGCTCCTGGGTACTGACCGGCCTGTGCACCATCCTGCTGCTCACCGGTATCGGAAAGATCGACGCCTCCCTCTACGAGGCGGCACGGCTCGACGGGGCGGGCTGGTGGCGAGAATTCGTGACCGTCACCCTTCCCGGGCTGCGGCAGGAGATCGTGGTGCTGGTCACCATCACTGTCATCGCCGCCCTGAGCAGCTTCGACATCATCTACACCACCACCAAGGGCGGCCCGGGAACCAGCACGCTCGTCCCCGGCATCTCGATCTTCCGGCTCGCCTTCACCCAGAGCGAAGTCGGCCTGGCATCCGCCTTCGGCATCATCCTCCTCGCACTCGTCCTCCTGGCAGTGCTGCCCATTCAACTGCTGGGAAGGGAACGAGACTGATGGTCGTCAACAAGACCGAAGCAATCATCGGACGCGTCGTCCTCGTCCTCGTGCTGATCCTCACTCTGCTGCCGATCGCCGGGATGCTCTCCGGAGCCCTGCAGCCCGCGGATCGCATCCCCGACGGCTTCTCCTGGCCCAGCGATCCTCAGTGGGGCAACTTCGTCGTCGCCTTCCAGACCGCGCATGTCTGGGAACTCCTCGGCTCCAGCACCCTGATCATCCTCGGCGTCGTACCGCTCAGCCTGCTCCTGGCGACGCTGGCCGGCTACGCCCTGGGCAACCTGCGCATTCCTGGCGGGAGATTCGTTTTCGTCCTGCTCCTGCTGGGACTGACCATTCCCTTCGAAGCGATCATCATCCCGATCTACTACGAGATCAGCGCCATGGGACTGCTCAACACCCAGTGGGCGATCATCCTTCCGCTGATCGGGCTCTACATGCCCTTCAGCGTCGTGTGGATGCGTGCGCACTTCGTCGGCGTCCCCACCGAACTCTCCGAAGCGGCCCGTATCGACGGGGCGAGCACCTTCCAGGAGATCCGCCGCATCCAGATCCCACTGGCCATGCCCGCCCTCTCCGCCCTGGCCATCCTGCTGTTCCTGTGGACCTGGAACCAGTTCCTCCTCCCCCTGGTCCTGGTCGACGACCCCGACAAACGCACCATGGCCGGAGCCCTGGGAGCGTTCCAGGGGCAGTACCTCAACCAGCTCCCCCTGCTGTTCGCGGGCGCGCTGATCATCATGCTGCCGACGATCATGATCTACGTCATCTTCCAGCGCCAGTTCATCAAGGCGCTTCTCCAGGGCGCGGTCAAAGGCTGAAGCGCACCTCCTCCAACCCCCTCATCGGTCCGGCCTGCTCACGACGACAGCCGCAGCCACAAGGACAATGCATGACCTTTCGCCTCGACCACGCCTGGGTGTGGGACTTCTGGTTCGCCGATGACGGCGACACCTTCCACCTGTTCTACCTCCACGCACCCAAGGACCTGGGCGACCCAGAGCTGCGCCACCGCAACGCCCGGATCGGGCACGCCACTTCCGTCGACCTGGTCGACTGGCAGGACCACGGACCGGTCTTCGGCCCCGGACAACCCGGCACCTTCGACGAGACCGCCACGTGGACGGGCAGCGTGCTCCGCGGACCCGACGGCGTCTGGCGGATGTTCTACACCGGAGCTCGCTTCCTCGACGCCGGGGGAAACGTCGAATCCATCGGCGTGGCCACCTCCACGGACTTGCATACCTGGACGAAACAGCCCGGGCCGCTCATCGAGGCGGACGGGCGCTGGTACGAGAGGCTGGGAGACTCCAGCTGGCCGGAGGAGGCATGGCGCGATCCCTGGGTCTTCCCGGACCCGGCCGGTGACGGCTGGCACATGCTCATCACGGCCCGGGCCAACCACGGTGCTGACGACGACCGGGGCGTGATCGGGCACGCGACATCACCGGATCTTCAGGCATGGGCCGTCCGGCCACCGCTCAGCCGCGCGGGCGCCGGCTTCGCCCACCTGGAGGTCCCCCAGATCACGACCGTCGACGGCGAGTCCGTACTGCTGTTGTCCTGCGACAC
Organism: Streptomyces sp. NPDC001750; assembly: GCF_042892615.1. NCBI lineage: Bacteria > Bacillati > Actinomycetota > Actinomycetes > Kitasatosporales > Streptomycetaceae > Streptomyces > Streptomyces sp. NPDC001750. The sequence goes on along the minus strand of NZ_JBIAUE010000033.1, from coordinate 53,658 downwards.
TCCACGACTGTCCGCCGCACGGCGCAGAGCCGGCCAGGTCGGAGGTGTCTGGAGTGTTCCAGCCGCTGCGGTCCTGGGCCCTTACCCGGTGGAGGACGCCACGTTGGTCATCGAGGAATCCCTCTACAGCGGGCGCCTCATCGAAGACCGGACCGGCAGAACCGTGATGCTCGCCTTCGACAACTCCACTGTCGACGACAGGTTCGCCGGCTCAATATCCGACCCCATCCACGTGAGCTGGTCAGCGGAGCGGCACGGCATCGCCCCCTTGGCCCTCCAGAGCAAAGGCACCCCGGAATGAGCACCCGCATCGAGGGCAGCACCGCCCCAGGCTTCGCGCCCCTCGCGGAAGCCTTCTCCACCGCTTTCACCGGCCATGACGCCATGGGCGCGGCACTTTGTGTCCGGCTGGCCGGCGAGACAGTCGTTGACCTGTGGGGCGGGATTGCCGACCCGCGCGACCGCTCGCCCTGGACGAAGGACACCACCAGCGTCATCTTCTCCTGCACCAAGGGCCTTGTCTCCATCCTCGCGGCACGTCTCGTGCAGGACGGACTCCTCGACTACCGGACTCCCGTCGCGACCTACTGGCCCGAGTTCGCCGCCGAAGGGAAAGAAGAGATCACGGTCGCCGATCTTCTCGCCCACCGGTCCGGGCTCTCGGCACCGCGCGATCTCCTGAACGTCGAGGACGTCATCGACTGGGACGTCGTCACGGGTCGCCTGGCAGCCCAGCAACCACTGTGGACCAACAGTCAGGGCCACGCGTATCACGCCCTCACCCACGGCTGGCTCGTCGGTGAGGTCATCCGCCGGATCACCGGCAAAACGGTCGGCCAGTACTTCGACGAGCTCATCGCCGCACCGCTGCAGGCCGACGCGTGGATCGGCCTCCCCCGCAGGGCGCGGCACCAGGTCGCCCATCTGCGGGCCGGAACGAGCCTCACCGCGCTCGTTGCTCAACAGGCAGCGGCGCGCGTTGCCGGCGAGATCGACTGGACCGAGCGGGCCATGACCCTCGGAAACGCGTTCCCGCCGGAACTCGTCGACGCCACCGGCGGCTTCAACGACCCCCGTATCCAAGCGGCGGAGCTGCCGGGAGCGGGCGGCATCGCATCGGCCCGGGCGCTGGCCTCGATCTGGTCATCCACCGTGGTGGAGACAGACGGAGTGCGGCTGCTGGATGCCGGCACGGTCACTGACGCCACGCGACCGCAGACCGAAGGCACCCCGATATTCGGCGGACAACCCCCCTTCGCACGGTGGGGCATGGGATTCCAGCTTCCCTCCCTCGCCCGCGAATTCCTGGGGCCCGCCTCCTTCGGACACGACGGCGCCGGCGGGCAGGTCGCCTTTGCCGACACGACACACCAGGTCGGATTCGCGTTCCTGACCAACCTCATGGAAGCGGGGCCCGACCACCGCGCCACCGCGATCGTGGACGAACTCCGCCGCATCCTCCGCAAGTAATGCCGGGGTGGGGGCTGGGGTCTGGCCCAGGGGTGTTGCGGTTTCGTCGAGACGGGGCAATTGCCCGGGGCGCGTTGCCGGTGCGCAGTTGCGAGGCACGGGAAGCGTGGTGCGACCACACCATCCCCGACCCGTCCAGCTGCTTCACCCGCCCCGGATCAAGATGCCCCGCCTTGTGGCGGGAACCTCCGCTGGGCCGCGGGCCATGTCCCGAGCGGAAATCCGGTCGGGCCCAGGCATCGGGGATGACGTAGCCGTACGGCATCCGCAGCGGCTCCGCGCCGTGTCTTTCACCGACCGGGGTGGCGGCCTGGAGACCGCGGCGGGTGGGGTGGCGGCGGGATGGTGGCCGTGCTGGGTGCGGTCCCCGGCCAGACCAGCAGGACGGGGCAGGGGGCGTGGTCGACGATGAAGCGGCTGGCGGGGCCGAGGCTGCGGGGTCCGAGGTGGGTGCGGTCGCCGTCGCGGGCGAGAATGAGCAGGTCGGCGCCTTCGGCGGCGGCCACGACTTCTCGTTCGACGCTGCCCGAGCGTTCTTGCCGGGCACACGGCCGTCCCAGCCGCTCGGCCGCTCTGGTCAGGAGATGCTCGGCTGAGGCAGCGGCCAGGTGTTCCACCGCGGTGCCGGGGTCGCGGTCGGGGCGTGCGCGGCCCAGCAGCCCGGCATAGGCGCCGTGCGCGGCGCCCGGCACCTCGTGGCCGGTGATGTGGAGCAGCACCAGGTCAGCGTTGGCAGGCGTGTGGGTGCGGGCGGCGTCGACGCAGGCGGGCCAGGTGCCCTCGACGATCCAGACGATGACGGTCACGGTGGTCAGCCTCCGATGGTTTGGAGTGAGGCCCGCAGTGCCACCACGGAGAGCAGCAGGGCGGCGGGCACGGCGAGCAGACCGAGCCGGGTGAACTCGCCCAGCCCCACGTCGGTGTCGTGTTCGCGTACGATGCGCCGCCACAGCAGGGTGGCCAGGGAGCCGGCGTAGGTGAGGTTCGGGCCGATGTTCACGCCGAGGAGGACGGCGAGGACGGCGCCCGGGCCGGTGGGGGTGGTCAGGGGCAGCAGGACCAGGACGGCGGGCAGGTTGTTGATGATGTTCGCCAGTGCGGCTGCCAGTGTCGCGATGGCGAGGAGGGCCGGGAGACCGGTGCCGCCGGGCACGAGGTGGCCCAGTACGTCCGCGAGGCCGTTGTCGACCACGGCCCGGACCACGATGCCCAGGGCCAGGACGAAGGCGCAGAACGGCAGGGCCGCGGCCCTGACGATCGCCGTGGGAGTGGTGCGGCGCTGGGCCAGGGAGCGGGCCGCCAGGACGGCCGCGCCCGCAGCCGCCGCCCAGGCCGGGTTGATGTCGACCACCGAGGTCAGGACGAAGCCCGCCAGGGTGCCCGCCACTGTGAGCAGGGCGAACAGAGGCAGTTCGCGGGGCTCGTCGGCGGGCGGGGCCTCGGCGCCCGCGTCCAGGTCGGTGGCGAAGAAGCGGCGGATCACCCCGTACTCGACACTGGTGGCCACCAGCCAGGGCAGCGCCATCAACGCGGCGAAGCGGGTGAAGCTCAGGCCGCTGGCGGCGAACGCCAGCAGGTTGGTCAGGTTGGAGACCGGAAGTAGCAGCGAGGCGGTGTTCGACAGGTGGGTGCAGGCGTAGACGTGCGGTTTGGCGCGGGCGCCGAGGCGGGCGGCGGTGGTGAACACCACCGGAGTCAGCAGCACCACCGTGGCGTCCAGGCTGAGCACTGCGGTGATCAGTGAGGCGGCTACGAACACGAGGACCAGCAGGCGGCGGGGCGGCCGGCCGCCCGGCGGGCCATCCAGGCACCGCACGCGTGGAACAGACCCTCGTCGTCGCACAGCTGGGCCAGGACCAGGACGGCCGCGAGGAAGCCGATCACCGGGCCCAGCCGGGCGGCCTCGGCCGCCGCGTGGTCGAGCGAGATCGCGCCGGTGGCGATGACCACCCCGGCAGCGGGGACAGCCACGACCGCTTCCGGCCAGCCCCACGGCCGGATCACCGCGCAGGCCAGCACCGCCAGGAGCAAGGCGACAGAGAGTGCTTCTGCGAGTGCAAAGTTCAGCGTCTGAGCCCTGAGGCGGTCCAGGGGCAGAAGGGTATGCAGGCCGACAGAGTCCAGGCCGCGGGGTAGCAGCCCGCTCGCCCGCGGCTTTCTCAGCGGGGCGGTGAAGTCCCGCGAACCACTACACCGCCCACGGCTTCCGCCAGCACCTCGCCTGGTGGAAGCCGGAGAACTTCGACGCCAACGTCGCCATCGTGGGCAAGCTGACCGAGTTCGCCGAGAGCGAGGGCGCCGCCCTCGCACAGCTGGCGCTGGCGTGGCTGCTGGCGAAGAAGGACTACATCGTCCCCATCCCCGGCTTGCGCAACCCCCACAGTGCCGCCCAGAACATTGCCGCGGCCGACCTCATGCCGACGGGACGCGGGGCCTCAGGGGGCCGACGGCGGTGTCTCGTATGCTCGGCCCATGGGAGAGCCTCATCCGGTCGAGCTGTCCGGGACGTTTGTCACCAGGCGCGATGACCGTTGGCGCGATGATCGTTGGTACGGGCGGTTCCGGTTGCGTTTTCCTCAAGTGTCGCCGTGGCCCAACCTGTACGCGACGTTTGTTCGAGTACGTCCGGGGTGGCGGTCTTTGGTCGAGGAGACGCTCTCGGGGGTGGCCACCGAGGTGCCCAGGCAGAAAACCTGGCCGGTCCATCTGCTCAACCAGAAGGTCCACGGGAGAGGATGGGAATTCGACCTGGGGCCACCGGAGGCTGACTACCTCTGCCTGGAGCAGCTGTCGGACATCTGCCACATCGACATGCGCAACCTTCACCAGCTCATCGACCTCCTGGCACCGGCCATGGAGGACGCGCACTTCTTCGTCTACTCGATGGGCGACGGCCTCGACCAGTGGGTTGACGAGGTGCGCATCCGTGACGGGCGGAGCGGCTTTGCGCGGTGGGCCCTCGCGGGGGAGGCGTGGGCCGAGTTCCCTGTGCTGTGCGCGGAGCTCGGCGACAGTCGCGCCGGGGACGATACCTTTGGCCGGTTCGTCGCGTTGATGAGCGATCGACGAGTCGTTTGATCGGCAGGCGCGAGGCGGCCGTGGGCCGGAGGTGGGTCGCCCGATGGCAGGAGGTTGGGCGTGCGGGCGTCGATCAGCAGCAGGTCGGCCCGCTTGCCGGGGGTGATCGACCCGGTCACGTCGCCGAGGCCGAGGTCGTGCGCGCCGTCGAGCGTCGCCATCTGCAGCAGTCGGCGCGGGGTGACCTCGGGTGATCCGGTTCGGGCGACTTCGACGGCAGTCCGGCCGTCGCGCTTTATGAAAGTCTCGGTTTCTCTCGCATCGGCACCATTGAGCCCGTCCCCTACCCCGTCCGTCCCGCCGGGCATCTGCAGATTCAGCACGGGCCTATCGCCGACGTTTCGACTGTCCTGTTTGGGAATTGTCGGCCCACCGGGCGTCACCACGAGGTCGGCAAGGTCCACGACCGCGCGAATACGGTCGGCCGTGTTCTTGCCCGGTGCCTGGCCGCTCACCGCCGTGGAGGCCTCCGGCTCAAGTATCGGGAGCGGGGTCGAGGAGCGAGCTTCGGAGGTGGGGCCAGGGTCGCAGGCCGCCCGGGCTCTTTTACCTCCGACCAGGTCGCCTCCTTCCACACCGCAACGGCCCGTTCGTCGCGCTCGGCGACCCGCCGCGCGGGCACCTGTGGGCTGAAGCCGAGCCGGCGCATCAGCCTCGTGGCCCCGGAGACGCTGTAGGACACGTGGAACTTCCTGCCGATGAGCGTGGCCACCCTCGCCGCGGTCCACACCTGGTCCTCCACCCAGCCGTGCGCGGCCAGGCCCTGATGGTGACCACACACTGGTGAGTGACGTGCCCATGCCCGCCGCTGCGGACCTGACGACCGAGTCCGGAAGTGATCACTGCCGAGACAACGTCAGTGAGCGCTCTACCTGGGGTATTTCGGGGCGCCCGCCGCGGCCAGGAACTTACACTCCTCAACCATGCATACCAATGCAGAGATGATCAGTCTGGCCCTGGACCGGATCACGTCTGGATACGTCTTTCCTCAGCGAGTCGCGGAGATCGAGGGTGCGATTCGGAGACAACTCGCCGCTGGGGCGTACGACACGCTGAGCGGCCCCGCGCTCTGTGAGGCGGTGACCGCCCACCTGCAGGAGGTCTGCCCAGACAGACACCTGAGGCTGCTCTGGCTGGACGAGCCGCAGTCCATGGATCCGGCGGACGAGGACGAAGGCCGAGCGGCCTTCCTCGCAAAGCTGAGGGCCGAGAACCAGGGCATCCGCCGCTTCGAGCACCTAGTGCCGCGGCAGGCAACGTTTGCCCGTCAAGGAGCGCGTCCGGTACGTGCTCTCGGTGTGCCGGCCGGAAGCCCTCGTACTGGATGTACTTGGGATTTCGGCCGGTGCGGCGAGAGGGCGTGCCGGGCGTCGCGACGGGGCAAACGTTGCCTGATGCGGCACTAGAGGGCAACATCGGCCATCTCGACATTGGGCGGATCGCCGACGCCGGCGAGGGCGCCCGCATGATCGGTGCGGCCATGGAACTGGTCGCCCACACCAATGCCCTCATCCTCGATCTACGCGAGTGCCGCGGTGGCTCACCCGAGGGCGCTGCCATGTGGTGTAGCTATTTCTTCCCTGACGACCAGGTGCACCTCAACGACATCTACGAGCGTTCCACCGACTCCACCCGTCAGTACTGGACCGCCTCGCACCTGCCCGCACCGCGCTACCTCGACCGCCCGGTGTACGTACTCACCAGTGCCATCACGTTCTCGGGAGGGGAGGACGTGGCGTACACCCTGCAGGCGCACGGGCGGGCCGTCCTCGTCGGCGAGACGACCCGGGGAGGTGCTCACCCGACCGTCCGGCACCCGGTGACGGAACACATCACAGTCACCGTACCGACCGCCAGGACGATCAGCACTGTCACTGGGACGAACTGGGAGGGCGTGGGCGTCGTGCCGGACCTCGCCGCCCCCTCAGAACAGGCGCTCGATGTGGCACTCAAGGAAGCGCTGGGGCGCGCTGCGTAATTAGTCCGAGTAGCCCCGCAGACCGCTCACGCCGGGAACGCGAGTGGCACCGCGGACGAAGGTGTGGTCTGCCGCCCCCCGTGGTGCCAGACCACGCCTTTCTACGTATCGGACACCGCCGGCTCCGGTGGGGAGGTTCCTCATCGAGGAGCTGCCTCAGATCGGTACACAGCCCCAGCCGCGTGCACGTCATCCTTACGGCCTCGTCCACGATTGGCAGCGGCGTCGCGGTGTCTGGGACCTCCGCCTCCGGCGTTGTCGTCAGTCGCCGACGCTCCTTCCCCAAGCTCTCAGCTGCGTTCGAGCAGGGGAGACCCCATCCGACTCCCTCCTCCGCCTTGGATTCGAAGGCCTCAGACGCCGCTCCTTCCTCCACCGCCAATCGTGGACGAGGTCGTAAGCCTTGTCGGCCCAGCACTTCAGTCCGGCCTCGGCGAGTGCGTCGACGATGCCATGGGTACGGGCGGCGGTCACGTCGTGAGTGGAGCCGGGGAGCACGGGCGAAGCCCATAGCAGCCGTCCGAATGGGTCGGTGAGGACTTGGACGTTCATGCCGTGGCGCTTGTGCTTGCCGGAGTAGTACGGGGTGTTGGCGGCGATTCGGTCGATCGGCAGGAGCGTCCCGTCGAGGATTACGAAGGCCAGCCGGCGTGCGGTCCGCATCGCCTCGGCCAGGCTGGGGGCGAGTGCGGCCAGGACCTGTATCGCTTCGCTGACGTAACGGTAGACGGTCGCAATCCCGATGCCGAACGCGGCGTCCAGCTGAGCGTAGGTGTCGCCGCAGCGCAGGTGAGCCAGGACCAGAAGCGCCTGCCGGCTCGGCGTGATGCGACGCCATCGGGTGCCGATCTTGCGGCGGTGAGCGGGTCACGACGGCTGCGGGCTCGAAACGCCACTGCCATCGTCCGTCGCTGCGTCGTACGAGGTGCTCGGCGACCTCCTCGTCCACGGCCGCGGCGGAGACGATCGGCCAGGCCGACCTCCGCTTCGCGCGCGCTTGTTCCGGGTCCGTGAAGAAGCCGGAACTCAGCGTCCGGCGGGCCTGTTCGTGCATCTGCCCGGCGGGCAGGCCGACCGAGGGGTCGAGCAGGACGATGCCGCCCACGCGTTGGGGGGCCGCGTGGGCCAGGCGCAGCGCGATCAGCCCGCCGAACGACTGCGCAAGCAGATCCACACGGTCCAGGTTGCGGGCGGCCAGCACGGCAAGCATGTCCGTTACATGGGCTTCGGTGTTCCACGGCGGGGCATGGTCGGAGCGTCCATCCCGCGCAGGTCCGGCGCGATGACCGAGAAGTCGTACAAGGACGTCTCGACGCGCCGGCAACGAGCGCCGTGCCCCTTGATCCCGTGCAGAGCGAGCAGTGCGGGCCCTTCGGCTGCACCGTAGTGACGGACGTACGGCGCCGTCACGTGTGCCCGCCTGCTTCGCTGCCGGGTGCTCCGGCCATGTGATTACGTGGTGTGGCGGAGCGGTAGGAGTGGCCGAGTTCCGGGCCGAGGCCGAAGTAGTGCCGGAAGTTGTAGATGAGCGGGCTCCATGCGGCTGGGTCGATGTGATCGGTACCGGGGACGACTATGTGGGGGTCGGCGTGCACCTTCAGCACGTGGGCCTCGACGATGAGGAACTCACCGGAGGCGTCCGGCCGGATGCGCTCGGCACGTGCCTCCAACTGGAGGGGGCATCCGTCGACCCGCGGCGGGCGGACCGTGTGGGACGGGCGGCTGCTCAGCCGCGCCGCGCCGAATTTGTCCTTTTCGAAGCGGCAGCCGTCGTGCTTGGTCGGGGGGACCGGATGGCGGCCGGTGAGCGGGGCCAGACGCTCCACGGCCTGCCACTGACCGGGGGCGGCGATGTTGATCACGAGTTCGGGACGGGCGGTGAGGTTGCGCGCGGTCTGGCCGTCCCGGCCCAGGCCGAGCACGATCACCTGTCCCAGCGCCCATGCGGAGGAGATCGGCGCGAGGTTGACGGAGGCGTCCGGGTTCTCGGTAGTCAGGAGCACCACGGGAGTGCCGAAGTACAGAACGCTCGGCTCTATGGAGACACAGGGGTCGGTGCCGGAGCCGGGCCGGACGAGGGGCTCAACGATCTTCATGACCGAAGCGTAGGGGCGGATCACTTCGGCACCCGCCGAACCGTTCCCGTCCCGTGAGACTCGGAGCAAAGTTAAGGAACGATCGTTCTTGACTGGTCGTTCCTAAACTGTGTACGGTCATTCCATGGGACGACCGAGAGGGTTCAATGAGGCTGACGTAGTCCGGTCGGCGGCGAAACTCTTCGCAACCCGGACCTACGACGGCACATCCGTGGACGACCTGGTGTCACACCTCGGTGTGCACCGCAACAGCCTGTACAAGACGTTCGGCAGCAAACGCGGCCTCTACCTGGCCGCGCTGAAGTGGTCCCTGGAGCATGAGGTGGCCGGCCTGGTGGAGCGCGTCACGGCAGCGGGCGGCCGCACGGAAAAGACGCACGACGTCCTCGCCGACGCGGTCACCGGAACAGCACTCGACCTGGTCCTGCTGGCCGCGGTCGAACGGGCGCCGGTGGATGCCGAGGTGGCCCAACTGGTCGGCGAGGCGTTCACCGCGCTGGACAGGGCAGTCGGCGACGCGGACCGCGCCGCCGACAACAGGAACGCCACCGCCTCACCCGTAGCGGCCACCGCACTGCTCATCGGGCTGCGCACACGGACCAGGTCCGGCACGACCGACGAGGGCATCATCCGAGCAGGCGTCGGCCTGGCGCAGCGCCTCGGCCAGCCCTGACACTCTCACAGCAAAGGAAGCACCATGGCACACATCAGCATCGACGACGGCAACCTGATCGTGGAGATCGAGGGGCTGGACAAACTCTGGGCGCTCAAGAGCCGCCTGACCATTCCGCTGGCCCACGTGCGCGGCGCCACGGCCGACCCCGGGATCGCCAAGGAGCCCAAGGGGCTCCGATCCCCGGGCACCCATGTCCCGGGCGTCGTCACCGCCGGCACCTTCCACGTCGACGGCGAACGGATCTTCTGGGACGTCCGCGACCCGGCCAAGGCAGTGGTCATCCAACTGGCCGACGAGCGCTATGCCCGCCTCGTGATCCAGGTTTCCGATCCCCGCACGACGGTGGCACTCGTTGAAGACGCCCTGCCCAACTGACAGTGAGGATGTGACGTGGTGATGCTGCTGGTGGGCCTGACTCGCCAACTGACCGACGTTTCGACTGTCCTGTTTGGGAATTGTCGGCCCACCGGGCGTCACCATGCACGCGGCCGGACGGGCGCTTGTGACTTCAGGAGCTTGGTCCAGAAGCCCCGTCACTGTCGGGCCTCGCCCTGCGGGCAGCGGCAGACGCCCAGGCCCTGGGAGCGAGCTTCGGAGGTGGGGCCAGGGTGCGGGCGCGTTCAAGCGGTGAGGCCGATGCCGGCCAGTAGCTGGCGCTGCTCGTGGTGGAGGCTGTTGTAACTGGCGCATTGGGTGAACAGCCATTCGAGGTGGCTGTGGGCAGGGTGCCGGGGTCGGTCGTGGTGTCCAGGGGTCGGTCGGCGGTGTGGGTGCGGGCGGTGTGGAGGGCTTGGCGCCTGGGTCGTACGGACTTCGATCAGCGACGCGGCCGTGCTGCGAGCATCGCGTCGTGAAGTTCCTCGGGGCCGGGAACGGGCGGCAGTGGCGACGTGGGCCCGTCGGGGCGGCAGGAGTCGAGCAGCAGGGAGACCAGGCGCTGCCAGGCGCCGGGGGCGGCGTGGCGGGTGGAGGAGAGTACGCCGGTGTTGGCCATCAGGAACAGGATGACGTCGCTGCTGGTGATCTCGGGGCGCAGGCGGTGTTGTTGCTGTGCGCGGCGGATCAGGGTGTCGAGGGCTTCTATGGCGCGGGAACGTGGCTCTTCCATGGCCGGTGAGTCGGGGAAGCAGGCGGTAAAGGCCTCGGTGACGGCGCGGTCGGCGGCCTGCATGGCACAGATGCGCTCGACGAAGCCTTTGAAGCCTTCCCAGGGGTCGGGGGTGAGCATCGCCTCCTCGGCGAGGCGGGCCAGATCGGTCATGCGGTCGCTCAGCACCGCCTCGATCAGGGCTTCCCGTTCGGGGAAACGCCGGTAGAGCGTGGCGATGTTGACTTCGGCCTGTCGCGCGACGTCCTCCAAGGGCGCACCCAGACCGCGCTCGGCGAACACGGTGCGGGCAGCCGCCATGATGCGTTGCCGGTTGACCTCGGCGTCCCTGCGCAGCCTTCGGCTCTGCTCGGATCCCATGACCTGGATCCTACAAGTGAAGGTGGTACTGCGGTTCTGGTAGCTTGAGCGTCACAACAAACCGCAGGGGTCCCTTCACTTATGGAATGAGTGTGCTGTGCTCGTTGTCCTGTGGGTCGCCCAGGCCCTCCTCGCCGTACTGTTCACCGCCGCCGGCGGGATGAAGCTGGTCATGTCCCCGGACGCCATGGTCCCACTCATGCCGTGGGTCGTGGACTTCCGTCCCGAGACGATCAAAGTGATCGGAGCACTGGAGGTACTTGGTGCGGTGGGGCTGATCCTTCCCCGCGCCACGGACATCGCCCCGGTACTCACCCCGGCCGCCGCGGCCGGCCTCGCCTGCATCATGGCCGGCGGCGCGGTCGTGCATGTCACCCGAGGTGAATATCCCCACAGCATCGGCAACATCACCGTGTTCGTGGTGGCTCTGTTGACCGCCTGGGGGGCACTTCGCTCCCTCTCCTCCCGCTGATCCCTCCCTCACATCCTTCGTCTGCTGCCTTGGTTATGTGGGGGTGGCAGCCAGGTGCGACGCTCGTTCTATGCCCAGCGGGCGTGAGCGATGCTGCCCGGGAGCGTTGGTTGCCGACCCAGGCTCCCAGTCGGAAAGGGACGCTGCTCCTGGTCCCCGCCGTCGGCCTCAACCACGATGGTCCTGATGTGCTTGCGTGGGACTCGGAGGTGGCCTTCGCGTTCGTAGAACTGCTTGGCAGCGGTGAGGTGCAGCGCCGACTTCTCCGCTTGGCTGGTGCGCGGCTTCGGCTTCTCGTCCTCGCTGGCGGGTTCGATTCCGAGGATGTGTTCGCACATCCACTGCTGCACTGTGGTGAGTTTGTCCCAGCCCAGTCTCACGGTCTTCACCCAGCGTCCGAGGTCTTCGCCCTGGTGTACGACGACGCCAGGTTCGGTGGGCAACTCACCGCGGACCGCCTCCAGGTGCAGCCTCGTGAGGTGGAAAGACCGCTGCCATTCGACGGGCCAGATGGGGCACCAGGACGGGGCGATCTCTTCCAGTTGCTCGCGCCGCTCCTGCGACAGCGCTCCGGAGCACGACTCCACTGGCAGGCCCTCGGCTTGGTGTCGGCTTACACGTGAACGTGGCTCTGGCTAGAAGTTCGTGGTCGGAGATCATCCTGGTGCCGCGGCAGTCTGCTCTGCGGGGTGGGTAGCCTTTGTCCGAAGGTGACCTCCGGCGAGCAAGTGCCGGGGCTGACCGTGCGCTACCAGCGACGAACACACAGTTGCAGCGCCTGGTGGAGGCTGTCGGTGTCGTGCTGGCAAGCCGGGGCGGTGCCCGGATGCTGCGGATCTTGAACGTGACACTGTCGCGGTGCACCGTTCTGTCCCAGCTGATGCGGGTGCCGCTTCCTCCTCTGGAGACACCCCTGGTGCTGGGGGTGGACGACTTCGCGCTCTACGGCGGCGCCTACGGAACTCTCCTGGTCGACGCCACAACCCGGCTCCCGCTCACGCTCTGGGAAGGACGCGACACGGACAACTCAGCCACTGGCTCCGCGATCCTCCAGTCGTCGAGGTCGCCTGCCGCCGGGGGGCAGCTCCCAGATGGCTCCCAGGTTTGGCAGGTACTCCCGGGCCCGATCATGACCGTAGTGGTGTGGGGCTATCCGCCCTGGCGTGAGGACCAGTAGTCGACAAGGTCGGGCCCGGTCATGCTGGCGGTCACCATTCCGTGGGTCGGCTTGGCGACACGAGCGTGGATGTACGGTCGCTCGGTCTTGTCGGCGCACCCCTGTCAGGCTGCGGAAGACCGCCATCATGCCGCCATGATGCCGCCCCGGTGTCGCCTCTGGAAGCGTGGCACGAAGAGGCCGGCGCCGGGGCTCGGGGCTTCGACCGGGATGAGGGCCGTCATGCCCCGGCTTCTCCACCTGTGGGGCGTAGCGCCGCTCCAGCCGACGGCTGGGCCACCTCCCAGTGAGCTCCGCAGCCGACTCTGACGGCCGACCACCCGCGCGTACCCGAGGCTGCCCAATGGGTGGCGGCCCCGGGGCAGGTGGGCGGCCTTGACGTGGGAGCCCCCGCTGTCGGCGACGGGCAGCACCATGACCGGCGCCCGGGTGCCTTCGCCGGTGCTGAACGCGGTGAAAGCGTCGGCGACCGGCTCCACGAGGTCGGCAAGGTCCACGACCGCGCGAATAGGGTCGGCCGTGTGAAGGGGAAAGCTGGGCATGGCAATGGTCCTCACTCGGGCAGGGCGTCCAGGGTTCCCCTGGCCACCATGCTCACGTCGCCGCCGACCCGGATGTTGTGCAGCGCGTCGGGGCGCCCCTGCGGCAGGACGGTGAGCCGGCTCGGACGGCCGGTGAAACGCCCCTGCCCCAGGGTGAGCTCCTCCTCGACGGGCACAACGCGGTGCAGGGCGAGGTACGCGCCGACGCAGCCCGCCGCACTGCCGGTCGCGATGTCCTCCAGAACGCCGTCGTTGTTCCAGTGGCGACCTTCCAGCGCCTCGATGTCGAGCACGTACGCGAACTGCGCGCCGTACCGCCCGACGAGCTCCGCGAAGTCGCTGCGGACGATCCTCGCCTCGGCCAGGCCCCCCACCACCGGCACGATGAGATAGGGCAGGCCGGTGGAGACGACACACAGGGGAAGATCGGCGAGTACCCGGGTGGGCAGATTCAGCGCCGCGGCGATCTCCGTCCTGTCCTCCGTCGGTACAGTCGCGAGGAATTCCGGCGCTCCCTGGTCGAGCTCCGCGTGGTACCCGGTGGCGGTGCGCCAGGTCGTCACCTCGACGGTCCTGCCGACCAGGCGCAACGTCCGGCGCCGCGGCCCCCGACCGCCGTCACGCTCGTGAAGGACGGCGGCCGCGCCCAGGACCGGATGGCCGGCGAAGTCGAGTTCCTCGAAGAGGTCGAATACCCGGGCGGTGACGTCCTGGCTCTCATCATTGCCGCGCAGGAAGATCGTCTCGAAGTGCCGGAGTTCCTGGGTGATCGTGAGCATCTGTGCGGCGGAGAGGCCGGGGTCGTCGGGAAAGACGGCAAGGGAGTTGCCGGTGAACGCCTTGCCGGCAAACACATCGACATGGCGGTAGTGCAGGGGCGTGTGGTCTTCAGGACTGATGCGGTAGTGGCTGGTCACGGCTCGACGCTAGGGCGAGACCGTCCATCCGGTCATGGTCCAATCCCGGGAAAGTGGCCTACGTGAATGGCACGGCACGTCCCGGCGTCACGGTTCCCCCAGCTGCTCGGCAACTGGCGCGCCGGCGACGGACCGCTCGCGCGACGTTTGGCCGATGCCGTGGCGAAGGCCATCCGCGACGGTCGGTTCCTCTCGGGGCGCATCTTCCCGCCGAACGCCTGCTGGCCGGCGAGCTCGGTCTCGCGCGGGGCACCGTGACGACGGGCTACCAGATCCTGCGCGCCGAGCAGCTGATCGTTACTGACTTCGGCGTTCAGGCCGGTGCCGGCTATGAAGCCGTTGAGGGTGTCGGGCCGGTACTGGAGGCGTTTGGCACAGCCGGGTGCGGGAGCCGGGCCGCATGGCGATCAGTCCGGCCACCGACAGGTGTCCCGAGCGCCGCCCGCTCACCGTCACGACCGGGGTGCGGCCGCGCCGGCCCCAGGTGCGTCCTTTGGGCGGTCGGCGGGTGAAGCCTGCCTCGTCCTCGAAGCAGATGTACCCTCCGCAGGCCGCCCGTGCTCTTTTACCTCCGTCCAGGTCGCCTCCTTCCCACACCGCAACGGCCCGTTCGTCGCGCTCGGCGACCCGCCGCGCGGGCACCTGTGGGCTGAAGCCGAGTCGGTGCATCAGCCTCGTGGCCCCGGAGACGCTGTAGGAGACGTGGAACTTCCTGCCGATGAGCGTGGCCACCCTCGCCGCGGTCCACACCTGGTCCTCCACCCAGCCGTGCGCGGCCGGGCCCTGCTCCAGATACGCGGCGAGTCTCTCCAGGCAGCGCGGCGACAGCCGGCACCGCGACCCGCCTGGGCCACGGGAGGCCAGGGCCTGCACACCGCCATCCCGCCACAACTGGTGCCACTGATAGGCCGACTTCCGGCTTACCCGCAGGCACTGTGCCACCTCCGGCGGCTTGATCCCCTGCTCGCACAGCCCAGCCGCCCGCATCCGCACCACTTCCGTTATCAGATGAAGGCCCACACCCGCGCACGGCAGCGAGCACGCGCTCGTTCTGAGAGCTAGTGCCGCATCAGGCAACGTTCGCCCCGTCGCGACGCCCGGCACGCCCTCTCGCCGCACCGGCCGAAATCCCAAGTACATCCAGTACGAGGGCTTCCGGCCGGCACACCGAGAGCACGAGGTCTGCCCGGAAGGAGCGTCGTCCGGTGCTTCCCCAAGCTCTCAGCCTTGTTCGAGCAGGGGAGACCCCATTGATCGCAAGGCGGCCGAAAGCCCTCGGATGGGGTCTCCCCTGCTCGAACGAAGTCGAGAGCTCGGGGAAGGGCTACGTGGGCTTTCGGCCAACGCCGAAGGGGGTCCCCCCTGGCCCTTGAGGCCTTGGGGGAGTGCGTGCCGGACGGTGCGACGGGGCAAACGTTGCCTGCCGCGGCACTAGTTCCAGCCCTGTGACCGGCCGAAACGGATCAGTCCTTGCGCCCCGTCGCAGCGACGGTGACTCCCAGGCCGATCATGGCAAGCCCGCCGATCCCGCCCACCAAAGAAAGCCGCTGCGGCGAGCGCGCGAACCAGTCCCGGGCAGTGGCCGCGACCATCCCCCACACCATGTCGGACGCCACAGCGATGATGTTGAAGACCAGGCCCAACAGCAGCATCTGCACCGCGACATGCCCCTGGCTGCGGTCAACGAACTGCGGCAACACAGCGGCGAAGAACACGATCGTCTTCGGATTGGTCACCCCGACCGCGAACCCCTCCCAAAACGTCCGCAGACCACCCTGCGC
This sequence comes from Streptomyces sp. NPDC001750, assembly GCF_042892615.1. NCBI lineage: Bacteria > Bacillati > Actinomycetota > Actinomycetes > Kitasatosporales > Streptomycetaceae > Streptomyces > Streptomyces sp. NPDC001750. The sequence goes on along the minus strand of NZ_JBIAUE010000033.1, from coordinate 38,003 downwards.
CACTCCCACCCCAGTGACCGTCGGCTGCAACGACCCGCGCTCGCGCCATGCCTTGACGCCGAGGAACACCAAGTAGGCGGCACCCACCAGCTTGAGCACCGTGAAGACAAGAACCGAGCGTTCCACCACCGCCCCGACCCCGAATGCCACAGCCACGATCAGCATGTAGGCGCCGACCGTGTTCCCCACAACCGTGGTCAGCGCGGCACGGCGCCCCTGTGCCAACGCTCGCCCGATCACGAACAGCACACTGGGACCGGGAATTACGATCAGCAAGAATGACATGGCCGCGAAGGCGAGCATACGGTCAGTAGACACCATGAAGCTCATGCAAGCACGGGGAGGGACCGCCCATCCAGCCCATTTCCCATCCCAGTCCGAGCACCGGAGGCTGGAACGCGGTACGCGCCGGCTGACCTGGTGGTGAGAGCACGGATCATTGCTCCGAGCTGGGACGGTCTGCGGGTAGCAGGGATCGCGACGGAGCTGGGCTGTCACGCAAAGACGGTGCGGTGGTGGCTGCACCGTTTCAACATGCCGGGTGTGGAGGGGCGGAAGACCGGCCTGCAGCCGGCAGTCCGCGCCGGATCACCGAGGCAGAACTGTCGAGGGTCATCGGGCTGGCCAAGCAGGCCCCGCAGGGGCGTCTGACCAGGCGTGAGGAAGGTGAACTGGCCGCGGAGGACGAATCGGGGGCACCGGGGGCACTGACGAACTGCAACCGATGTGGTTCCGGCCGATCGCGGGCGGGGCACGGCGGCGAGAATGAGAACCGCCAGGAGCGGGCGGACTTTGACAGGCCGTTGCTACGCGGGCCTGGTCAGGACAGGTTCCCCAACTCGGCCGCCGCTGCCGTCAGATCGGTGCGGACCAGTTCCTCGTGCGGGGCGAGGTCGTTCTGCCGCCCCAGGACGGCGACGGCGGCGAAGACCCGGCCCCGGGCGTCGCGCACGGGCGCGGCGTACTCGGTGATGCCGTGCTCGAACTCCCCGTGCGCGGTGACCAGACCTCCGGGCGCGTCGCGTGCGTTGGCCCGGGCGACCTCGGCGGCCGAGTGGGCGGCGTTGGGGCCGCCGACTCCGATCAGTTCGTAACCCGCCAGCAGCATGGCGATCTCCTCCTCGGTGTGGTCCCACAACAGTGCGCGGCCCGCGCCCGTACACCAGCAGGGGGTCACCAGCGTCGCCCTGGTCAGCCACTGGTCGGCCATGCCGGGCGAGGGCTCGGCACGCAGCAGACGTACGAGGACACCGTCCCGGACGGACAGCCGGGCGCTGGCCCCGTGCCGGATCGCGAGGCGGCGCAGAATTGCCCGGCTGCTGTGCAGCAGACCGGGGTTGAGGGAGGCCGCCAGGGCGAAGAACTCGTGGGCGGCGCGCAGAGTGGAGTCCTCGCGGCGTTCGAGGAAGCCCTTGTCGCACAGCTCCTGCGTCATCCGTGAGGCCTTGCTGCGCTCCAGGCCCATCTCGTCGGCGAGCCTGCTGACGTTGAACCCGGTGCGCCCGGACCGCTCGCGGTCGACTACGGCGTCGACGAGGCGCAGTCCGGTGCGCAGCGACGAGGCCGTGGAGTTCCCGGAGTCGCTCCTGCCCGGCCGGCCGCTCCCGGACGGCCCAGATCCTCCGGGACCGGGCCGGTCACCGCCCTGCTGGGACCGCTCGGATCGCTTGTCGGGGCCCAATGCTGTCACGTCGGCACTATAGCGATCCGCTCGTCGCAGGAGCGGATCGTCATGAGCCTCGGCCGCATCGGCACGGTCTGGATGACCGCCCCGGGCGCAACGCTGTTCAGCACGCACAGGGTCCACGTGAAGGAGAACCAGATGACCCGATACGACCTCGCCCTCATCGGATTCGGCGGTGTCAACCGCGCGCTCGCCGAATTGATCACCGAGCGGGGCGACGCACTTGCCGCCGAACTGGGGTTCGGTCTGCGCGTGGTGGCCATCACCGATCTGCGTGCCGGTTCGCTGGTGCGCGCCGACGGCATCGAACTGGCTCCGCTGCTCGCGGCCACGCCCAGCGAACTGGACTTCTCCCGCATGGCGGGCGGCAGCCCTGATCCCCGCAACGAGTGGGTGATCCGGGAGGTACCGGCCGACATCGTCGCCGAGGCGACCTTCACCAATCCCGAGGACGGCCAGCCCGCACTGTCGCACGTGCGATGGGCGCTGGAGGCCGGGAAGCACGTCTGTACCACCAATAAGGGCCCGGTGGCACTGCACGGGCGCGAGCTGAAGGAACTGGCCCGGCGTCATGACGTCGCCTTCGAGTGCGAGGGATCAGTGCTCAGCGGCACGCCCGTGCTGCGCACGGCGCGGCGGATGTTCGGGGGGCTGCGGGTGTCGACCGTCGAGGGCGTCATGAACGGCACGTCCAACTACATCCTCGGCCGGCTGGAGAGCGGCATGGCCTTCGCCGACGCGGTGGCCGAGGCCCAGGCGTTGGGATACGCGGAGGCCGACCCCACCGCCGACGTGGAGGGGCATGACGTCCAGCTGAAGGTCATGATCCTGGCCGGTGAGGTCCTGGGCACGGAACTGAAGCGCGCCGACGTGCCCTGCGAAGGTATCTCCGGCATCACCGCCGAGGACATAGAGGCAGCCGCGGCCGAAGGACTGCGCTGGAAACTGGTCGGATCGGCGACCCGGCGCCCCGACGGCACCGTGGATGCGCGCGTCGCGCCCGTGGCGCTGCCGGACAGCCACCCGCTGGCCGGGGTCTCAGGACCGGTGAACGCGGTGGCCTTCCACACCGACCTGCTGGGAACCGTCACGGTCTCCGGGCCCGGCGCGGGGCGCACGGAGACCGCGTACGCGCTGCTGTCGGACATCATCAGCATCCATGAGAGCCACAACGACCGCGGCACCCGAACCCAGGGAGCCACCGGCGGGGCACGCGCCGGCGCGCCGGTGGACAGCGCACGTGAGCTGGAGGAGACGAACCGTGTCTGAGACCGTGATCAACACCGCGCTGCACCTCGGCGACGACATGGCGCCTGTGCGCAACCCCTACACCGGCGAGACGATCGGCTCGGTCTGTGCCGTCGCTGCGGACGCCCTGGAAGCCGTAATGCTGCGGGCCCGTGCCGGCCGCACCACTGCGCGGGCCATGTCGCGGGCCGCCCGGGCCAAGGTCCTCGACAGCGCGGCCCGGCTGGTGGAGGAACGCGCCGAGTCTTTCGCCCGGCTGATCGTGAGTGAGGCGGGGAAGACACTCGTCCAGGCCCGCAAGGAGACCGCCCGCGCGGTCAATACCTTGCGTCTGTCGGCCGCCGAGGCCCGGCGCAACGCCGGTGAGGTGGTGCCCTTCGACGCGTACGAGGGCTCCGAGGACCGCCAGGGGTGGTTCACCCGGGAGCCGCTGGGGATCATCGCCGCCATCACCCCGTACAACGACCCGCTGAACCTGGTCGCTCACAAGCTGGGGCCCGCCGTCGCGGGCGGCAACGCGGTGGTACTCAAACCGTCCGCGCTGACCCCGCTGTCGGCGCTGCGCCTGGTGGACACCCTGGTCGAGGCCGGTCTGCCCAAGGAGGTCGTGACCGTCGTCAACGGCGGGCCCGAGCTGGGTGCGGCCCTCGTTGCTTCGCGCGACGTGCGGATGGTGTCCTTCACCGGAGGTTTCCGCACCGGTGAGGCGATCGCCCGCTCGGCGGGACTGAAGAAACTCGCGATGGATCTCGGCGGCAACGCACCCGTGATCGTCATGGAGGACGCGGACCTGGACGCCGCCGTGGAGGGCTGTGTGTCCGGTGCCTTCTGGGCGGCCGGCCAGAACTGTATCGGCGTCCAGCGGGTCCTTGTCGCCCGCCAGGTGTATGCGGCCTTCCGCGACGCCTTCGTCGCGCGAACACTGCGGCTGAGGGAGGGCGACCCGACGGACGAGCGTACGGACGTAGGGCCGATGATCACAGCCGGCTCGGCGGCCGCTGCCAAGGCCCTGGTCGACGCGGCGCTCGAGCAGGGGGCGACTCTGCTGTGCGGCAATCGGCTCGACGGCAGTGTCTATGCCCCGACGGTCCTGGAGGACGTCCCGGGCACGGCTGCGGTGTGGCAGGACGAGGCGTTCGCGCCGGTCGTCGTCCTCCAGCCCTTCGACTCGTTCGGGGAGGCCGTCGAGCGGGCCAACGAGATCGAGTTCAGCCTGCACGCCGGTATCTTCACCTCCCGGCTGGACCGTGCCCTGGAGGCTGCCCGGCGGCTGGACGCCGGAGGCGTCATGGTCAACGACTCCTCCGACTACCGCTTCGACGCGATGCCGTTCGGCGGCTTCAAGTACGGCAGCATGGGCCGTGAGGGGGTGCGGTTCGCCTACGAGGAGATGACCCAGCCCAAGGTCGTCTGCTTCAACGGGACGGGCGACGGCCGGTGAGCGGCTTCCGCATCGAGTCCGACTCTCTGGGCGAGGTGGAGATCCCCCAGGCGGCGTACTGGGGCGTGCACACCGCCCGCGCTCTGGAGAACTTCCGGATCAGTGGTGTCTCGGCGGCCTCCCATCCGCACCTGGTGCGGGCCATGGCCGCCGTGAAACACGCGGCGGCCATGGCCAATGATGAGGTCGGTGCTCTGGAGCCGCGCAAGGCACGGGCTATCGCCGAGGCGTGCGCCGAAATCGAACGGGGTCGCTACCACGAGGAGTTCGTCGTGGACGTCGTCCAGGGCGGTGCCGGCACCAGCACCAACATGAACGCCAACGAGGTCATCGCCAACCTCGCCCTGGAACGCCTGGGTTGTGCCCGTGGACGGTACGACGTCCTCCACCCGCTCGACGATGTCAACAGATGCCAGTCGACCAACGATGTCTACCCGACGGCCCTGAAGATCGCCGTGAGTGCGGCTCTCGCCGACCTCTCCGTTGAACTCGGCCTGCTGTCCGAGGCGTTCACGGCCAAGGGCAGGGAGTTCCGGCATGTCGTGAAGGTGGGCCGCACCCAGTTGCAGGACGCGGTCCCGATGACACTCGGCCAGGAGTTCGCCGCGTTCGGCGTCACTCTGGCCGAGGACACGGCCCGCATCTCCGAAACGCTTCCGCTGCTCGCCGAGACCAACCTCGGCGCCACCGCGGTCGGCACCGGCATCACCGCGGCACCCGGATACGCCCAGGCCGCTGTCCGGCATCTGCGGGCACTGACCGGGCTGGACCTGAAGGCGGCGTCCGACCTCGTCGAAGCAACCTCCGACACTGGTGTGTTCCTCCAGGCGTCCGGGGTCCTCAAGCGCACGGCAGTGAAGCTGTCGAAGATCTGCAGCGATCTGCGGCTGCTGTCCAGCGGCCCGCAGTCCGGCCTCGGGGAGATCAATCTGCCGCCGCGCCAGGCCGGCTCCTCGATCATGCCGGGCAAGGTCAACCCGGTGATCCCGGAACTGGTCAACCAGATCGCCTTCGCCACGGCCGGGGCCGACGTGGCGATCACCATGGCCGCCGACAACGGGCAGTTGCAGCTCAACGCCTTCGAGCCGCTCATCGGCCACCTGCTGCTCCAGCACATCGCGTGGCTGACTCGCGGCTGCGCCACTCTGCGCACCCTGTGCGTGGTCGGGATCACAGCCAACGAGGAGCGACTGGCGCGGCAGGCCGCAGGGTCTGTCGGGGCGGTGACGGCGCTGACACCTCGCATCGGGTACGCGGCAGCGGCCGAGGCCGCCCGGCAGGCACTGGCCACCGGTGCCGACGTGCTGGACGTCGTCGTCGACAGCGGTCTGCTCGACCGTGACAGCGCCGAGCAATTGCTCCGGGCGGGCGTCTGACGGGACGCCCGCAGCCCCTGGGGCATGGGACGCGGCCGGCCCCGCAGGGCAGCCCGCGTACCGCTGCTGCCCGTCGGCCCGCCGGGGGCAGCAGCTCCCTCGGCCCTGCGATTCAGGACCGGCTGCGGTCGACGACGCGGGACAGCGCGAGAGTGGTGACCGTGTCACGTACACCGGGCATCTGGGCCATGTGCTCCCAGATGCCCCTTACGCGTTCCAGGGACCGGGCCTCCAGACTGACCAGCAGGTCGAACTCACCGCTGAGCACGTCGCAGGAGACGACTTCGGGGATGCGCCTGATCGCCGCGAGGACATCCCCGCCGCGCATCCGGTCCTTCCGGTAGACGAGCACATGGGCGCGGACCAGATCCGCGGCCGCCGTGCCGGACGGGCGGACTAGGGTGTAGCCGCCGATGTGCCCCTGCCGCTCGAGACGTTCCACCCGTTGGCGCACGGCATTCCTGGACAACTGCACACGCTGGCCGAGTTCGGCGTGGGTGATGCGGGCGTTGCGGGTCAGTTCAGCGATGATCTTCTCATCGACGGCGTCCATGGCCTCGACTCCTGGTCCTGGTCGTGAAAGGACCCCGGCGGCCTGCTGGCCGCCGGGGGCGGGGGCATCGGTTACTGCTCCGGCTCTCTCATCGGACAGTGCACTCCGCCCCGTGGAGGGCGAACACCCGGGCCGGGAAGCCGGACCCGCCCTGCGGCTTCGGCCAGGTCGCGACGATCAGGGCGCCCGCCTCGGGGACCCGGTCGAGGTTGGCCATCAGCTCGATCTGCCACCGGTCGCGCTCCAGGACATACCGCTCCAGGCTGAAGTCACCTGCCGAGGTAGCCAGACCGGGGTCGGTGTCGGTCTGCTCGTGACCGATGGCGGTCACGCCCACCTCCTCGAAAAGATGGCGCAGTACCGGGCCCGACCAGCCCGGCGCGTGGCTGAGGCCCGCCTCGTCCCGGTTGGCCATGGCGGACGGGTCCGGCCAGCGGCGGCTCCAGCCCGTGCGCAGGGCCACGAAGGACCCGGCCGGTATGCGGCCGTTGCGGCCTTCCCAGGCGGTCACGTCGTCCAGCGTGGGCACGGAGTCGGGATCGGCCTCGACACGGTCGGAGATGTCGAGGACGACCAGCGGCAGGAGCATCTCCTCGACGGGGATGTCGTCCAGCGTGCGTGCGCCGTCCACGAAGTGCACGGGCGGGTCGACGTGGGTGCCCCACTGGCCGACGAGCGTGTAGAGGTGCACATTGAAGCCGTCGCCGCGCTTCATGTCGAAGGGCATCTCGCGGCGCTCGTCCGGGAACGCCGGAAAGTGCGGCTGGCCCGGGTGGAAGGCGTGGGTGAGGTCCGTGTGGACGGACGTCTCGGTCAGCTCGCGCAGGGCGGCCCACAGGCGGGGCTCGGGGAAGCGGTCCATGTGCTGTTCGACCTTGTCTCTGTGGTGGGGGCGGTCGCCGGCCCGTGCGACGCGCACGGGCCGGCCGGTGTGGTGGGTTGCTGAGGGGCCGCAGGCTGACGCTCGGCCCGTCAGGTCGGATCGTTCATCAGCAGGTCGGCCAGTTCTGAGGGCTCGGCGACGGATGCGACGGCACCCGCGGCCTCTTCGGGGCCGCCGTAGCCCCACCGCACATGGACGGCAGGGATCCCCTCGGCCGCCGCGCTCTGCACGTCGTACGCCCGGTCGCCGACCATGAGCGGCCTGGAGACATCGACCCCACGTGCACGCAGCCGGGCGAGGCAGACCCGGATGACCTGGCGCTTGGTGGTCCGTCCCGCCGACTCGTCGATGCCGCAGACGGCAGCCAGACGGGCGTTCAGACGGTGGTGCTGGGCCATGCGTTCGGCCTGGTCCTGGACCTTGGACGTTGCCACGCCCATCGTCATCCCCAGCCCAGCAAGGGCGTCAAGCATCTCCGGAACGCCCGTGAACAGGGAGCTGTCGAGGGCACCGTGTTCCGCGTAGTCGGCCCGGTAGGTGTGCAGGGCCCGCCGCGCCGTCTCCTCGTCGAGGCCGACGACGTACCGGAAGGACTCGTACATCGGCGGTCCGACGAAGGAGCGCAGGGTGGGCTCGTCCGGCACCCCTGCACCCACGCTGCGCAGCGCGGCCGCGGCACTGGCGGTGACGCCAGGCGCCGAGTCGATCAGAGTGCCGTCGAGGTCCAGCAGGAGACAGGTCGGGTTCATGAACATCCCGTCTCCGTCGCCTTGGCCGACTGCCCGGCCCCGTATCGCAGGTGGTGGTAGAGGAAACAGGCTCCGACGAACGGGATGCCGAAGTACAGGGCGGTGACCTGCGCCGGGTCGAAGGCGATACCGATAAGCGATGCCAGGCAGAGGGCGAAGGCGAGTACCGGCACGACCGGGTAGAACGGGGTCCGGTAGGCCAGAGTCCTGATGTCTCCGCCGGACTTGACGAACCGCCGGCGGTGCAGGAACTGGGAGGCGACGATGGACATCCAGACGCCGACGGCGGCGAAGCCTGCCACGGAAACGAGCACCAGGTAGACCGTCTCCGCCGCGATCACACTGCTGAGCAGGGAGGCGAGGCCGCCCAGCATGCTCAGGAGCAGCGCGGTCATGGGGATGCCGCGGGAGTTGAGGCGGCGCAGTGCCTGTGGTGCCTGTCCTTCTTCCGACAGGGAGAACAGCATGCGGGCGCAGGAATACAGTCCGCTGTTCCCGGCCGACAGCAGCGCCGTGATGATCACGAAGTTCATCAGGTCCGCCGCGTACGGGATGCCGACGGTCGAGAAGACGGTGACGAAGGGGCTCTCGTCGAGACCGACCTTCTCGTACGGGATCATCGCGGCGATCACCGTGATGGCACCGACGAAGAAGATCAGCAACCGGACGACGGTCACCCGCAGCGCCTTGGGGACGGCGGTGGCAGGGTCCGCGGTCTCGCCTGCGGCAACGCCGATGAGTTCGGACCCGGAGAAGGCGTAGAAGGCTGCGAGGACGGTGACCAGGATGCCCGAGAAGCCGTGGGGGAAGAGGCTGCCGTCGGCGGTGAAGTTCTCGAAGAGGGACGGGAATGCCTGGCCGCTGTTGGCGAGCGGGTGGAAGCCGGCCAGGGCGGCACCGCCCAGGACGATGAGGGCGACCACGGCGACGACCTTGATCAGCGAGAACCAGTACTCGGTCTCACCGAAGACCCGTGCCGAGAAGGCGTTGACGGCGAAGACGACCGCGGCGAAGACCACGCACCAGACCCACACGCCGATCGAGGGGAACCAGCGCTGCATCAGCAGACCGCAGGCGGTGAACTCGGAGCCGAGGGCGACGGCCCAGGTGAGCCAGTACAGCCATGCCGTGGCGAATCCGGTCGCCGGGCTGATGGAACGGGCGGCGTAGATGTGGAAGGAGCCCGAGACGGGGTAGATGACGGCGAGTTCACCAAGGCAGGTCATGACCAGGTAAACGACGAACGCGCCGACGAGGTAGGCGAGCACGGCACCAAGAGGGCCGGCCTGGGAGATGGTGAAGCCGGAACTGATGAACAGTCCGGAGCCGATGACGCCGCCCATCGCGATCATGACAAGGTGGCGCGCGGTCATGGAGCGGCGCAGTGCCTCGCCGGGCGCGTCGGACGGGGGTCCGGGCGGTGCGGGGGACTGATGAGGGGACGAAGGCGCTGTGTGCGGCTGCGCCGGGGGGCTTCCCGGCGTGAGGGGCAGGGACATATGAGGTGTCCTTGGGTGGCAGCGGCTGGGGACGGCAACGCATGGCGAAGGGGTGGTGCCACTGATGGGGCCTGCGGCGCGCGGGATGGGTGGCCTCGCGCGCCGCGGCCGGGAGGAGCGTCTGAGGTCGGCGACGTCGAATCAGGCGCGGTGGACGAGGTCGAACGGAGCGGACAGTTCGACGACCGGGACTTCCCAGGGATGGGCATCCAGGATGCGGCCGAGGACGCGCGACACCTCGTCGTCCGGCGTACGAGCGTCGATGTGGACGGTGACGGTGAGCGTGGGGGAGAGGGAACTGTCGCCGACGGAGCCGAAGGCCGGCCGGGCACCCGGCTCCGTGGTGAAGCCCTCCACGCCGACACCCACCTCGAAGACATCGCTGTAGACACCGAAGTCGCCCGCGCACGGTGAAGAACGCAGGACCTGCAGCAGCGAGCCGAATGCCGCGTCGTCGCGCAGCGTCTCGGTGTGGCCCGCTCCCAGGGCGGCGAGTGTCTCACCGGTGACCGGCCAGTACACCCGGACCGACCGGACCGAGCGGAGCTTGATGTCCCCAAGGGGTGGCCGTTCGGACACACCACTGAGTGCCGATGCCGTCGTGGCGGTGGTCATGTGTGTGAGTTCCCTTCTCCGATTGACCGTGATGCTATGCGTGCATTAAGTGCACGACAAGATGTGAATACTGCACAGCTTGGAAAAGTTCGCCGGATGATCACCGAGGTCATCGCTGGGTTTTCCGCGCCGGGTAGAGTGCCTCGCATGGAATCGAGCGTGGGCCGGGGCTTCGACATACTGTCCGCGCTCACCGGACGCACGGTTGCCAACCACCGCAGCGTCTCGATCAGCGACCTGGCCCGCGACATGGGACGCGACCGCAGTCAGGTGTCCCGGGCCCTGAACGCCATGACCGAGGAGGAATTCCTCCTGCGCGACGCCGCGTCACGCACCCTCGCACCGCACTGGCGGCTGTACGCGGACGCACAGGAGCTCACAGCCCACCGGCTGCGCACGGACGGGCAGACGGCGCTGGAAGGACTGGCCGCCGACACGGGCGAGAGCTGCTACCTCGGCATACTCGTCGGCGACACCACCGTCACCATTGCGGAACGGGTGCCGCCGGGCAGCAACCAGATCGGCTCCTGGATCGGGCGGCCCTACCCGGCGTACTGCAGCGACTGCGGCCAGGCCCTGCTGTGCGACGCCGAAGACGATGAGGTCGCCTCCGTCCTCGCCCGCACCGATTTCGTACGCCACGGACCCAACACCCCCACCAGCGTCGATGATTTTCTCCACCGCCTCGCGGGGACCCGCGAGCGCGGCTACTCCGTCATCGACGAGGAGGCCGAACCCGGCCTGTACTCGATCGCCGCACCGGTCCGCGACTTCCGCGGTGAGGTGATCGCCGCGATCCAGATCGTGGGACCGCGTGTCCGCCTGGCCCCCCGCACCGATGACCACGCGGCGGCGGCCCTCGCCTGGGGCCGGTGGCTCCAGGACGCACTGCGCGGCCACAACACCCGCTGATTCGGCTGCGAGCAGCCACAAAGGCCTTCCGGCCTCCGACACGTGTCGGGTGGCTGGCACGCTCGCTGCCTGGAGGAGTTGTCGCGGTTCGTACGGGGCCGCCGGGGACCGCTCCCGCATGGACTCGGCGACATCCTCGACCTTTCCAGGACCGGCATGTTCGGCCACCCCCTGGGCAATGCGACCGCGGCCTCGGCGATGGCGGCAGGGACGCCGATCACGGCAGGCGCGAACCTTGACGGCAGTCTCTTCGGTCCTGTGGTGGCCAACGGGCTGCGCAAGCCGTTCCTCCTGATGAGCGAGGATGCGGACAACAAGCCGAGCTGGCCGCCGCTGCGGATGCGGGGGCGGCGAGGTTCTCTTGAAGGGAAGTCGCAGATAGCGGTCCAGGGCGCCGTCGGGAGAGAAGTGGAAGCCCGGCGTGAGGGCGAGGTTGCGCGTGGCCGCCAGGTCGGCCAACCGGCGGGAGTCGGCGTCGAGGAGCTCGAGCCACAGGGACAGACCGCCCTGCAGGACCGGGACCGGTCTCGATTGCGACGGCTCCTTGAACCTGGGCAATACGTGTCAACCCGCTACGGCGGACGGTTGCTGGAGGCAGGCGCGACCGCATCCGTCGGCTCCGTCGCGGACAGCCACGACAATGCCATGGCCGAGGCCCTCAACGGCTCGTTCAAGGCTGAGCTGATCGAGCACCCAGGACCCTGGCGGGACGCTGACCAGGTAGAATATGCCGTCGCCCAATGGGTCGGCTGGTACAACACCGAGCGCCTGCACTCAGCCCTCGACCACCTCCCGCTCGAGGCATTCGAGGTGCGGCACTACCGATCCCAGGCAACCACGAAGGCCGCCTGAAACCGCACAAACCGGCCGCTATGAAACTCGGAACAGCTCAGTTGAGCGCATTGAGGCTCGGGCGGATCGCGGCCGCGGCCGCGGCGGCGGCTTCATCTCCGGCCTCGATCGCCGCCAGCAGTGCGTCGTGGGGTTCGACGCCGCTCTCCTGGATCACGTCCTGGCTACGCAGCCCGTGCAGGCTGTCGTGGAGTCGGCCGACAAAGAAGCGGTAGCACTCCAGCAGCACGCTGTTTCCCGCCGCTTCCACCACGGCCAGGTGGAAGTCTGCGTCAGCACGGGCGAACTCCTCCGGCGCGGTGGCGCGATTTCGGGCAGCGAGCAAGCCGCGCAGCCGCCGCAGGTCGGCATCGGTGCGGCGGATGGCGGCGAGCTGGGCCGCCTGAACGTCGAAGCCGAGCTGGACCTCGAACACTTCGCGTACGTCGGCGGTCCCGAACCGGCGCAGCATGGGGGCGGGGTCGGTGGTGGAGACCACGTAGGTACCGGCCCCCTGCCGGGCCTCCAGCACGCCCAAGTGCACGAGGGCCCGTACCGCCTCTCGGATCACGGTACGGCTCACTCCCAGCTCCTCCGTGAGCCGCTGCACGGTCGGCAGTCGGTCCCCGATCACCCAAGTGCCTTGTGTCAGAGCTTCGTTGAGCTGGCCGACCTCGTCGCCCGAGGACCTGCGGCCGATCACGCAACAGGGGCCATGACGGCGAGGTCGGGGTGAGCCGCACTCCGGTGCGCGAGGCTTTGGGCCGCCTGCAGGCGGACGGTCTCGTCGTACCGATGGCGCGCGGGGTCGCCGTGGCGACGCTCAGCAGCGACGAGATCGAGGAGCTCTACAATCTGCGCGCCGTGCTGGAGGGGCTGGCCGCGGCCCAGACCGCCCGCCTGCAAGCGGCCGGGCAGATCGCGCCCGCACACCTCCGGGACATCGAGAAGGCCGCGGAAGAGGTGGAGCGAGCGGTCGCCGAAGGCGACGCGAAGCAGTCGGCGCGGGCCAACCTGGCCTTCCACCGGGCATTCGGCCAAGCTTCCGGCAACGCGTTCCTGACGGACGCGCTGCACCGGGGGTGGGACCGCATCGCGGTCTCCACGGTGTCGAACCTCTCCGACGGAGAGTGGGCGCGGACCGCGCTCACCCAGCACCAGGAAATATGCCGGGCCATGATCGCCGGAGATGAGGACGCCGCCCGCCGGGCGGCCGAGGAGCACATCCTGTCGGCGATGCGCGTCTACAGCGAAGCCCTCGGTCAGGGGTGACCAGCCGCCGACCCAGGCGCTGAACGGCGCGTCCCCCTGCCGCTGGCTTGAGCCGGCCGTGGTCGTCGGGCCGGCATCAGGCAAAGGAGCGAAAGTGGCTGTCTACCCGTGCTCGTCTGCACCGCTGGCCCGGGGGGAGCAGTCGAGGAGGCGTACGGCGAAGTCGATGGCGCGGTCCGTTCGCGCGCGGTCCCCGGAGACGAGGAGATCGAGCTGCAGGCCCCGCACCTGTGCCAGGACAAGGGTGGACAGAGCGGAGGCGTCCTCGGGCGGCCAGCCGTCCGCGACAAGCCTGCTGGCGATGATCCCGATCCAGTCGTGGATGATCGACCGGGAGAGTTCCTCGTCCTCCCCGGCCCCTTCCCCGTGATGGCCGACGAATTCGAAGAGCAGGAGGAACTGGCGTTGCTCCTGCGGTTCGCACAGCCGGCGCCACAGCGCCCTGACGAGTTCGGCCGTCGAGTGTGCCTCATGGAGTTCCGCGTCCGACGTCAGCCATGCGGCCAGATCCGCGCGGACCTTCTCCGCGACGGCCAGGAGCAGCTCGTCCTTCGAGGAGAAGTGCCGTAGCAGGGTCGCGTGGGTGACGCCGAGCGCCTGTGCCACGGGGCGCAGGGACAGGCCGCTGATGCCGTGTTCGAGGATGTACTCGGCCGCTGCGGCCAGCAACTCGGGCCGCCGGTGCTGGAACCGGAGGGAGCGCCCGTCGACGTGGGATGAACTCATCGCCGCCTTGCCCTGTTCATGCGTTGATGGAGATTTAATAGTACCACTCGGTTGCCCTAACCGAGTGGTACTGCTACTTTCTCGTCATCGTGGCCGGTCACTCCGGCCCCAGGACGAGCCCGCCCGTTGGCGGTGGCTCGCCCACCCTTTATCTCCTTCCGGATCCCCCGTTCACACTCGAAGGACGGCAATGACTGATCACAAGCGCATGACCTTGGTCGACCTCGGTCTTTTCACAGGGGTGCCGCAGCACGAGCACTTCTGCCGGATGAAGGACCTCCTCGACACCCGCGAGATGGCCCCCTCCGCACACCCTCACGTCTGGCCACGCGGTGAGGCGGTCCCGCTGCCGGAGAGCTTCGACTATGACGGCATCGCACGGGTGACCAAGGAGTTCCTGGCCCGCACCGACACGTCGGCACTGCTCGTGCTCGTCGACGGGGTCATCAGACACGAGAGCTACTTCCTGACCGGCGGCCCGGACGTGCAGTGGCTGTCCATGTCGGTCTCCAAGAGCTTCGTCTCCGCGCTCGTCGGCATAGCGGTCGACGAGGGGCACATCACGAGCATCGACGAGCCCATCAGCTCCTACGTGCCGGTGCAGCCCGGATCCGCGTACGACGGTGTGTCCATCAAGGATGTGCTCCAGATGTCTTCCGGCGCCCGGTGGAACGAGGACTACAACGACCCGTCCTCCGACATCTACCAGCTCACCGCCGCGACGGCGGGCATCGGCGGCACGCTCGACGACTTCGTTGCCCGCATGGTGCGCGAGAGCGGGCCCGGCACCGTCTGCCGCTACAACTCCGGTGAGACCCAGGTACTCGGCGCGTTGGTGGCCCGAGCCACCGGCCGCCCGGTCGCCGACTACATGCGCGAGAAGCTGTGCGAGCCGCTCGGCATGACATCGCCGGGTTACTGGCTGGTGGACCCCGCCGGGACGGAACTCGCTTTCGGGGGGCTCAACCTGACCGCACGCGACTTCGCCAGGCTCGGCGAGCTGTACCGCAACGAGGGTGTGTGGCAGGGCCGGCAGATCGTGCCCGCACAGTGGGTGCGCGACTCGGTCACCGCGACCGCGCCACACCTGCAACCCGGCCGCCCTCTTGTCGGCGGCCAGCAAGCCGATGGGGTCGGCTACGGCTACCAGTGGTGGCTCCCGGCGGGAGACCGTGGCGAGTTCAGCGCGGTCGGCGTCTACAACCAGTTCGTCTACGTCGATCCGGTCAGCCGGACCACCATCGTGAAGCTCTCGGCCAGCCGCCTGTACGGGACTTCCCTGGACGAAGCCATCAGCGGCGAGGAGGAGACCATCGCCTTCCTGCGCGCGATCGCCCGGCACAGCCACTGACCCGCGATTGAACGCGGATGCTGTGCCGCGTGTGTGAGGGGCGGGGCGGAGCGGGTTTCCAACGCGGTGCCCAGCGGGCTCGGCGACAACATCACCACCCGTCAGCACCAGCCCGCCCCACCCAACCGACGGTGTGCAGCCGCTGGGCGTGCCGCTGGCCACCAGGACGGTGAACGCCAGCGCCTGACCATCGCCCGGCTGCTGCTGGCCCGCCAGCGCGTCGTGATCCTCGACGAGGCCACCGCCCACCTGGACAACACCTCCGAGGCGGCCGTCCAGGAGGCCCTCACCGAGGCGCTCGCCGGAGGTACCGCCGTCGTGATCGCCCACCGGCTCTCCCCGGTACGGGCGGCCGACCTCATCCTGGTCGTGGAGAACGGGCAGATCGTGGAGCAGGGCACGCACGAGGGACTCCTCGCGGCGGGCGGCCGGTACGAGGAGCCGTATCGCACCCAGCTCGACAACCTCGGCCCGGAGCACGGGGAACTCGGTCGGCAGTCCCTGGCATGACGGGCGTCTCCGGCGCCCGAAAACTAACGGCACTAGTGCCGCTCCCGGCAACGTTTGCCCGTCGCACCGTCCGGCACGCACGCTCGCGGCGTTGGCCGAGACCCCACGTAGCCCGCTACGAGGGCTTTCGGCCGCCTTGCGATCGCACGCACCGGACGACGCTCCTTCCGGTCAAACCTTGCCGGTCACGGCACTAGTTGAGGTGCGGACGGTCTCGTCCGTAACCGTATCCGTGAGGAACAGTGATGAAGGCCCACGACGGCATGTACATCGACGGGGCCTGGCGGCCCGCCGCGGGACGGGACACGATCCCGGTCGTGAATCCGGCGGACGAGCAGATCATCGCCCATGTCCCGGCCGGCACCGCCGAGGACGTCGACGCCGCGGTACGGGCCTCCCGTGCCGCGCTCCCCGCCTGGGCGGCCACCGCGCCCGCCGAGCGGGCCGCGCGGATCGCCGCCCTGCGCGACGTGCTCGTCGCCCGCAAGGACGAGATCGCCGCGACCATCACCGCCGAACTCGGCGCGCCGCTGCCGTTCTCGCAGGCGGTGCACGCGGGTGTGCCGGTCCTGGTGGCCGGCTCGTACGCCGAGCTCGCCGCCTCGTACGCCTTCGAGGAGAAGGTCGGCAACTCCACCGTGTACTCCGAGCCGGTCGGGGTCGTCGGCGCGATCACCCCGTGGAACTACCCGCTGCACCAGATCGTCGCCAAGGCCGCCCCCGCGCTCGCGGCGGGCTGCACGGTCGTCCTCAAGCCCGCCGAGGACACCCCGCTGACCGCCCAGCTCTTCGCCGAGGCGGTTCATGAAGCGGGCGTCCCCGCAGGAGTGTTCAACCTGATCACCGGCCTCGGTCCGGTCGCCGGGCAGGCGCTGGCCGAGCATGACGGCGTCGACCTGGTCTCCTTCACCGGCTCCACCGCCGTCGGCAAGCAGATCGGCGCCACGGCCGGCGCGGCCGTCAAGCGCGTCGCCCTCGAACTCGGCGGCAAGTGTGCCAACGTCATCCTGCCGAGCGCCGACCTCGCCAAGGCCGTCGCCGTGGGTGTTGCCAACGTCATGGGCAACTCCGGCCAGACGTGCAGCGCCTGGACCCGGATGCTGGTGCACACCTCCCAGTACGACGAGGCGGTCGCGCTCGCCGCGGAGGCCGCCGCCAAGTACGGCGACCGCATCGGCCCCTCGTCAACGCCAAGCAGCACGCACGGGTGCGCGGCTACATCGAGAAGGGGGTGGCGGAGGGCGCCCGACCGCATCTCGGGGGAACCTCAGATGCGGCACTCGTACTCCAGCAGCGGTTCGTGTCCTGAGCTGCGTTTTCGGTAGTGGCAGCGGCGGGCGATGGCCTGGTGATGTCTTCTCCAGGCCGACCATTTCAGTGCGTGAGTGACGGGATCACGGTCGGCTCGCGGGTGGGGCAGGAGAGTGTCCAGGAGTCGCCGGATCCCTGCCACGGTGAGCGGGACGAGGGCCGATCCGTTTCCGCAGCCCCCCTTGCGGCCTCGCCGACGGCCTGGGCGGCGAGTGCGGCCAGAACAGCGTGGGCGAGCATGGACAGGGTGATGTGCCGATACCAGCCGACATAGCGGCAAACCTCGTACTCGTCCAGGCCGCATTCGTCCTTCGAGGCCTGGAAGCATTCCTCATGGCCGGGGCCGTGGCCGCTGCGGCGCTTGTCGGGGTAGGGGCCGTGGCCGGGCTGGGCGCTGTGGTGTTCCTGCTCGCCGGATCCCTTACGCTGCTCGTCCCCGGCTTCAGACGCTACGGTGAGGCAGGGGCCCGTCCGCCGAAGCCCCCGCTACGCCCGGCCAGCCAGAGCGGCCCCGGGCCGCTGACCGGCCGTGACCAGTGATCGACCGTGACCGACACCTCCGCAGGAGATCCCGCCATGAGCGTCAGCCAGGGCAATTCCGTGCCCACCGAGCGGCCGGTTCCCGACCTAGACCTCGCGCGCCAGCTCGTGCGCGAACAGTTCCCCCGGTGGGCCGAGCTGCCGCTTTGCCCGGTCGAGCCTCAGGGCTGGGACAACCGAACATTCTGCCTCGGCTCCGACCTTGCGGTCCGGATTCCCAGCGCACGGGGTTACGACGCCCAGGTCGAGAAGGAGCACCGCTGGCTGCCGGTGCTTGCCGAGGTGCTGCCGCTACCGATTCCGAAGCCGGTCGCCAAGGGCGCACCAAGCCCGCTGTTCGACGGTCCGTGGTCGGTGTACGCCTGGTACCCCGGGCGGACGCTGAACCGCGCCGGTGCCCGGGAAGCCGATCTGGCCGCTGTTGCGGTGGGCCTGGGTGAGTTCCTGACGGCCCTGCGAGCCGCACCGACACAGGACGCCCCGCCGCCGGGGGCACACAACTGCTCACGTGGCGCCGAATTCACGGTCTACGCCGACGAGGCCATCCTGGCTCTCGCCGGGCTCGCGCCCGAGGTACGGGAGATAGGCGAGCGGTGTGTCCGCCGCGCCACCGAGTCTTCGTGGATTGAGGCACCGGTGTGGCTGCACGGCGACATCGCGCCCGGAAACCTGCTGCTGAGCGAGGGGCGGCTCTCGGCGGTCATCGACTTCGGTTGCTCCGCCGTTGGGGACCCCGCCTGCGACCTGGTGGCCGCGTGGACGATGTTCGACCGCGAGACGCGTCCGCTGTTCGTCCGCGCGGCAGGTCTGGACCAGGACACCTGGTACCGCGCCCAGGGCTGGGCGGCCTGGAAGGCGGCAATCACCCTCGCCGGGGCCGATAGCATGCCGGAGGTACGGTCGCTGGCCGAGCGAACCCTCGTCGAACTGGCCGAGGACGTCGCGCAGCAAGCCTGAATCGGGGCGTTCACGAGGATGAACCCGGTGTCGTCGATGATCAGCACACCGTCCGGTCCGAGCCGCTCAGCAACATAGTCACGGACGTCGTCACGCAGGTCGTCCGCGTCCCAGGCACTACTGTTCAGCAGCCGCTGAAAGCCGTCCGGGGTGCGGTGACTTGCCCACTCAGCGAGTTGCCAGCCGTTCCTGCGTGTCGCCCGTCCCAGCAGGCCGCGGCTCCCGCATCCGCCACCGCAGATCCGCCCGAGCGAACCGGCCCGCCACCCGAGCGAACACCGACTCCAACTCACCAGCCCAGTCAGCGACTTCAGTAATCCCCTCCGTACCAGGACAACGACAACCGCCAGCTCAGGACACGAACCGCTGCTGGAATCCGACGGCGGCGGTCTCAGCACCACATGTCTGTTCAGGCCCGCACATGCCCGAGTCTGTTTACATTGCCGACCTGTCGGCGTAATGTCTCCGCGGAGCCACACAGTCGGGCATGGAACGGATCTAAAACAACATGTATGCACCGGAGCGACAGCAAGAAATCCTCCGCCTCGCCCGTGAGTGCGGCCGGGTCGACGTGCTGTCCCTGGCTGAGGAGTTTCAGGTCACCGCCGAGACTGTGCGACGTGATCTGAAAGCCCTCGACCGGGCCGGGCTGCTGCGGCGTGTCCATGGCGGTGCGATCCCGGTCGGGCGACTCGACTTCGAGCCCCCTCTGGCCGAGCGCGATGCGGTGGCCACCGACGAGAAGGAGCGCATCGCGGCCGCCGCTCTCGGCGAAATCCCCATCGACGGCAGCGTGATCATCGATGCGGGCAGCACGGCTGCACGGCTGGCCGCGGCCATCCCGCTCGACTCCCATCTCACCGTGGTCACCCATGCGCTGCCGGTCGCCGCCCGGCTCGCCGACCACCCCGGCATCGCGCTGCATCTCGTCGGCGGCCGGGTCCGGCACCGTACGCGCGCCGCCGTCGATGCCTGGGCGTTGAATGCCTACAGCGAGATCAATGCCGACGTCGTCTTCCTCGCCACCAACGGCTTCTCGCCGAAGGGCGGTCTGACCACGCCCGACCTGGCCGAGGCGGCCGTCAAGCGCGCCATGATCTCCGCCGCCCGCCGGGTCGTGCTCCTGGCCGACTCCGCCAAGTTCGGCCAGGAGCACTTCGCCCGCTTCGGCGATCTCACGCAGGTCGACCTGCTCATCACCGACACCGGACTCGACTCCGACGACGCCCTCGCCATTGAGAGCCAGGGCACGGAAGTAGTGCGCGCATGATCCTCACCGTGACCCCCAACCCAAGCCTTGACCGTACGTACGAGCTGCCTGGGCTGACCCGGGGAGCCGTGCTGCGCGCCACGGACGACCGAATCGACCCCGGAGGCAAGGGCATCAACGTCTCGCGCGCGGTCGCGGCAGCCGGCCACCCTACGATCGCTGTCGCGCCGCTCGGCGGGCCTGAGGGCGCGCTGCTTGCCCAGCTGCTCGGGGAGCACGGTATCGAGGCGGTCGGAGTACCGATCGTCGCCAGCACGCGCATCAACGTCACACTCGTCGAACCCGATGGAACGCTCACCAAGGTCAACGCGGTAGGCCCGGAGATCACCATGGCTGAGGCGGAGGCCCTGCTGGATGCCGTATGGACCCGGTCGGCGGCCACCGGCTGGATTGCCTGCTGCGGCAGTCTGCCGCGTGGGCTGCCCCCGCAGTGGTATGCCGAGCTGGTGGCCCGGAGCCACAGCGCAGGGGCCCGGATCGCCCTCGACACCTCCGGCGCGGCGCTGACCGCGGCACTTCGGGAGCGCCCCGATGTGATCAAGCCGAACGCGGAGGAGCTCGCCGAGGCCGTCAGTCGCCCGCTGGCAACGGTGGGCGATGCGGTGAAGGCGGCGGAGGAGCTGCGCGAGCGGGGTGCCGGGTCCGTTCTGGCCAGTCTCGGGGCCGACGGTCAGCTGCTGGTCGACCGTACGGGAACGTACTTCGGCAGCGCCCGGGTGGACACCGTCCGCAGCAACGTCGGAGCGGGCGACGCCTCCCTGGCGGGCTTCCTCACCGCCGGCGGAAGAGGCCCGGCCGCGCTCGCCGCGGCGGTCGCCCACGGTGCGGCGGCCGTGCAGCTGCCGGGCAGTGCCATGCCGACCCCTGCGGATCTCGACCTGGCGGCGGTCACCACGACCACCGATGTCCCCCTCGACCGCCCCCTTGCAGAGCCGGCTTCATGACTGCAATGCGTCCGCGACCCGTTCAGTACCGCCCCGAGTGTCCCCCCGAACCGCCCACCGGACGGTCCACAAGCAAGGAGCCCCGCGATGAGTGAACTGATCACCGCGGAACTGGTCGATCTCGATCTGTCCGCCGCGACGAAGTACGAAGCCGCCCGGTCGCTCGCTGAGCGAATGGTCGCCGAGGGCCGCGTCACCGACCTCGACGGCTTCCTCGCCGACGTCGCCGCCCGCGAGGCACAGATGCCGACCGGTCTGGACGGCGGCATCGGCATCCCGCACTGCCGCAGCGAGCATGTCACCATGCCTACGCTCGCGTTCGGCCACAGCGACCGGGGTATCGACTTCGGTGCGGCGGACGGCCCCGCCGATCTGATCTTCCTGATAGCGGCGCCGGCAGGGGCCGACGACGACCACCTCACCATCCTGTCCGCCCTGGCACGGCGGCTGATGGACCCGGACTTCACGGGCTCCCTGCGCGCGGAGCGCGACCCCGGCGCGGCCGCGGCCCTGATCCGCGGCGAGGAGGCCGTTCCGGCCGGACCGGATCCGGACGCCTCGCCCCCGGACGGCGCAACAGCGAACGGCCCTGCCACGGACAGCGCTGCACCGGACGACGAACCCTTCCGGATCGTCGCCGTCACGTCATGTCCGACCGGCATCGCGCACACCTACATGGCCGCCGAGTCGCTGGCAGCCGCGGCCCGCGCCGAAGGTGTGGTGCTCGACGTCGAAACGCAGGGCTCAGCCGGATTCGAGAGGCTCGATCCAGGGCTTATCGCCGCGGCCGACGCGGTCATCTGGGCGCATGACGTCGAGGTGCGCGACAAGGCACGGTTCAACGGCAAGCCCATCGTCGACACCGGGGTCAAGGCAGGGATCAACCGACCTGCCGAGCTGATCGCCGAAGCCAGGCGCAAAGCGGAGCGAGGCGAGGTCGGCACGGTCGCGGGCGGCGCCCCTGAGCAGAACGACGGAGCCGCGACCGGTGGCGACCCCGCACACTTCGGCATCCGGTTGCGGACCTACCTGATGTCCGGCGTCGGTTACATGGTGCCCTTCGTCGCCGCAGGCGGCCTCCTCATCGCGTTGTCGTTCGCCATCGGTGGATACGAGATTGCCGGCGCCAAGTCCGTTGCGGACCACTTCGTCTGGGGAGAGGCCGACAGCTGGGCCGCTCTGCTCAACCAGATCGGGACAGCCGCATTCGCCTTCCTGGTGCCGGTGCTGGCCGGGTACATCGCCTACGGCATGGCGGACCGGCCCGCACTCGTCCCCGGGTTCGTCGGCGGTGCCATCGCGCTCACCATCAACGCGGGCTTCCTCGGCGGGCTCGCAGCGGGTCTGCTGGCCGGTGCGGCAGTGATGGCGATCCAACGAGTGAAGGTCCATCCCACACTGCGCGGCATCATGCCGGTGCTGGTGATTCCTCTGCTCGCCTCGGTGGTCGTCGGCTTCCTGATGTTCATCGTCGTCGGCAAGCCGATCGCCTCGCTCCAACGAGCTCTGACCGATGGTCTCAACGGGCTCTCCGGCTCCAACGCGATCATTCTCGGCATCCTCCTCGGCCTGATGATGTGCTTCGACATGGGCGGGCCGCTCAACAAGGTGGCATACGCCTTCGCGGTCGGCGGCCTGGCAGACCCGACGCCCGGCAGCCTCAAGGTGATGGCTGCGGTGATGGCGGCCGGCATGGTGCCGCCGCTGGCCATGGCGCTCGCAACCACCGTGCGCGGCAGGCTGTTCAGCAAGACCGAGCAGGAGAACGGCAGGGCGGCCTGGGTCCTGGGTGCGTCCTTCATCAGCGAGGGCGCGATCCCGTTCGCGGCCGCCGATCCCCTCCGGGTGATCCCGTCGGTGATGGCCGGCGGCGCGGTGACCGGTGCGCTGTCGATGGCCTTCGGCTGCACACTGCGCGCCCCGCACGGTGGCATCTTCGTGGTGCCGCTCATCGGCGATCCGTTCCTCTACCTGCTGGCCATCGCCGCCGGTACGGTGGTTGCGAGCGCCCTGGTTGTCCTCCTCAAGGGGATGCGCAGGACCACGGAGGGGCCGGCCCCGGCGAGCGAAGAGCCCAAGGTTTCCGTCGCCGCCTGACGGACTTCCCTGCAACCCCGTTGTCCCATCACCACACAGGAGAATTCACCATGCACCAGCGCACTGTCGTCATAGGTACCCGCAGCGGTCTGCATGCCCGCCCCGCCTCGTTGTTCGTGAAGGAAGCGACCCGGCAGCGGGTCAAGGTGACCATCGGCCGGGACGGCCAGAGCGCGGTCGATGCCCGGAGTCTGCTCTCCGTGCTCGCCCTCGGGGCCCAGCACGGCGATTCGGTGGTGCTGGCAGCGGAGGGCGACGGCGCGGAAGCCGCGGTCGAGGAGCTGGCAGAGTTCCTCGCCCGCGACCTCGATGCCACGGCGTGAGGTCAGCGGCCCCCGTCGTCCCCCGAGTGCGTAACGGCTCGGGGGACGGCGGGCATCGGCGCGCAGTTCTCGGGGGCCGTTCAGGTCGCGAGCGCCGTTCAGATAGCCGCGCGCTCCGGTCACGAGCCAGTGCAGAATGCCGGGCCCTTCTTCAGCGACCAGAAAGTCGGCGAGATTGTCGACCTTCCGACTGTCCGTGAACATCACTCGAACGGGATCAGCCTGACCCGGCGCCAGAACGCGTAGCCGCCGGTGCCGACCTCGGGGCGGTGGTTGCCGAGCAGCCACAGTGTTGTGGATAGGGGGCGAAACTGAAGAAGTCCTGCCACATCCTTCGGGCCTTGATCCGGTCTCCGCCGGTGAGTGACCTGACGCGGGACTCGTCGAAGCGGTCTCCGGGCCTCAGTTCGGACCAGACGATGAGGCGTCCGCCATGCAGCTCGGCAAGATCGGCGGGGTGCCTTTCGAAAGGCCGGGCCAGCAGGAGGCGACATCTGCATCGTCCCCGAGAGGTCTGACCACGACATCCAGAAGAACACTCTCGCCGTTGCTTCCCTGTCCGTACAGGAGTGGCAGGATCTGCGCGCCGACGTCCCCTGTGATCGAGTATCCCAGCAGCGCCGCCCGCGACCGGTGGCGACCCCGCGGCGCAGTGCCTCGCCGGGCGCCTCGGACGGGGATCCGGGCGGGACGGGCGACGGTGCATTCAGCTGTCGCCAGTTCCTTGTGGAGGCAGATGGCTCAGGCCAGGCGGAGTGGCTCACCTTCACCGGGACCGGACAAGTTTGAAGTGGAACGACTGCTACCGCCACCCGTCGAACTGTCGACCCTCACGATGAACGCAGCCCCGAGCATCACTCAGCGCTACATGCCCATTCTCCACAGCTATACGAGAACGGGGCCTACGAGAACCGCATCGGCGCCTTCGCGCCGACCGGACCATGATCGTTCTCAGCGCCAACGGCTGTGCCGATACACCAAGGCCGGATCGACGGAGGCTCCGAGTCACTGGTTCAACTGACTGTGCGTCGGTAGGTCTGCGGGCTGACGCCGGTGGTGCGTTTGAAGCGGTCACGGAAGGTGGTGGGTGAGCCCAGCCGACGCCATACGGCGCTTCGGCCCTGTACTGCTCCAGTGGCACAAAGGCACCACGCTTCCGGTGACCTACCAGGACGGCAAACGCGCCGAGTGGACCGTCTCCGGGATCTACCAGGGCACGGACCTCCTGCGGGGCATCATCACCGACACCCACACCCTCGCCCCCCACCTGGACGCCCTCAACTCCCGCCAGATCCTGGTGAGGACCACAGGCGGTCCCAGCCACACCGGCAAGCAGTCGATCGCCAAGGCCCTGGGCGACAGCCCGGCGATCCTCGTCAGGAGCAAGCAGGACGTCTCCGCCACCATCGCCGGCAACATCAGCGCGTTGCTCAATATCCTCTACGGACTGATGGCCATGACCGTCCTGGGTGTCTTCCTCGGCTGGGCCGGAGGACTCGCCACCGACATGCACACCTACGGACTGGTCCTCCCCTGGGGCCGCATCGCCCTCGCACTCGCCCTCGCCGCAACCATCGGCGTCCTCGGCCGCACTCTGGCCCGCCCGCCGCGCCGCGAAGCCCAACTCACTCACCGCCATCAGAACCCAATAGCCACGTCGGCCGGCCACCGAATCACCTCGACAAGCCCCCTCGATCAATCAGCCGGCGACCCGCGAGCCACGAGGGCGGCTTCCGCCGCGGATCTCCGGAGAGCCTCGGGTGGCATGGGCGAGAACCTGGCCGCGCTGTTTCGGGTGCGATGACGAGACGTCTCTGATCATCGACTGCTGGACGTTCGAGGCGTCTTCTGTCTCTTGGGTATGGCGAAGTCCCGGCGCGGTGGTCGGGTTCTCCCTGGTCCTTGAGGCCCGCGACGCCTGGCACGGCGCCTCGCCACGTCGTCGGGACCGTCCACGTACGCCCCGTACGGCGAAGACGCCGGCGATGTCGACGAAGGCTCGGCTTCGCGCTCGTACCCCGACAGACGGCAGCGGTCGTGGCCGCCCTCCGCTCCCCGGCTGTACAGCGTGCCAGCTGTTACCCGCCGATAGAGCATGGAAAGTATGGATGTACTGTCATTTTTTCGACAGTTGCATGTGCGGAGTGCTCGCTCCGGGGATGAACGGGGAGCCCCGCGCCGTTCGCGGAGGCGGCGCTGGCGCTCACTGCTGCGCGTACGGAGTGTCGCGGGCCAGGTGTTCCTGCTGCAGCTGGCGGTGGTGGGGATCATGGTCGTCGCAGCACTGGGGGCGCTGGTGTTCCAGGCCCGGCGCCAGGGCACGGAGGCGGCCCGCAGCGAGGTGCTTGCCGCCGGCGAGGCGTTCGCCAACTCTCCGGGGATCGTGAAGGCGCTCGACGGCCCCAATCCCACCGCGGTGCTTCAGCCACTTGCCCAGAAAGCTGAGCAACGGTCCAACCTCGACAACCTGGTCGTGGCCACAACAAGCGGCATCCGTCTCACCCACCGTGACCCGCATCTGATCGGGAAGCACTATGTCGGCCCGTACAAGGAGGCCGCGCACGGCAAGGCTTTCACGCATATCGTCGTGGACCCCCTGGGGCTGTCTGTGTACGCGGCGGTCCCCGTGTTCCGGCCCGACGGCTCGGTCGCCGGCATTGTGACTCCCGAGATCACGGTCAAGAACGTGAACAAGACGGTGGAGCGGCAGCTGCCCGTGCTCTTCGGCGGCGCCGGAGGCGCGCTCGTTCTGGCCGGTAGCGGGTCCGCGTTGGTGAGCGCGCGGCTGCGGCGCCAGACCCGGGGGCTCGACCCGATCGAGATGACCCGGATGTACGAGCACCATGACGCGGTGCTGCACGCGGTTCGGGAGGGGGTGCTGATCACCGCAGGGGACGGGCGGCTACTGCTGGCCAATGACGAGGCGCGGCGGCTGCTGGACCTGCCCGCGGACGCGGAGCGGCTCCATGTCACCGACCTGGGCCTGGCGCCGGACATTGCCGGACTGCTGGCCTCCGGGCGGACGGCCACCGACGAGGTTCACCTCGCGGAGGAACGGCTGCTGGCCGTCAACCTGCGACCCGTCGGCGATGGCGGCCGGGCGGGCAGCGTGGCCACGCTGCGTGACACCACCGAGCTGCGTGCCGTGACGAGCCGGGCGGAGGTGGCGCGGGCGCGTCTGAAGCTGCTGTATGACGCGGGGATCCGGATCGGCACCACGCTGGACGTGGTACGAACCGCCGAGGAGCTGGCCGAAGTGGCCGTCCCCCGGTTCGCCGACTTCGTCACCGTCGAGCTTCGGGACCCCGTCCTGCGAGGCGAGGAGCCGGACG
This sequence comes from Streptomyces sp. NPDC001750, assembly GCF_042892615.1. Taxonomy (NCBI): domain Bacteria; kingdom Bacillati; phylum Actinomycetota; class Actinomycetes; order Kitasatosporales; family Streptomycetaceae; genus Streptomyces; species Streptomyces sp. NPDC001750. The sequence continues at coordinate 11,579 of NZ_JBIAUE010000033.1, read as the reverse complement.
GCCCGAGCACCGAAATGCGCCGCACCGCCGTCCGCGGCATCCGCGACGACCAGCCCCTCTTCCCGGTCGGCGAGCTGATCCGGTTCGTGCCCACGAACCCCATAGCCGCTGGTCTGGCAGCAGGTCGTACGATGCTCGAACCCGACCTGGCTGCTTCCGAGGGCTGGCGTGCCCAGGACCCGGAACGCTCTCGGAGGATCCTGGAGTACGGCATCCATTCCCTGGTCTCGGTACCGTTGCAGGCGCGCGGGATCGTGCTGGGGGCGGTCGACTTCTGGCGTTCGGAGAACCAGCCCTTCGATGAGGACGACCTGTCCTTCGCCGAGGAGCTGGCCGCCCGCGCGGCCGTGTGCATCGACAACGCCCGCCGTTACACCCGTGAGCACACGATGGCCGTCACCTTGCAGCGCAGCCTGCTGCCCCGCGAGCTGCCCGAGCAATCCGCCGTCGAGGTCGCGTACCGCTATTTGCCGGCCCAGGCCGGGGTGGGCGGCGACTGGTTCGACGTCATCCCGCTGCCCGGTGCCCGGGTGGCCCTGGTGGTCGGCGACGTCGTCGGCCACGGCTTGCACGCCGCCGCCACCATGGGCCGCCTGCGCACCGCCACCCACAACTTCTCCGCGCTCGACCTGTCACCCGACGAACTGCTCGGTCACCTCGACGAGCTCGTCGCCCGCATCGACCAGGAGCAGGCCGCCGAAGGCAACGGCGCCGCCATCACCGGCGCCACCTGCCTGTACGCGATCTACGACCCTGTCTCCGGCCGGTGTGTCGTGGCCCGGGCCGGTCACCTGGGCCCTGCCCTCGTCCACCTCGACGGCACCGTCACCTTCCCCGACATTCCGGTCTCTCCGCCCCTCGGCCTCAGCACCGGCCTGCCGATCGAAAGCGCGGAGCTGCACCTGCCCGCCGGCACCAGGCTCGCCCTCTTCACCGACGGACTCGTCGAAAGCCGTGACCGCGACCTCGACACCGGCCTCGAACTTCTGCGGGAGGCCCTCGCCCATCGAGATCACACTCCGGAACAGACCTGCCGGACGGTGATCGACGCCCTGCTGCCCACCCGCCCCGGCGACGACGTCGCCCTTCTGGTGGCTCGCACCCGGATGCTGGACCCCGAGCAAGTCGCCGAGTGGGACGTGACGGGCGGCCCCACAGCCGTAGCTCCCCTCCGCTCCGCCTGCGCCCGCCGACTGGAGACCTGGGGCCTGGACCAGGCCGCCTTCACCACCGAGTTGATCGTCAGCGAGCTGGTCACCAATGCCATCCGCTACGGCGCTGCCCCCGTCCGGCTTCGCCTGCTGCACGACCGTAACATCCTGCTCTGCGAGGTTTCCGACGGCAGCAGCACCTCTCCGCATCTGCGCCGGGCGGCCACCACGGACGAGGGCGGGCGCGGCCTGTTCCTCATCGCCCAGTTCGCCCGATGCTGGGGCACCCGGTACACCGACCACGGCAAGGTCATCTGGGCCGAGCAATCGCTGCGCGACGGTGCGGCCGAGCCCGGTCACGCCATGGGCGACGATCTCCTGGGCCAATGGGATGACGAGGCGCTTTGACGGCCCTGCCCTTGCGGTACGGGCAGACAAACAGCTCGCGCCGTGGAGGCCGCGACCCGTCCCCGGCCCTCGGTCGGCGACGGGCCTGCCCACCGCCGGGCCGGCCGCCCGACGGAAGGGCGGCCGTGGATGGTTCCCGCCTTCACCATGTGATCGATCGATCGGTCAGGGGGGCGGTGGCGGACCAGGCCCCCAGGACCGACCCCGGCCCCGGGATCAGCCCGCGGCGGAGTCCAGCAGGTGCCCCATCCACTCCTCGATCCCGTCGGCCGTGCGCGGGAGGGCGCCCGACATCAGACGGGCGCCGTCCGCGGTGACGACCAGGTCGTCCTCGATGCGCACGCCGATCCCGCGCAGCTCGGCCGGGAGGGTCTCGTCGTCCGGCTGGAGGTAGAGGCCGGGCTCCACCGTGAGGACCTGGCCCTCCTCCAGGACGCCGTCCAGGTAGGTCTCCGACCGGGCCTTCGCGCAGTCGTGGACGTCCAGGCCGAGCATGTGACCGCTGCTGCACAGCGTGTACCGCCGATACAGCTCGCCCTCCGCGTTCTTGAGGACACCCCACTCCGCGAGGCCCTCCGCGATCACCCGCATGCCGGCCCGATGGAAGTCGCGGAAGCTCGCCCCGGGCCGCAGGGCGGCCATCCCCGCGTCCTGGGCGGCGAGGACCAGTTCGTAGACCTGCCGCTGTACCGGGGAGAAGCGGCCCGACAGCGGCAGGGTGCGCGTGATGTCGGCCGTGTACAGGGTGTCGGTCTCCACGCCCGCGTCCAGGAGCAGCAGGTCCTCCCCGTTCAGGCGGCCGTCGTTGCGGATCCAGTGCAGGACGCACGCGTGCGCGCCGGAGGCGGCGATGGTGTCGTACCCGGTGCCGTTGCCCTCGGCCCGGGCGCGCAGGCCGAAGACCCCCTCGATCCACCGCTCCCCGCGCGGGTGCTCCAAGGCGCGCGGCAGCGCCCGTACGACGTCCTCGAAACCGGCGGCCGTGTGGTCGACGGCCAGTTGCAGCTGGCCGACCTCCCACGCGTCCTTGACCAGGCGCAACTCGGACAGGGCGGCGGCCAGTTCGGCGTCGGTGGCGGCGTCGCGGCCCACCGGTGAGCCGAGTGCGTCCAGGTGGGCGCAGCGGATGCCGGTGAGGCGCTCGGCCTCCGCCAGGTCGGGGCGGCGGCCCACCCAGAACTCCCCGTAGCGGCGGTCCCGGTAGAACTCCTTGTTCCCGTCCGCCCGCGGCGAGCGCGGCCGCAGGTAGAGGACCGCCTCGTGTCCGTGCGGCCCCGACGGCTCCATGACCAGGACGTGGCCCACCTGGTCCTCGCCGGTCAGCCCGGTCAGCCAGGCGTACGCGCTGTGCGGGCGGAAGCGGTGGTCGCAGTCATTGGAACGGACCTTCAGCTCACCGGCCGGAACGATCAGCCGCTCGCCCGGGAAGCGGGCCGAGAGCCGGGCCCGGCGAGCCGGGGTGAGGTCGTGGCCGGGGACCCGCGCCGTGTCCGGCAGCGGGGACGGGGTCCAGTTCCCCGCCATGAATCTGGACAACTCCGGTGACACCGGCAGGTCGTGGCTGCCGATGTGGAGGCGGGAGGAGGTGTCGGTCACGGAGGCTCCCTCGAGAAGTCGTGAACTGGTGGGCGCACAGGTATTGGCAGTGCAATTTCACATTACTATGTTACAGCTCACACCGCGGCATGTTGATCCCTGTCAAACGCCGCGTGACGCAGGGCGGTTACCGCACCACCCCCCACCTCACCCTCTCCAGCCAGGAGTTCTCGGTGTTCAAGCACAGAGCCGTGCGCTCGTCTCTCCTCGCCTCCGCCGTCGCCGTGGCCCTCCTCGTCACCGCCGGGCAGGCCACCACGCGGGCCGCGGAATCGGGGACCGCCGCCGGCCCGGCCGCCACCGCGGCGACCGCAGCCTTCTCCTTCGGGGTCCCCGCCGCGAACCTCGACCCCGCCTGGGCCGGCGCCGTCCTCGCCGCTCTCTCCGCCGACTACCTCGGCGTCCACCCGGGCAACCAGGACACCGCCTGGACCAACAAGGTTGCCTGGACGTCGAGTTACAGCTGCGAGGGCCCGCTCTGCAGCTGATCCGCACCGGATTCCGGCCCTGACGGACCCGCCCCGGAACGGAGGCGGGTCCGCCCTGGGCAAGCCCTAAAGAATGTGACATATTACTGGCGTGCTCACCAGACACTCCGTGGACACCGTGATCATCGGCGCAGGCGTCGTCGGAGCGGCCTGCGCCTACTACGCCGCCCGCGCCGGACTCACCGTGGCCGTGGTCGACCGCGGCCCGGTCGCCGGCGGCACCACCGGCGCCGGCGAGGGCAACCTGCTCGTCTCCGACAAGGAGCCCGGCCCGGAGCTCGACCTCGCCCTGTACTCGGCCGGGCTGTGGCGCGAACTCGCGGCCCTCCTCCCGCGGGAGATCGAGTACGAGGCCAAGGGCGGCCTCGTCGTCGCCCCCGACCCGGCTTCGCTCGACGCCCTGCGCCACTTCGCCGAAAGCCAGGGCAAGGCCGGCGTCGAAGCCGCCGAGGCGGGGCCGGTCGACCTGCCAGGGCTGGAACCGCACCTGGCCCCCGGCCTGGCGGGCGCCTTCCACTACCCGCAGGACGCCCAGGTCCAGCCCGCGCAGGCGGCGGCCCGGCTGCTGGCCGCGTCGGGCGCCACCGTGTACCCGGGGGAGGAGGTGACCGGATTCGTGCGCTCCGGCGAGGCGGTGTGCGGGGTCCGCACCCCGCGCCGCCGCCTGCTCGCCCCCGCCGTGGTCAACGCCGCCGGCACCTGGGCGGGCGCTGTCGCCGAACTCGCCGGGACGAGCCTGCCCGTGCTGCCGCGGCGCGGCTTCGTCCTGGTGACCGAGCCGCTGCCCCGGGTGGTACGGCACAAGGTCTACGCCGCCGACTACATCGCGGACGTGGCCAGCGGCTCCGCCGCGCTCCAGTCCTCGGCGGTCGTCGAGGGCACCCCCTCCGGCCCGGTCCTGATCGGCGCCAGCCGCGAGCGCGTCGGTTTCGACCGCTCCCTGTCCACCGAGGTGCTGCGCCGACTGGCCGCCCAGGCCGCAGCCCTCTTCCCGGTGCTCGCCGACGTCCGCGTGATGCGGACCTACCACGGCTTCCGCCCCTACCTCCCCGACCACCTCCCGGCCATCGGCCCCGACCCGCGCCGCCCCGGCCTGCTGCACGCCTGCGGGCACGAGGGCGCCGGCATCGGCCTGGCCCCTGCCACCGGAGCCCTGATCGCCGCCGCCCTGACAGGAGCCGAACCCCCACTCCCGCCCGGCCCGTTCCGGCCGGACCGGTTCCCCGCCGAGACCCTGAAGGAGAACGGCCGATGACCCCGACACCCCGCTCCCTGGTCGGCGGCGCCCCGCGCGCGGTCCACCGGATCTCCTTCGACGGCCGCGAACTGCCCGCGCAGGAGGGGCAGAGCATCGCCGCCGTGCTGTGGGCCGCCGGGATCCTCGCCTGGCGCACCACCCGCGAGGGCGGCGCCCCGCGCGGCGCGTTCTGCGGCATCGGCAGCTGCTACGACTGCCTCGTCACCGTCAACGGGCGCCCCAACCAGCGTGCCTGCCTGGTCCCCGCCCGCCCGGGCGACGCCGTCACCACCCAGGAAGGAACGGGCCATGACGACCTGGCCGTCTGAAGCGGAGCCGCCCGCCGACCTCGCCGTCGTCGGGGCCGGGCCCGCCGGGCTCGCTGCCGCCGTCACCGCCGCCGGGCACGGGCTGCGCGTCGCCCTCCTCGACGCCGGGGAGCGGCCCGGCGGGCAGTACTACCGGCGGCCCGCGCCGGGCCTGGGCGCAGCCCGGCCCGAGGCGCTGCACCACGGCTGGGCCGCCTTCGCCGCCCGCGAAGCCGCCGTGCGCGCCTACGTGTCGGCCGGCCGGATCACGTACCTCCCGGGCCACCACGTCTGGACCGTGGTCCCGGGTGGCGACGGCGCCGGCCACGGCCGCTGGCTGCTGCACGCCGTCGCCGGGCAGGGCCCCGAGGAGACCGCCGCGACCGTCACCGCCCGCGCCGTCCTGATCGCCACCGGCGCCCACGAACGCCAACTCCCCTTCCCCGGCTGGACCCTGCCCGGGGTGGTCGGCGCCGGCGGCGCCCAGGCCATGCTCAAGGGCGGCCTGGTGCTGCCGGGCCGCCGTGTCGTCGTCGCCGGGAGCGGCCCGCTGCTGCTCGCCGTGGCGGGCTCGCTCGCCGCCGCCGGGGCCACGGTCCCGGCCGTGGTCGAGGCGTCGGCCTACAGCAGCTACGCCGGCCGGGCGCCCGCCCTGCTGCGCAATCCCGGCAAGCTGGCCGAGGGAGCCCTGTTCGGCGGCGCCCTGCTGCGCCACGGCATCCGCCTCCTCACCCGACACGCCGTCACCGAGGCCCACGGCACCGACCGGGTGGAGGCCGTCACCGTGACCCGGCTCGACCGCGACTGGCGCCCGCTGCCCGGTGCCTCCCGCCGGATCCCCTGCGACGCCCTCGCCGTGGGCCACGGCCTCGTGCCGCAGCTGGAACTCGCCACCGGCCTCGGCTGCGCCACCCGCCGCGACCCCGACGGCACCGTCGCCCTGGAGCTGGACGCCGGGCAGCGCACGTCCGTCCCCGGCATCTGGGCCGCCGGGGAGACCGGCGGCATCGGCGGCGTCCAGCTCGCCCTGACCGAGGGGGAGATCGCCGCGCACGCGGTCGCCGGCCGGCCGGTGCCCGCCGCGCTCGCCCGGCGCCGCTCGCGACTGCGTGCCTTCGCCGCCGCGATGTCGGCCGCCCACCGGCCCGGCCCCGCCTGGACCGGCTGGCTCCCGGACGACGCCGTCGTGTGCCGGTGCGAGGAGGTGGAGGCCGGACCGGTCCGCCGGGCGGCGGAAGAGCTCGCGGCGCGGGACGCCCGTACGGTCAAGCTCCTCACCCGGGCCGGCATGGGCTGGTGCCAGGGCCGGATGTGCGGCCCCGCCGTCGCCGCCCTCGCCGGAACCGGGCCCGCGCCCGACCGGCGGCCGCTGTCCTGCCCGGTCCCGCTGCGCCACCTGGCCGAACTTCCCCCGGCGGACGGCTGATCGGGTCCGCCGGACCCGTGCGGCCGTGCCGCAACCACTAGTAAAATGTCACACCGTACTGTAGGAGTTCTCTCATGACCCACGGACACACCCCCGCGCCCACCGTCGACACCCGCACCCGCCCCTGGCACGGAATCATGGTCGCCACCACGCTCCCGCTGCGTGAGGACCTCGGCGTCGACTACGACGCGTACGCCGAACACGTGGCCTGGCTGATCGCCCACGGCTGCGACGGCGTGGTCCCCAACGGGTCCCTCGGCGAGTACCAGACCCTCACCGATGAGGAGCGGGCACGCGTCGTGCGCACCGCTGTCGAGGCCGCCGGCGACGGAGCCCGCGTCATGCCCGGCGTCGCCGCCTACGGCAGCGCCGAGGCCCGCCGCTGGGCCGACCAGGCGGCCGAGGCAGGGGCCGGCTCCGTCCTCCTCCTGCCCCCCAACGCCTTCCGGGCCGACGAGGACGCCGTCCGCGCCCACTACGCCGAGGTCGCCCGGGCCGGGCTGCCCGTCGTCGCGTACAACAACCCCATCGACACCAAGGTCGACCTCGTCCCGTCCGTGCTCGCCCGGCTCCACGCCGATGGCTCCATCGTCGCCGTGAAGGAGTTCAGCGGCGACGTGCGCCGCGCCTACGAGATCGCCGAACGCGCCCCCGGCCTGGACCTGCTCATCGGCGGCGACGACGTCCTGCTCGAATTCGCCCTCGCCGGCGCGGTCGGTTGGATCGCCGGCTACCCGAACGCCCTCCCCGGGGCCTGCGCCACCCTGTACCGGGCCGCCGTCGCGGGAGACCTCGCCACCGCCCTGCCGCTCTACAAGTCCCTGCACCCCCTGCTCCGCTGGGACTCGAAGACCGAGTTCGTGCAGGCCATCAAGCTCTCCATGGACCTGGCCGGCCGGCCAGGCGGCGCCACCCGGCCGCCGCGCTTCCCGCTCACCGGGGAAACCGAGGCCGCCGTCCGCACCGCGACCGAGAAAGTCCTGGCCGAGGGCCTCAACTAGCCCCCACGGGGAACCCGAAGGGGAGGGAAGGGAACGCAATGCGCACCCGCCACATCTACCACGCGGTGGACTCGCACACCGAGGGCATGCCGACCCGGGTGATCACCGGGGGAGTCGGGGCGATCCCCGGCGCCACCATGGCCGACAAGAGGCTCCACTTCATGGAGCACATGGACCACATCCGCACGCTGCTCATGTACGAGCCGCGCGGCCACTCCGCGATGAGCGGCGCCGTCCTGCAGCCGCCCACCCGCCCCGACGCCGACTTCGGAGTCCTCTACATCGAGGTGTCCGGGCTGCTCCCCATGTGCGGGCACGGCACCATCGGGGTCGCCACGGTCCTGGTCGAGACCGGCATGGTGCCGGTCACCGAACCCGTCACCACCGTCCGGCTCGACACCCCGGCCGGGCTCGTGACCGTCGACGTCCGCGTCGAGGACGGGGCGGCCACCGCCGTCACCCTGACCAACGTCTCCTCCTACTGCGCGGGGCTCGACCTCAAGGCCGAGGTCCCCGGCTTCGGCACGGTCACCTACGACCTCGCCTACGGCGGCAACTTCTACGCCTTCGTCGAACTCGACGCCCTCGGGCTGCCCTTCGACCGGGCCCGCAAGGACGACCTGCTGGCCGCCGGACTCGCCGTCATGGATGCCGTCAACGCCTCCGCCGACCGGCCCGTCCACCCCGAGAACCCCTCCATCGCCGGGGTCAAGCACGTCTACCTCGCCGCACCCGGCTCCGACGCCCGCCGCTCCCGGCACGCCATGGCCATCCACCCCGGATGGTTCGACCGCTCGCCCTGCGGGACCGGCACCAGCGCGCGCATGGCCCAGCTGCACGCACGCGGCCTGCTGGACCTCGGCGCCGACTTCGTCAACGAGTCCTTCATCGGTACCGAATTCACCGGCCGCCTGATCGGGGAGGCGACTGTCGGCGGGCACTCCGCGGTCGTCCCCACCGTCACCGGCCGGGCCTGGATCACCGGCACCGCCCAGTACTTCCTCGACCCCGCCGACCCCTTCCCGGGAGGGTTCTTCCTGTGACCACCACTGTCCGAACCGTGGACTACCACACCGCGGGCGAGCCCTTCAGGATCGTCGCCGGGGCACTCCCGCCCATCCCCGGCGACACGGTCGCCGAGCGCTGCGCCACCGCCGTGGGACCCGGCGGATCCGCGGCCGCCCCGCGCCGCGGCGCACTGGACGACATACGACGGCTCCTGGTGCAGGAGCCGCGCGGACACGCCGGGATGTACGGCGGGTTCGTGGTCCCGCCCGACGACGACGGCGCCCACTTCGGGGTGCTGTTCTGGCACAAGGACGGCTACTCCACCGCCTGCGGACACGGCACCATGGCCCTCGGGGCCTGGGCGGTGGACAGCGGCCGGGTCGCCGCCCCGGACGACGGGGACGCCCAGGTCCGCATCGATGTCCCCTCCGGGCGGGTCACCGCCACCGTCCACCGCGACTCCGGCCGCACCACCGGGGTCACCTTCCGCAATGTCCCGGCCCGGGTGGGCGCCCGCAAGGTGCCCGTCGCCACCACGCTCGGCCTCGCCGAGGCGGACATCGCGCACGCCGGGGCCTGCTACGCCTCCGTCGCCGCCCGCGACCTCGGTCTGGAGGTCTCCCGCGCCGCCCTGCCCGACCTGGTGCGGGCCGGACGGGAGATCAGGTCCGCGCTGGCCACCCACCCGGCCACCTGGCACCCGGACGGGCCGCTGCTCTCCGGCGTCTACGGGGTGATCCTCCACGAGGAACTTCCCGACACCCCCTCCGGGCCGCACCAGCGCAACGTCACCGTCTTCGCCGACGGGCAGGTCGACCGCTCGCCCTGCGGCTCCGGCACCTCCGCGCGGCTCGCGCTGCTGGCCGAGGACGGGCGGCTCGGCCCCGGCGAGGACCTGCTGCACGAGTCGGTCACCGGCACCGTCTTCACCGGGCGGATCCTGCCCGGCGGGGTCACCGAGGTCACCGGCACCGCCTACCGCACAGGCGAGCATGCCTTCACCGTCGACCCGCACGACGCCCTCGGCGTCGGCTTCCTGCTGTGACCGGGATCCCGCAGCTCGGCCCGCAGGAGCTGGCCGGGCTGCTCACCCCGGCCGCCGCGGCCGATGCCCTGGCCGAGGCCCTGCGCGGCGGGCTCGACCCGGAGGCCTGCCCGCAGCGCACCGCGATTCCCGTCCCCGCCGGAGAACTGCTGCTGATGCCGGCCGCCTCCGGGACGTACGCCGGGGTGAAGATCGCGGGGGTCGTGCCCGGCAACGCGGCCCGCGGTCTGCCCCGGATCACCGGGAGCTACCTCCTGCTCGACGGCCCCACCCTGCGCCCGCTCGCCCTGCTCGACGGGGAGGTCCTCACCGCCCTGCGCACCCCTGCGGTCTCGTCGCTCGCGTTGCGCCACCTGGCGCCGACCGGGCGGTCGCTGCGGCTGGTGCTCTTCGGCTCCGGACCGCAGGCGTACGGACACCTCGAAGCCGTGCTCGCGGAGCGCGCGTTGGAACAGGTGGTCGTCGTCGCCCGGGACCCGGGGCGGGCGGGAAGGCTCGTCGCGCACGCCGAGGGCCTGGGCGTGCGCGCCCGGAGGGGCGGGGCGGGGGAGGTGGCCGGCGCGGATCTGGTCGTCTGCTGCACCACCGCCCGGGAGCCGCTCTTCGACGGGCGGCTGGTGCGGCCGGGCGCGGTGGTCGTTGCCGTCGGCTCGCACGAACCGTCCGCCCGGGAGACGGATACCGCCCTCGTGCGACGGGCGGCGGTGTACGTGGAGTCGCGGACAGCGGCACTGCGGGAGGCCGGGGACCTGCTGGTCCCGCAGGCGGAGGGGGCGATCGGGCCCGGCCACATCACCGGCACCCTCGCCGACCTCGTGCACGGGAGGATCCCGGCGGGCGGGGCGCGAAGTTGTCCACAGTTCTTCAAGAGCGTGGGCATGGCCTGGGAGGATCTCGCCGTGGCGGTCGCACTCTTCGAGGCCGCCGAGGCTCACAGAGAAACGTGACATTGTACGCTGGGCCCTGCACGTCGGCTGGTGGTGAGGGCTTTCGGAGGAAGTAATGGGCGACCTGAAACAGCGCAGTCTCATCAAGGCCCAGGAACGACTCCGCGACCAGGTCGGCCACGCCCTCCGTGCGGCCCTGATAGCGGGCGAACTGCGCCCGGGCAGCGTCTACTCGGCGCCCGGCCTCGCCGCCGAGCTCGGCGTCTCTGCCACCCCCGTCCGCGAGGCCATGCTCGACCTCGCGCGGGAGGGCCTGGTCGAGCCGGTCCGCAACAAGGGGTTCCGCATCACCGAGGTCAGCGAGCGCGACCTCGATCAGTACACCGAACTGCGCACGATGATCGAGGTCCCCACCATCGGCCGGATCACGAAGATCGCCACGGCGGATCAGCTGGAGGCCCTGCGCCCCATCGCCGAGGAGATCGTCACCAGCGCCCGCGAACACAACCTCATCGGCTACCTGGAGGCGGACCGGCGCTTCCACCTCACCCTGCTCGGCCTCGCGGGCAACGACCGCCTCGTCGAGACCGTCGGCGACCTGCGCAAGCACTCCCGCCTCTACGGTCTGACCGGCCTGGACGAGGCCGGCAAGCTGGTCTCCTCGGCAGAGGAGCACGTCGAGCTGCTCGACGTCATGCTCACCGGTGATGCCGGGGCGGCCGAGGCGTGCATGCTGCGCCACCTCGGCCACGTCCGCTCGCTGTGGGCGCAGGGCCGCGACGAGCCGGTCGGCCGGCCGGTCGGAGGCCTTGGCTCGAGGATGTGATGGATCAGTGGACCGCGTCGAAAGGGTGTGGACATCTCAGTGTCTGCGCCCTTTCGGCCAACTTCCGCTGATTCGGGAACAGAACTTTCGAAGCTGATGCGGCACTAGTGCCGTGACCGGCAAGGTTTGCCCGGAAGGAGCGTCGTCCGGTGCTTCCCCAAGCTCTCAGCCTTGTTCGAGCAGGGGAGACCCCATTGA
>NZ_JBIAUE010000032.1:0-62741 GCF_042892615.1 Streptomyces sp. NPDC001750 | reverse complement strand
CGCCGCCCTGCGCGTATCTCACCCAACCAGAACTACCGGACCTGGCGCTCAACTGTCAGGCCGATAGCCCGACATCACTCAATCAAGTTCAGTAGTATTGGTCGAGGTCCGCTGGCCGAACGAAGCGGACGCCGTCGGCTTCCTCGTTAATCGTGGGCACTCCGCCGATGGGCTGGCCGATGTGGGTGTTCTCGTACCACTGGAAGATCTCGCCGTCGGTGTCCGCGACGATGTGGTTCGGGTCGGTGTAGACACCGAGGAAACCGGTGAGCTCCGCGATGATGCTGGTCTCCTCCAGACACTCCCGCACCGCACACTCGGCCGCGGTCTCGCCGATGTCCTGGGCTCCGCCGCGGAGGGCCCACTGGCCAGTGTCGCGGCGACGCTAGAGGAGGATGGCGCCCGTCTCGTCGGCGACGAGCAGGTTGCTGGCCGGGATGAGGGTGTTCATTTTCAGAGCAGAGGGGTCGTTGTAGTACTCAGTCCTGCCCGTGGTCGGCGGTCCCCTCCTGGTCGGGTGCACAATGCCTCGCGGCGTTCCGGACGGCGTCAAAGCTTTCAGCGTAGTTGTCGAACCCCCCTGTATCAGCAACGTCTTGAGGTGCAGGACGGGGTTGGCGCTGGCCGGTTGGCCACAGATGTGTGGGTTGACGAGCAGGTTGTCGTCGTAGCGGAACATGGACGTGTAGAGGGTGGTGTCGTGGAGTCGCACACAGCACTCGGGCTCACTCAGCAGGGCGGCAGAGCCTGCAAGATCGTGACGGGCCATGTCTTGTAATCACGCTGATTCCTGTCCGCCCTGGTCAGAGGCTTTTTGATCTTGCAAGCGTGACGACACGTCCATCGGGTACATCCCCGTCCGCTCACATATCACTCACGTAAAAGTCGAGCTCGAACCGCTTCTGCATCGTTTTGATACGGCACCGCCTCGTCGCGGGCTCGCGGAGGTTCTCCTGAGCAGACGCCAACGACCCACCCTCTCGGATGCTTTGCCCAGCACCATGATGGGGCGCCCTTTCCGCTACCGGGGGATGATCAGGTCGGTCAGTTGGCCAGGAGTGGGCACCTTTCCTCTGTTCAGAACGATCGCGACCCCAATAACCAGCACCGGCAACAGGGCGGCGAGAGCGGAATCAGGAAGGCCGGCCAGCGAGGCGCCCGCCAGGAGGGCAACCACTGATACCCCGACGGCGGCGAACCGCAGGCCCTCGCGCGGGGCAACACGGTCCTCGCCGAGTTGAGTTTCGTCCAAGAGCCGACCCACGTGGCCCTCGGCGTAACGCTCGGCGATCGTCAGCAGCATGACCATTAGGTCTTCCAGCGCCTTCTCAGGCTCAGCGTCCTGGCGAGCCTCAGCCTCGCGTAGAGCTGCGACCACTCGTTCAGAGTGCACCTTGACGACCCGCTCATGGTGGCGTCGAGCCTTGCCCTTGCGTGACCGGAATGCCTGCCAGACGATTCGCTCCGCAGTTCGCATCGACACCCTGTCCACCGTGCTACCCGGCGGAGAAGTGTGGTGCTGGCGATACGCCTCGGCGCACTGCAACGCGGATGTCACAAGTGCCACCACTGGCCAACACTCCAGGTATGCAGCAGGCCCTCCAATGACACCGCCGCCTCGGCGGCGCCTCCGGTCCTGCTCTTCGCGCTCCAGACGCTGCCGCGTTGGATCCTTGGCATGCCTCGCCGCCACAACCACCCGACGTGTCACCAGGGCAACAACCAGGACGGCGAGGACCATCACAGGTGCGCGAACCGTATGGAGCACATCACTGAATCCGCCCCATTGGCGCACCTGCTCGGGAATACCGCGTGCCCATCCGGTCAACGCCCCCACCGGATCAATCGCATCCGGATCCCTTTCCAGGTCTCCTGAAGGTGGCAAGGAGGGTTTACTCCATGCTCCAGGCTCGCCGGCCTCCCACACCAACAGCAGCACGAGGCCGAGCAGCGCTGCGAGGATGGGCAGGGCCACCTGGGTGGCGTAGAACCACCGAGCCACCCACCTGGGAACAAGAGCCCACCCCAGAGGAAGCCGGTTCACCACGCTCGTCGGCGTCAATTCCCGCAGCTGGTCGAGCAGCCTCCCGGAATTGCTGCGCGCCCACAGCAGGCGTCTACGTCTCACAGTTCGGACGGCGCTCCTGACCGGAGGGACAATCCGGTGGCCTACCAGTCGGCGCACCTCCCGGGTCATCTCCCACACGGCACCAACGAGCACCCAGCCGACGATCCCGACGGCTATCGTTAACAGTTCCACACAGGGCAGTTTGGAGCATCCCACCGACTGGTCGTGCTACATGAGACGTCATCACCACTCAAGGACTGCTATGCCCTGGAGATGGTCAAGGTCTCCCAGGCCGCTGCGACCCTGTCCGGGGCAAGGCGCGCGGCACCTGCCTGGCCTGCGCGGGCCATGGCGGTGCGACGGGTGGGGTCGGTCAGGAGGCCGATGGCGGCGGTGGCGAAGGCGTGCTGGGTGTCGGGGTGGGTGATGTCGCCGTCGATGAGGATGCCGGTGTGGTTGTGGTGGACGCGTTCGGTGAGGGCGTCGACGGGGCTGGTGATGACGGGGGTGCCGGCTGCGGCGGATTCGGCGGCGGAGAGGCAGAACATCTCGGGGAAGCGGCAGGGGTAGAGGGTGAGGGCGGCCTGCTGCTGGATCTCGATCAGTTCGGCGCGGGGGCGAGTGCCGAGGAGGCGGACGCCGTCGGGGAGAGGTCGGCCACCGAGGATCTGGTGCCAGCGGTCGTCGGACTCGGAGTTGGTAAAGCCCCAGAGCTGCCAGCCGCTGGTGACCCAGAGTTCGGCGTCGGGGACGGCGGCGCGGATGCGTGGCCAGAGGGTGAGGGCTGCGTCGAGGCCGCGGTTGGGCATGCTGGCGAAGAGGCAGATGGGAGCGCGGCCGGTGAGGGGCCGGGTGTAGCGCTCGGTCTCGACGGGGAGCGGAATCAGGTGGGTGCGGATGTTCACGGAGGCCGCCTCGACCCGCTGCTGCATGGCTTGGGAAGCGAGGACGACTTGGCCGCCACGGTCGCAGAAGGTGTCGGCGAAGGCGGCCGGGCCCCGAGCTCGGTCGTCGAGCATCCAGAAGAGGTGGTGTCCGGCCTTGGAGTCGGCGGGCCACAGGGCCTCGTCGAAGCGGACCGCGACGGCTGCGTCGGGGGCCGGGGCGGTGTCGAGTTCCCAGGTCATGCGCCAGGTCACGCCGTCGTACGTGCCGGGGCGGAAGCAGCAGTTGAAGACCGTGACATCGTGGCCTCGGGCGGCGAGGGTGCGGGTGAGGAGGACCAGGGAGGCTTCGCAGCCGCCGAGTCCGGGGTTGTCGTAGTCGGGCGGGTAGAAGCTGGTGCGCTTGGGGTAGTGGAACTGCCATCGCATCGGGGCTCCCTGGGTTCCTCGGGTGGGTGGGTCAGTTGCGCCAGGTCTCTTCACGGACCGCTGCCGGGTCGAGGCCGAGCCGGTAGGCGGCCTGGACGGCGGCTGCGGACTGGAGGAGTCCGTCGATACCCCAGTCGAGAAGCGCCGGAGCCTTGTTGAGCGGGGCGACCAGTCGGCCGTAGGTGCGGCCGGTGTCGGGGTCGGGCTCGCGCGGGAGGAAGTCGCTGATCCGGACGGCCAGGCGGAGCTGTGCGTACGGCGGCAGCCCGTCCTCGGTGACCTCCTGGTAGCCGAGGTAGACCGGCTCGCCGATGGTGATCTGGCTTTCCTCGCGGCACTCGCGGGCGAGGACGGCCGGGGCGTCCTCGCCGTGTTCCGGCTTGCCGCCGGGCAGGCCGTAGCGGCCGGCATCCTCGCGGAGCAGTACGCGGCCGGTGTCGTCGAAGCAGAAGCCGTACACCTGGCGGACGGGAATGTCGTCGGGCAGGGGGTCGGTGATCCAGTGGAAGGAGACCACGGGGTTTCTCCTGGTAGTGGGTCGAGTTGTCGGAAACGGCTTGCCCGGCGATGGAGTTCGGTGTGAAGTCCTGGGCATGCCTGTGGTGTTCTGCAAGCCTGACGCACTCGACGGTCCGCACAGCACGGTGCGCGGTCACCGCGCCGCCGGTTTCTACGCGGCCCTGGCGGCCCAGTGCGCCGGTGAGGGCTTGGAGGGCCTGGCCGAGCCGTGGCGTGCGAGCGCACGGCGGGCCGCCACCCAGATTGCTGAACGGGCCGAGACCGAGGAGGCGTTCAGGGGCACGGTGGTGGCTCCCGATGCTGCTGCCGAACGGCTCCTGCAGGCGGGGCGGTTGCTGTGGGACGGGCCGGAGCGGACCCGTGACGTCGTACGGCGGGCCGTTCGGCTGCTGGGGTTCGAGGTGGAAGCCGAGCGGCGGATCATGCTGGGCGAGGCCGGAGTCGAGACGGTGTACGGCGGAGCCACCACCACGGTGGAGTTCGAGCAGGTTCGCGCCGATCTCGTGGACTACCTGGCCTCCGATCCCGTGGAGGTGTGGCTGCTGTCCGGTCGGCAGGACCCGTGCGTGCTGCAGTGGTGGAAGACGTACGTCCGGCACATGCTCCTGGACCGCAAGCCCGGCGAGTACCTGCTGCGGAACCTGGTCCACGTGTGCGACGGGCCGGACGCCATGTACCTGGCCGGTCTGTTGCGCGGCTGAGCTCACCGGCCGGCCTCCCAGCACGAGGCCGCGTGCAGGGCGATCTTCGCGGCGAGCTCGCCGGGGTCCGCGTCCGTGCTGTCCAGGCGCAGCAGGTGCGGTACCTGCGCGGACATGAGGCGGTCGAGGATGTCGTGCCAGGCAGCGAAGGCCGTGAGGTCCGGTCCGAGGAACCGACGGCGCTCGACCTTGGTGGTGCGGCCGGCGGCGACATCGGTCCGGTGCCGGGCCAGGCGGGTGTTGAAGTCGGTGTGGAGCAGGGTGGCGCCCGCGTACCGGAGGTGGGCAGCGCGGGTGTGACGGTAGCTGCGGGCCATCCACCGGTCGTTCTCGACCGCGGCGCGGGCCCAGGCACGAAAGTGGGTGCTGACTTTCAGAGCCCGGACCGGCCCGGGGCGGAACAGGAGCCCGTCGAGCGCGGGCTCAGCCACGTACAGCCCGCGGCGGAGCAGATCGGTCGGGGTGCCCCTGGGGACGGCGGCGGTGATATTGGCGAGCCGGGCGTCGAGGCGGCCGATGCTGCCTCCGAGAAGGGGGCCGATCACGATCCGCGTGTCCAGCCCCCGCTCACGCAGGTGCTTCTGGACCAAGGCGGCGATCGTCTTCTTACCGGAGCAGTCCAGCCCCTCCAGCGCGTACGGTCGCATCCAGGTCTCCTCCCTTCAGCTCCAGGGGGATGGGCGCGCCTTTGGCCAGCGAAGCCTTGATGAGCGCGTCGGCGGCAACGTGGGCCTCGGTCGTGCAGGCGGCCAGCTCGACGAGGTGGAGCGGGTAGCGGTGGTCGTCGCCGAGCGGCAGGTCGGCGTAGTGCCAGGAGTCCTCGTCGTCCGGGCAGCAGGGAATGTCCGGCGCCTCCGGAGCGGCGAGCAGGGTGCTCAGGATGTCGAAGGCGCCGTACGTGTTGCCGAAGTGACGTACGGGGGCGCCGGCCAGATGCAGGGCGACTTCGGCGAGCGCGGTCAGGCGGGAGCCGGGGACGAGTCGGCCGGCGTCGAGGAGGTTGATCAGTTCGGCCTCGCCAAGCGGGACGGTCCCGCCTGTGGGGCGGACGTCGCTGGTCGTTGGCAGGGGTGACAGGTCGAAGCGACCATCCGCGGCGTGGAGGCGAACGCGCAGCGGCACGCCCTCGGGGCTGGTGGCCACAGCCAGCAGTGGCCACATCGGCCGGTGCTCCTGCTCGGCCCAGCGCACGAGGGCAGTGAGCAGCCCGCCAGGTACGTGGCCGAGCGCCCGGGCCAGCGTGTGCCGTGCGTCGGAGCGGGTGATGCTGGTGAGGGTCAGGCGAGGCAGGGACGGGGTGAGCCTGCGGTGGAGGGCGTCGGTGGCCTGCCACAGTGCCTCGCCGATCGTGAGGCCGTTACTCCTTTCCGCGCACCGTGCGGCGAAGTCCTCTCGTAGGCCGACGAGTACCCGACGCTCCTCCTCTGTCGGCTCCGGGTGCCGCAGAGCCGTCTCGTAGACGGTGGTGATGTGCCGTACGGCGTCGGGCTCGGAGGCCGGGAGCCACCACGGGGCGAAGACGCTGTCCCCGCCCAGCTCCACGACGTGGAGGCGCCCGTACCGGACGCGTGGGAGGCGGATGGTGGTGCCGCCGCGATGGCGCGGGAACTCGTTGAGAAGTCCGTCGCTGCGGCCGAGGACCGCGAGGTGGCGGTGGTGGTGGACGGGCATGCGGGCGGACGGGTTGACGGTGGGGTGCCAGGCGTCCGTGACGTCGAAGGTCATCAGCGCGCCCCGACCTGATTCGGCACCTGCCAGGGCAGCGCGGCGCGTCCGCCCAGGTGGTGGGCGTAGCGGTTGAGGTTGGCGGCGAGTTCGGCGTCCCGGCGGGCGGCGCTGCCCGAGCGGGGCGGGTGCTCGCGGTGGAACACCCCGGTGGACAGCACTGGTACGACGTACGAGCCTCGGGCGATGGCCTTGGCGGCGAAGCACACGTCCTCCGGTCCCCAGCCGGTGAAGTCGGGCGGGAAACCGATGGAGCGGGCGGTCGCGGCGGGCAGGGCCAGGTTGTTGCCCTTGACCATGAAGGGCAGGTCCACCGGGCCGAGGTGTCGGCCGTTGCCGAAGTCCCGGAAGCCGCGCGTCTGCCGGATCGGGTGGACGGTGACCGGCTCAGGGACGGGGGCCAGGCCGAGGCGCCCCGGCTTGTAGTGCGCGGAGACGCGGGAGTCCCGGCTGCCGTCCGGTGCCCGAGCCGGGACGGGCAGGTGAGCGGGGATGTGGTCGCGCAGTGAGACGGTGATCAGGTTCGGGGCGAGCAGGTGGCGGGCGACGTGCTCGGTCAGGTAGTCGGGTGCGAGGTGGGTGTCCGCGTCGCAGAAGAGGATCAGGCCATGGCGGCTGCGGGCCATGCCGTGGTTGCGGGCGCCGCCGCAGTGGAGCTGGGTGTCGGAGCGGACCAGGCGGATCTGGCGGGGCAGCCCGGGCGGGAGGCCGAGGGGCGGGTCGCTGGCGTCGTCGATGACGAGTGCTTCCCACGGGGTGCCGGCCGGAAGCCGGGCAGCGGCATCGGCGAGCGCGTGCAGGACACCAGGCAGGACGTCCTGCACTCCACGGGCCGGGACGACCACGCTGATGCCCGCCCACCAGGGCAGCGGCGGGACATGGACCGCGTCCATGGGACCGAATCCGACGGCACGGGCGGCCAGGTCCAGTGTCCAGTAGTCGTTGCTGCGGGCCGCGAGCGCTTCTCGGATCCGGGGCCCTTGGTTACCGATGGGCTTGGTGTCGGGCCAGCCGAGCCACCCGGTCACCAACCAGGGGTGTGGAACGTCGGCCTCGGCCAGGATCGCCAGGACGCGTCGACGACCACGCTCGGCCAGGAGCAGGCGGACGGGCCCTGCAGTCTGCTTCGTGTCCGCGAGGACGGCCAGCGCGTGCCGGGCCGGCGCGTGCCGCCAGGTGTCACCCCGGCCGATCCAGCTCGGCCGTCCTGGCGCGGCAAGGCGGACCGTGGCCGACGGCAACGGGACCTCGACCAGTACTTCGAGCGGAGCGTGGCCGCATCGCGCCCACAGCGGGGCAACCTCGTCGGGTCCGCTCATCAGGCGGAAGTCCTGCTGCGCGGTCACGACGCGAACTCCGCGCCGACCAGATCCGTCGCTTCGGGCAGTCCCGGCAGGTCGTGACCCATGCGGTCCCGCTTGGTCCGCAGGTACTCCAGGCTGTGGATGTTGGCGTCCACCAGCAGCGGCAGCCGCTCGGCCACGTCGACGCCGAGTGCGGTGAGGGCCTCGACCTTGTCCGGATTGTTGGACAGCAGCCGTACCGACCGCACACCGAGATCCGCCAGGATCCGGGCGGCGACCCGGTAATCGCGGGCATCCGCCGGCAGCCCCATCGAGGCGTTGGCATCGACCGTGTCGAACCCGGCGTCCTGGAGCGCGTACGCCCGTAGCTTCGCCAGCAGCCCGATCCCCCGGCCCTCGTGTCCGCGCAGGTAGAGGATCACCCCGGCGCCCTCGGCGGCCACCGCGGCCATGGCCGCGTCCAGCTGCGGCCCGCAGTCGCACCGCAGCGAGCCGAGTGCCTCGCCGGTCAGACACTCCGAGTGCACCCGTACGAGCACCTGCTCGGCGTGCCGGATCCGGCCGAGGGTGAGCGCCAGGTGCTCCCCGCCCTCCAGCACATTGCGGTATCCCCAGGCGGTGAACACGCCATGAGCGGTGGGGATACGGGCCTGGGCGGCGCACCCGAGAGTGCCGGAAAGGTCGGTCGTCCGCGCCTCGCACGCCTCGTGGGAATCCGAGGTCTCCCGCCGGGCCTGCTCGCGTAAAGCCATGAGGATCAGCCCCATCGTGTTCTGACCGTGCCCGGCGCACATGCCCCAGAACTCGTCGCCCCAGTCGTTGCCCTCCACCAGCTCGGCCGTGCCCGTCGCAAGGAGTCGCTCGCGCAGCTCCGGGTCCTGGAACTTCTGCTCGACCAACGAGCGCATCACGGCCACCTTCGCCTCCTCCCAGTCGGGGCGGTCGGCGTGGCGCCGACCCAGGCGCTTGGCCTCGTCCGGGTCGGGCTGGGTGGCAATCCGCGTACGGACGGAACGGTCGAGGGTCTTGGCGGCCTGGTAGGCGTGCTCGACCGTGGGGTACTCGGCCCCGTCGAGCCGAACCGTGGCGGCCGAGTAGTTCGACAGGAACTCCCACGAGCCGGTGAACCGGTCGATGACGCGGGGAGACGGGGTGGGCATAGCCGGTGCCGGAGTCATGGCACCCTCCTCGGAGTTGGATGACAGGGAAAGGTCGAACGCGGCCCAGCAGCGCTTGCCGGACGCCGCTGGCTCGGTTCCGCAGCGGTCGGCGTACTCGGCAACCAGCAGCAGTCCGCGCCCGGACTCGGCCTCCGGCCCGGTGGTGGTCGCCCGGGGAAGGGCCGGATCCGTGTCGTGAACGGCGACGACCAGCTCCGTGCCGTCCAGCCGGACGTCCAGGGTGATCGGACCGGCCCCGGCATGTAGCACCGCGTTCGCGATCAACTCGCCTGCCACCAGCTCGATCCCGCCCAACCGCTCCTCACCGAGCCGTATGTCCCACGCGCTGACGGCGGCCACGAGGCGGTGGCGCGTTTCACGGACGGCGTGCGTGGTACCGACGACAGGGAACGAGAGCTGGTGGTGCGCTGCCATGAGCGGGCCTCCTAAGCTGCCAAGGCGTGCGAGACCACGGCGGCGAAGCCTCCGAAGCGGAGAAGACGAACCGCCGGGCGAAGACGCAGTGTTCTCCGTTCCCCGTGCCTGAACGAGACCCTTGGCGATGTCTGACGCAGCCCTTTCGTGCCCAACCGATGTCTAATCGCCGCACGGCAGCGATTTCCGGTGAACTTGGCTTCATCGGCCACTGATTGATGTCTAGCGTGGGTGGCGAAGCGGGCGCCGACATTAGGGAGACGCCGTGCACGCAACAGAAAAGACGCTCTTCCAGACCCTGATCAACCAGCGCGGCTGGCAGGACCACCAGGTCTTCAAGAGGCGCTACGAACAGGCGGCCCGGCAGTTGGCCGAGCTGGAGGGTCCGCCCTCGATCGCGACCGCGACGATCGAGAAGCGGCAATTCTTCCGGTACGCGCACGGCGAGGTCCGCACTCCGCAGACCGTCGCGCGCCGGGTCCTGGAGTTCATGTTCCCCGGCATCCCGGCCACCCGCCTCCTCGGCCCCGCACCGTCCGGGCCACAGCCCGAGACCCCACGGTCCGCGGCGAGCCGGGGCAGTTCAATGGAATCGTCCGAGTACGGCCTTGAGGACGTGGTCACCGTGGCGGCCAACGAGTCGGCACGGTTCGCGGCCCAGGCAGAAAGCAGCAACGTGGGACCGCACACGCTGGAACAGATGGAAGCCGACATCCGCCGCATCGTCGACTCGTACCCCAACCGGCCCGTGGAACCTTTGTTTCACGAGGTGCGGGCCCTGCGCGACCGCGCCTTCGAACTCCTCGAAGGCCGCCAGCCGCCGAAGTACACCCGCGACCTGTACGTCGGCGCGGGCGTCCTGTGCGGCGTGCTGGCCAACGCCAGCTTCGACCTGGGCCGTTACGACGCGGCCGAGACCCAGGCCCGCACGGCCTTCCTCTTCGGTGAACTGGCCGGTTACAACGGTCTGTGCGCCTGGGTACGCGGGCTCCAGGCACTCATCTCGTACTGGGACGGCCGTCCGGCCGACGCCATACGCCTTGCCGAGTCCGGCACCGGCTTCACCCCCGAATCCGGAACGGCTCACATTCGGCTAGAGAGCATCAAAGCCCGCGCTTACGGCCAGCTGGGCAGGGCGGACGACGCTCTCGGCGCCCTCTCCGCCGCCGACCGGCTGCGCGAGCGGCTCACCGATGCCGACGAGCTGCACGGCGGCATGATGGCCTTTCCCCTGGAGAAGCAGCTCTTCTACGCCAGCAGCACCCACCTCTGGCTCGCTGGCCCCCGGCACCTCAGCGACGCCGAGGCCCGCGCCGACGAGTCCGTGGAGATGTTCGAGGCCGCACCGCCCGAGCGCCGACGGCTCGGTGAGATGTCCCTGGCCCGTATGGACCTCGCCATGGCCCGCCTCGGCCGCGGCGACCTCGACGGTGCCGCCGACCAGATCCAGGAGGTCCTCGCCATCAGCGCCCGGCGCCGCACGGAGAGCGTCGACCGCCGCGTCGGCCACTTCAGCCGTCAGCTCGCCCTGCACCCGGGAGCCGGATCCCCTGTCGCGGTCGGTATGCGGGAGTCGATCATTGCTCACCAGGAACGCACCATTGCCGAGCTCCCGCCAGGAGGCAGCCCGTGACCACTGTGACCCTCTTGCACCCCGGATCCATGGGCGCCGCCGTAGCTGCCCAGGCTGTCACCGCCGGCCACGAGGTGCTGTGGGTACCCGAGGGCCGCAGCGAAGCCACCCACAGCCGTGCGAAGAAGGCCGGAGCCACGGTCTGCGGCTCTCTCCCGGAGGCACTGTCCCGGAGTGCGGTCGTCCTCTCCATCTGCCCGCCCCAGGCGGCGGAGGACGTGGCGGCGACCGTGGCCGCGCACAACTTCTGCGGGGTGTACGTCGACGCCAACGCCATCAGTCCCCAGCGCATGCAGCGCATCGCCGAGAAGATTCACCCGGGCTCCGCAGTCGTCGACGGCGCGATCTTCGGTCCCCCGCCGGGCGACGGGCGCGCGGCCCGCCTCTACCTCGCCGGGGACAGCCCCGCCGTCGACCAGGTGGAACCGCTGTTCGCCGGCACTGCCCTGCACGTTCGCCGGACGGGCAACGCCACCGGCGCAGCCTCCGCCCTGAAGATGGCCTTCGCCAGCTACCAGAAGGCCGCCCGCACCCTCGCCGGCGTCGCCCACGCCCTGGCCGACGCCCACGGTGTCGGCGACCAGCTCACAGCCGAGGCCGAGGTCATGGTCTCCGCGATCCTGTCGGACCCCGAGTACCTACCGAGCGTGGCTGCTCGTGCCTGGCGCTGGGCACCGGAGATGAGCGAGATCGCGGACACCCTCAGCGCTGCCGACTTGCCGACTGATCTGGCTGACGCAACGGCCAAGGTGATGGCCTACTGGGAACGGGACAAGGACCAGTACGACCTACCGGTGGAGGAGATACTGGCCCACCTGCGAAACCAGGGCCTCTGATCAGCGAACTGCAGCCCGCCGAAGTCCGTGCACTGCTGCCAGGTTGTCCTCGCAGCCCCGGACATCTCAACGCATCTAATTGCGATCTCACTCGTTCACACAGCATGAGGATTTGCATCGTTGTGCTCAGGAGTCAGTGATGTCGTGGGAGGCTGCCACTGCCCGGGCTGTAGCAGCACCAGCCGTAACCGTGGCGAAAGACTGGCAGCAGGCGCGGAAGCAGCGCCATCTGATCTCCGCGACATGTCCCGAGCCGTACCCGCACACAACTTGTGCTGATGGGCCACACGCGACGTTGCACGCATCAGAGGTGTGGAACCACTCGACGGCCCCCGTTTTCGATGTCCAGGTACTCCTGTACGGGCGGACATCGGACGGTCCCCGCCAAGAGATCGCGCATCTGCATCGCAGCAAGCCGCTTGGACCGATGGGACAGGAGTGGCGAATCCCCTGGGGCGACCGGTGGAGGGGCTGGGACTTGCCGGAGCTCCTGCCGGAGCAGGATGGTGCATACGTCTTCGAGCTGATTGTTCGCTGGGCCGAAGATCCTTGTGGTCCTCTGTGGGAAGTCAAGGCGGGTGCACGCCGGGTAGCTCGCGCGCCGGGTCATGAGGCTTGGAGACGGACGGGCCGACGAATGCGGTTCTGGCGTCGAGAACTGGGTCGGTAGTCGCATCGGGTCTGGCTGGGCAGCACACGGCGACACCGAACCTTGAGTGCGTGCCAATGAACCTTGCCGGGCGCGAGTTCATGCCAACGCAGGTTCAGCACGCATACCAAGATCCCCTGTGGTGGCGTCCGGCAGGACCCAGCTCCCACAGCATGCGGACCCCGGCGCCTTCACGAACAGCGATCACCTGCGGTGCCGGTGGTTCTGATCGTTGGAAGCGGTGACGGCCTCCGGCTGTGCGGTGTACGACAGACGGCTCGGCGCCTGTGCCCTGGCCATGGTCGTGCGGAGGCGGGCTGCTTCAGCGCGCGGGTTGGGTGCGGGGTTGCGGCTGGTGTGCTGGATGCGGGTGATCAAGACGCGGGCGGGCTGCCGGGCGCTCGTGAGTTCGCGCTGAGCGGCGGCTTCCTTGAGGAGCTGGTGGGGCTTGTGACCGCCGGCTTCAGCATCGGCAAGAACGGTGGCGAGGGCCGGCCATGCGGGGTCGGCGAGGATGCGGTCGGCATGGTCGGGGACGGCGGCCCGGACGTCATGGGCCAGGGTTCGGCGGGCCTGGTCGCTCGACTGACGAGCGGCAAGGCTGTCGATGACCGGGACGAGGGCGTGGTCGGCGGCTGTCTGGAGGTGGCGCAGGGCCTGGCGGGCAGCTTCGGCCTGGTGGGCGTGATTCTGTGCCTCGTGCCAGCGGGCGGCGACGATCGTGGCCCAGACGAGGGCGGCGAGGAAGGCGGCGAAGGCGCTGCCGTCGGGGCCAGCGGCGGTATGGGCAATGTCACGGGCCGCGCGGCGCAGGGTGTGGGCGGCCTGGTTCTCGGCGCGGATCTGGGAGCGCTGGGCGCGGGTGAATGCCCTTGAGGCCGCTCGCAGTTCAGACCGAAGCTGGATGGGGGTTTTCTGGGCGGTGGCTTCGATGAGTTCGCCCAGCGCGGTGATGTGGGCCTGGGCGTGGGTGTCGTCGGCCATGCTGGCGTGGAGGGTGTCGACGGCGTCGGTGGCGTGGTGCCAGGGGGTGGTGCGGCGATCGCGGCGGGCGGTGGGGTGCTCCTCCGGCGCGGTGGTGTCGAGGCGGGCTTTGAGCTTGGGGAGGGTGAGGTCGGGGGCAATCTTTCCGCCGGGGTGGAAGATCTGTTCGCCGTCCTTGTTGAGGTCTCCAGGGCGTCCGGCGGCGTAGCCGAGGAGGTCTCCGGACGGTCCGCGGCGGGGTTTGATCGGGATGCCGTCGGCTTCTAGGTAGGCGAGGAGTTCTTCCGCGTTGCTGGCGTGGGGGATGGCGGCGCGGATGCGGTCCTGGAGCCAGTCGCGGCTGGTCTGGTCCCAGCCGAGGCGTTCGGCCTTGTGCATCTCTGCCTGCGTGGGGCGCTTTCCGGCGGTGCGGTCGCCCTTCTTCAGTTGGCGCAGGCCGTAGTCGGTCTCGATCTGGCGGCAGGCGTCGCCGACGCGGATACCGCTGACGTGGAGTTTGGGGCGGCGCCCGTCCTCGCGAACGGTTGTGGCGAGGATGTGGATGTGGTCATCCGCGTGGCGTACGGCAATCCACCGGCAGCCGAGGTCGTCGCCGGGAGGGGCGATGCCTGCGGCCTCGACGATGCGCTGGGCGATGTCGGCCCACTCGGCATCGGAAAGGTGCCTGTCCTCGGGGGCTGCGCGGACTGGGCAGTGCCAGACGTGATCGGTGATCTTCTTCCCGAACTCGCTGTTCCGGAGATGCACCGGCTCGTCCAGGTGGTGGGCGAGCTGGGTGAGCGTGGCGTCCGGGTTCCGTCCGGGGTCGGGCATACCGAGCATCGCGAAGCCCGCGACGATGCGCGGGTCCAGGTGCTCGTCGTGGCGGCCGGGTCCGTAGAGGTAGGCGAGCAGGCCACGGGTGTTGGCTCCGGCCGGTTTGATGGAGGCTATCACGCGGCCTGCTCCTTCCCGGATTCGGTCGGTTCGCGCAGGGCCTCGGCGATCAGGTTCAGCAGGTGGTGCAGCTCGTCGAGACGGTCACGTACGTCGGGCGGGGTGAGATCGCTGTTCAGGGCGCGGGCGATCTGGTTGACGTTGACACCGATCCGGTTGAGTTCACGCAGTACCTGGGCGCGGAACATGTGGGTGCGGCGGCGGTCTTCGGACAGCGGCAGGTTGGCGGTGAACCGGCCGGTGATGAAGGCGACGACGACATCGGCGGCGAAGCCGCCCTCGCCCTTGTAGCCGTGCTCGGCGGTGGCCTCCTCAAGCCGAGCGAGCTGACCGGTGGTGAAGCGCAGAGGGCCGATACGCTCCGTGCGCTTGTCTCCGGTGAATCGGCGGATGGTCGGCTGGACGGTGTGCACAGGAGGTTCGGTGGCACGGACGGGGCGCAGAATCTCGTGCTGTACGGCGTGGAGCGTGTCCGGGTCGGGGCAACCCTCGGCTCCGGCCTCCTCGCCCGGCGCCCCCTGGCGCTGGGCCGTCTCCGCCACCCCCGGGGCGGAGATCCCCGAAGACCGGCCTTGAGTCGGACTCGGGGTACTACTGGCTCCGCCAAGGGCAGCCTGTCCGAACGCCTGCCGCAAACGCCCCATCAGCGTAGGGGACTTCGCCTGAGGCGGCGGCTCGTCGGGAGTGTGGTCGGGGCGGTACGGGGCGTGCGTCACGGGCGGTTCTCCAGAAGGGGGCGAGGCAGGCGTGTCGGCGGCAAGGGCTGGCTGAGTGCTGGTGGTCAGCGCGCCATCCACGGGTGTGGACAAGCGGGCGGTGAGTGGGGCGTCGGCCGGGGTGACCGGAAGGGGTTCCGGTCACCCCGCAGGGATTCCGGTCAGCCGCTGTCCGGACCGATCTCGGCGGTGGCTTCAATTTCGGGCCGGAGGATCTCCATCACCTCGGTCTGCCGCTCACTGCCGATCGTCAAGTCCCTGTCCTTGACAGCCTTCCGGAGAAGAGACCGGCTGAGTGTGCCGTGCTCAGCGAGGGCAATCCGGCCGATCTCCACGAGCTCTGCGAGCGTGGCCTTTGGCGGACGGCCACCGCGCGGCGTGCTCTCCGAAACCTCGGGCGGTGGTTCCGTCGGCTGGACGGATCCGGCGGCCGGAGGCTCAGTGGGCTGGACGGGCGCGGGGTCCGAGTGGTCGGCGGGTTGCTCGACCAGCTGGTGGATCTGCCGCATCAGGACGCCGAAGGCCAGCAGTGCGGCCGTCGGGGGAACCGCCCGGACCACGTAGTCGAGCAGGGGCACGGTGCCGGCATTGCCCGTGCCGCTGACCCCGGCCACGTTGAGCGCGATGGAGCCGACTGATCCGGTGGCTGTGAGGGCGATGGCCCACCAGTCGGTGACCCGGCGCAGGCCCGCGCGGAGCATGAGCAGTTCGCCCGCGACGATGAACGCGTCCAGGGTCGCGGGCCAGGCCCACTGGCGGACCGGGGAGTTCTTGAGGCCGTGCTGTCCGGCGACCTCGGCGAGGTGTGCATACGACAGCCAGAACCCGCTGGCGGTGAGCGCCACGATGACGATTCCAGCCGCGATGAGCGCGTACCGCTCGGCAGCTTGATTGGTCGTCATCGGCCGTCCTTCGCCAGGGCGATGGTCCCGGTGGGTGGGTGTGGAGAGGGTGGTCAAGCGGGGTTCTCCTGGGGTGGTGGCGTGGTCCGTCTTTGCCGTCTTGGCCGTTGCAAGCGCAGGTCAGAGCCGGTACGGCAGGGGGGCGGTGTTCCGTCCCGACGGCGCCGGCGCGTCCTGAGGAACGCACGGGCGGCGGGTGCTGCGGTCCGGTGGCCGTGGACGGATCGGTTCCGTCTTGCCGTCCCGGCCGCATGTGCTGTGACCTGCGGTGATACGGCCGGGACGCCCGGGACGGCACAAGAGGAATGCGTGCAACGTCCCGGTGGGCATCACGGCGGTCATGATCGTGTTGCCGTCTTGGCCCCGGCTGCCGTCCTGCCCGTATGCCGTTTGACCTGCGGGGTTACGGCAGGGCCGGCAAGGACGGCAACCGGGGGCAGGGTCTCAGCCCTCGCTGCGGGCAGGCTCGGCGTCGACCGGGTGGACGGTCGGGCAGTAGCGGCGCCATGCATCGAGGAACTTGTTGCGCGTGTAGCCCTTGCGCTGGGTTCCATCGGCGAGGCGGACGTTGCCGGACTTGATTCCGAAGCCGCCCAGCATCCCGGCCAGATCACGCGGGCTCAGCCCGCTGCGCCCCCACTCCGCCCAGGGACTTTCCGGATCCTGGCGCAGGTGATGGAGGAGCTCGTCCGTGCAGAGGCTGTCGACCTCGCGCTGGGCGACGAAAACCCGGCGGATGTCGGCCAGGATCCGCGCTGAGCTGGGATGGTCCTCCTCGGCCTGCGCCTCGTCGGTGACCATCTGCGCGCACGCTGTACGGGCGAGGCGAGGCCAGGGTCCGGCGGTGAGGTCGGCGACGATCACCAAGGGCTCCCATGTGTCGGCGGCGCGGTCCTCCACCGGCATCGCCGGTTCCATGTCGGCGGCCTCGTCGAGCAGCGGGCGGGCCCATGCGGCGATGCGGTCGCGCAGGTCGTGGAGGGCTGGGGTGTCGCGGCGGGAGCGGAAGGGCTTGACGCTCTCGCCCTCGGCCCGGCGGCGCATGCGGATGACCACGGACCGGTCCATGATCGTGTCGGGGAGGTCGCCGATTCCCGCGAGCGCGGCCATGGCGAAGGTGGCGAACCGGTGGGGCGTGTGGTCGTTGCCGACGACGCGGGTGACGTAGCGGTTGCGCTGGTGGCCGGCGTTGAGCAGGCCGCGCATCTCCTCGTTCTTCTCCGCCTGCTTCGGCGTGCCGAAGATGGTGTCGGCCTCGTCCACCAGCAGGGTGGGCGGTTCGTCCGTGATGGATCGAAAGACCGCAGCCGGGGTGGTGTTGATGGTGAGCATCGGCTCGTGGACCGTCTCGGTGAGCACGTCCAGCAGCCGCGACTTGCCGCACCGCTTCGCTGGCCCGACCACCGCCAGGCGCGGGGCGTGCTGCCACGCGGGCTGCAGATGCGTCGCCGCGACCCACAGCGTGACCGCGTCCAGCGCCTGCTGGGAGGGCAGGATCACGAACTGGGCTATCTGGGCACGCAGTTCGTTCAGCAGCTCGGAGCCGTACGTCGGCTCCGGGTCCGGCACCGCCTCCTCGGCGGGCTGATCCACCGGAACCGTATCCGGCGCCCGCTCATCGGCCGCCGGGGCGGCTTCGGGCGCGTGGCCGGGCCGGCCGGGCACCGCGACCGTCGGCCATGCTGCTTTGCCGGGTGCGGAATAGGGCTCGGGTGTCGTAGGTTGCACAGGGCAGCTCCTTATCCGGTGACATCGGGCATGCAGGCCCGACTCACGCAGGTCGTTCGTTGGAATGCGGGCAGTGGAGTGTGCGGAGCCTCCGGCGTTGGCGCGCCGGGGGCTTTCTCGCTTCCTTGGCCGGGGCGAGGGAACACGGACAGTACGTCTACGTCCGGCCACAGTCCAGCGTTTCTGTGTCAGCTCAGCGCAGAAGCGTCTGCTATGGGCACACGCGGTCATGCGGCCAGGCCGAGCAGGTTCAACAGGTCGGCGGTCACGACGCGGTACGCCTTGCCCAGGCGCAGGACCTTGCACGGGTACTGGCCGCGCTTGGCCAGCTCATAGCCCTTGCTCCGGCCCAGCCCCAGCGCCCGGTTGCCCGTGTCCAGGTCAACGGCGGCGGGCAAGGCCAGCAGCTCTTCTCGCGTCATGCCCTTGGGCTGCTCGGCGGTCTCTTTGTTGCGCATGCAGTGCTCCGTCCACAAGTGAGCCCTCGGCGAACGCGGCATCACGTCCGGCTCCAGGCGATCACTAACCATCATCGGGAAGGTAATGTGTCTGCATGACACAAAGCGGTTTTGATCCTGGAGATGACGAGGACGACGTCCCCGAGTGGGCGGACCAGGTGATGGCCACGGTGGCCGCCGAGGTCCGCAGGCGAAGGAAGGAGCTACGCATGAGCGCCCAGGACCTGGCAGACCGCTGCGAGGAGATCGGCCACCCGATCCCGCGCAACGTGATCGCCAACATGGAGTCCGGCCGCCGCGCCAACCTGCCCCTGGTCGATGTACTCGTCCTCGCCGAAGCCCTGCACACCTACCCGATCTGCCTGCTCTACCCCGTCGGCTACGTCGACCGAGTCCAACGCCTTCCCCTGCAGCACTCCGACCCGACGTGGGATGCAATGCGCTGGTTCACCGGCGACAGCGAGGACTTCGGCATGGAAGACGACATGCTCCGCTCCTTCCGCGCCCACGTCAGCCACCAGCGCGCCGCTCTGGCCGCTCTGAAGGGTGAGAAGCACGAGCGCTGGAAAGCCGAGACGGCGCCCAACCAGGCCGAATGCGAGGAAGCCGTACTCGCCCAAGCCGACTACGCCGAAAGGGTGTTGGAAGCCAAGTACCGACTCCGTAGCGCCCGCGCCTTCATCCGCGAAGACGGCGGCACGCCACCGGACCTGCCACCAGAACTCGCCGACATCGACCCGAACGTCGGCAACACCACCGAGGAGAATGATCTTTGAAGGGTTCCACCCACCGCCGCTGCTACTGCCGCGACCCTCACACCGGTAAGCCGCTCGGCAAGAAATGCCCGAAGCTCTCCAGCCGCAAGCACGGCTCGTACTCCATACGCCAGGAGCTCCCGCCCCGCGATGACGGCACCCGCCGCTCCTTCAGCCGCGCCGGCTACGACTCCCTCAAGGCCGCCCAGGCCGGCCTCGACCACGTCCGTGCGCTCCTCGGCCTCGTCGACACCGACGACCCGGAGGGCATGGCGTTGATCGCCGCCATGCTGGAGGAGGTCGGCGACGAGAAGTCGCCACTGCCAGATGTCGAGGAGACCCGACGGCGCCTGAAGTCCGGTCAGGACCTGATCGGCCGCCTGACCGTCAGCGAGTGGCTCGACCGATGGCTCGACGGCAAGCGCATCCGCAAGTCGGGGCTCAACCGCTACGAGACCGATATCCGCTTCCACTTGAAGCCCGGGATCGGCCACCACCGCCTCGACCGCCTGCGCGTGAGCCACCTCAGCGACATGTTCACCGCCATCGCCGACGCCAACGCCGAGATCTTGGAGCAAAACGCCCAGCGCCGGGCCGCACTGGAGGAGTTGGCCACCGTGCCGTGGAAGGGCACGGACAACCGCGCCCGCCGCAAGGTGATGAAGACGGCGATCGACGCCATGCCCCCGTTCCGGCGCGTGACCGGCCCAGCCACCCGGCTGCGCATCAAGGCCACCCTGCGGGCCGCGCTGAACGACGCGATCGGCCAGCAGATCCTCACCTTCAACCCGGCCGCGCACGTCGAACTCGACCCCGTGCGCAAGCCAAAGGCTCTGGTGTGGACGGACGCGCGGGTCGCCAAGTGGGAACAGACGGGCGAGAAGCCCTCGCCCGTGATGGTCTGGACGCCCGAACAGACCGGCGCATTCCTCGACTTCGTCGCGGACGACCGGCTGTACGCGATGTGGCACCTGATCGCCTTCCGCGGCCTGCGGCGGGGCGAGGCATGCGGGCAGCCCTGGTCGGAGACCGACCTCGATGACCACTCCCTGACCGTCTCCGCCCAGCTCGTCCAGGACGGGTGGGAGGTCGAGACCTCCGAGCCCAAGACGGACAGCGGCTTCCGCGTGGTCGCGCTCGACGACGACACCGTCAGCGTCCTGAAGCGACACCGCGAACAGCAGGACGCGGACCGCGAGGAGTGGGGATCAGCCTGGGTCAAAACAGGCATGGTCTTCACCCAGGAAGACGGCTCCTGGCTCCATCCGGGCAAGGTGACCGACCTCTTCGAGCGCCTCGTCGCCGCCTCCGGGCTTCCGCCGATCCGGCTGCACGACCTCCGGCACGGGGCGGCCACGCTCATGCTCGCCGCCGGCATCGACGTGAAGATCGTGTCGGACACGCTCGGGCACAGCGACACCCGCATTACGCGGGATATTTACCAGAGCGTCCTGCCGCAGGTCGGCAAGAACGCTGCCGAGGCCACCGCGAAGCTGGTTCCGCTTCAGCGGAAGACCGAGGTGGAGGAGGCCCGTAAGGCCGCCAAGAAGGCCAAGAGGAAGGGCAAGCGCAAGAAGCCCAAGAGGTAGGGCGTCGGGCCGCTCCGCTCACGCATCGCTCACGCAGGCAACGTCACGGCAACCCGGCCGTATGACCCGCCACGCCCCGGGCAACAGAAAACCCCAGGTCACGGGCTATGTGACCTGGGGTTTGACTGAGCCGCCTTCGGGATTCGAACCCGAGACCTACGCATTACGAGTGCGTTGCTCTGGCCAACTGAGCTAAGGCGGCACGCCCGTCGCACTATGGTGCGATCAGCGGCGTCGCCAAGTCTACACAGTTTCCGGGGGTGCTCCGTACCACCCTGGATCCGAGCCGTCTCCGCAGGTCAGCGGCCCAAAGGCGGCGAAGGAGGCGGAACGGAGGGGACAAGTAGTCAGGAGCAGCGCTTGCCGTCGGCCGGCGGGGTGCCGTCCAGGAGGTAGGTGTTGATCGCCGTGTCGATGCAGTCGCTGCCGCGGCCGTACGCGGTGTGGCCGTCGCCCCGGTAGGTGAGAAGCGTGCCGGAGGAGAGCTGGTCGGCGAGCGACTCGGCCCACTTGTACGGGGTGGCCGGGTCACGCGTGGTGCCGACCACCACGATCGGGGCCGTACCCCCGGCCTCGATGCGGTGAGGGGTGCCCGTGGGGCTGACCGGCCAGTAGGCGCAGTTCAGGGCGGCCCACGCGAAGGCCCGGCCGAAGACCGGCGACGCCTTCTCGAAGTCGGGGAGCGCACGGGTGACGGCTCGGGCGTCGGCGAAGGCGGGCGGCTGGTCCAGGCAGTTCACGGCGGCGTTGGCGAACATCAGGTTCGCGTACGTGCCGTTCGGCTCGCGCTCGTAGTAGCTGTCCGACAGGGCGAGCAGACCGGAGCCGTCGCCCTTCGCGGCGCCCACGAGCGCGTCGCGGAGCTGGGGCCAGGACGATTCGTCGTACATGGCGGCGATCACCCCGGTGGTGGCGAGGGACTCGGTGAGCTCGCGGGTGTCGCCCGTGGGGATCGGCTTGGCGTCGAGGGCGGCGAAGAGCCCCCTCAGGCGGGTGGCCGCGTCGGCGGTGGAGGTCGTGCCGAGCGGGCAGTCCGTCCTCTTCACGCAGTCGGCGGCGAAGGACTGGAATGCGGTCTCGAAACCCGCCGTCTGGTCACGGTTCACGTCGAGGGCGGAGAGCGAGGGGTCCATCGCGCCGTCCAGGACCATCCGGCCGACCCGGGCCGGGAAGAGTTCGGCGTACGCGGCACCGAGGTAGGTGCCGTACGACGCCCCGACATAGTGCAGCTTCTCGTCGCCCAGCAGCGCCCGCAGCATGTCCATGTCGCGGGCGGTCTCGGCGGTGGAGACATGCGGGAGCACCTGAGCCGAGTGCTGCTCGCAGCCGCCCGCGAAACTCTGGTACGCGGCGCTCAGCCGGTCGACCTCGGCCTCGTCGTCGGGCGTCTGGTCGACCTGGGTGTACGAGTCCATCTGCGGGCCGCTGAGGCACTCGACGGGCTCGCTGCGGGCGACCCCGCGCGGGTCGACGGCCACCATGTCGTAGCGGGCCCGGACCGGGGCGGGGTAGCCGAGGGCCGCGAAATTCTGGAGGTAGCCGACGGCCGAGCCTCCCGGGCCGCCGGGATTCACCAGGAGCGAGCCGATCCGCTCCCCGGGGCCGGTGGCCCTGGCGCGGGAGACGGCCAGATCGATGTCGCCGCCGTCCGGCTGCGCGTAGTCCAGGGGCGCCTTCATCGTCGCGCACTGGAAGCCCTCGACCCCGCAGTCCCGCCACGTCAGCTGCTGCTCGTAGTACGGCTGGAGGGCGGCGGGGACGGCAGGTGCGGACGGGGACGGGTTCGCCGATCCGTCGCCACTGCAACCGGAGACGAGGAGGCCGGCAATGCCGAGCGCGAGGGCGAAAAAGCGGAGCGGGCGCCTGGTGTCCATCCCCGGAGCGTAGTCGCCGGACGACCCCTCGCCCGCTTTACCGCCCATACGGGTGAAAAATCAGTGACGAAACGTGACGAACGGTGACGTGGGCGATGGCGCGGTGCGCTACCTGTGGTCATGGCAGGGGCGGTGCTGGGGCGGTGCACTGCCGACGGCAATGGCGATGCCGGGGGCGATGGGATGCCGGGGGCGATGGGATGCCGGTGGTGATGGGGATGGGTGACGGCGGTGGTGATCCGGGACGGAAAGCGGGAAACGGCACGGCGGCGCCGTACGTCAGCCCGCGCGCAACGCCATCGTCATCGCCTCCACCGCGAGCAGCGGTGCGACGTTGCGGTCCAGCGCCCGCCGGCACGCGATCACCGCCTCTATCCGGCGCAGGGTCCGCTCGGGGGTGGAGGAGCCGGCGACGCGTTCGAGGGCGTCCTGGGTGTCCGCGTTGGCGATGGCGATCCGCGAGCCCATCTGCAGAGCCAGCACATCGCGGTAGAAGCCCGTCAGCTCGCTGAGCGCGAGATCGAGGCTGTCGCGCTGGGTACGGGTCTTGCGGCGCTTCTGCCGATCCTCCAGCTCCTTCATCACGCCCGCCGTCCCCCGCGGCATCCGGCCTCCGGCGGCGGCGCCGAGGGCGGCCTTCAGTTCTTCCGTCTCCTTGGCGTCGACCTCCTCCGAGACCTGCTTGGCGTCCTCCGCGGCGGTGTCGATCAACTCCTGGGCAGCCTTGAGACAGCCCCCGATCTCCTCGATCCGCAGCGGCACCTTCAGCACGGCGGCACGCCGGGAGCGGGCCCGCTCGTCCGTGGCGAGGCGACGGGCCCGGCCGATGTGACCCTGGGTGGCACGGGCGGCGGACGCGGCCCGCTCCGGATCGATGCCGTCGCGCCTGATCAGCACGTCGGCCACCGCGTCCACGGAGGGCGTGCGCAGGGTGAGGTGGCGGCAGCGGGAACGGATGGTGGGAAGCACGTCCTCGAGCGAGGGCGCGCAGAGCAGCCAGACCGTGCGGGGAGCCGGTTCCTCCACGGCCTTCAGCAGGACGTTCCCCGCGCCCTCGGTGAGCCGGTCCGCGTCCTCCAGCACGATGACCTGCCAGCGACCGCCGGCGGGGGACAGCTGGGCGCGTCGGACCAGCTCGCGGGTCTCCTTCACGCCGATGGAGAGCAGATCCGTACGGACCACCTCGACGTCGGCGTGTGTACCGATGAGGCTGGTGTGACAGCCGTCGCAGAAGCCGCACCCGGGCGCGCCGCCCAGGGCCCGGTCGGGGCTGACGCACTGGAGGGCGGCGGCGAAGGCCCGGGCCGCGGTGGAACGGCCGGAGCCGGGGGGGCCGGTGAACAGCCAGGCGTGGGTCATCTTCGATCCCGGCGGCACCGGCTCCCCCGCGGAGTGGGCGGTGACCAGCGCATCGGCGTCCCGGGCGGCGGCACCGAGCTGCTCCTGCACCCGGTCCTGCCCGACCAGGTCGTCCCATACGGTCATGGGTCACCGCCCTTCCGGTGGTGTGCGACCTCGTGGCCGCACGTTGTCGTGCTGTCCGCTGTCGTGCGCCGTGCTGACGTGCCGTACGCCGTGCTGTCATGCACCCGCGCACCGTCGTGCCGTGTGCCGTGGTCTCGTGCCGTGGTCCCATGCACCGGGTTGTCGCGCGGCACGGCCGCACGGCCCGCGCGACGGGATGTCGTTGCGCGTCGGCTCCCCGTCCGACCGGACCGACCGCGCCCGAACCCGGCCCCGCTGGTCCCGGCTCATCTCCGGACTCCATTGTGAGGGACGGGTCTGACACTCCCGGCAGGACCGGGCGGGACCGGTCTCGACCGCACTCCGACCGGTCCGACGGGCCGGCGGGGGCGGACCGGACATCCGCTCCGCAGGCCGGCAGATCGACGGCCCCGCGGCCCGGCCCCTTCGGCCGGCCACACGGATGTCCCGTCCCTCACCCCGCACCGCCTCAGCGGCGCGGGCGGCGTCCCCGTCCCGAGGAGCCCGGGTCCTCGTCGTCCCCGTGGTCGCCGCCCAGCAGCTCGTCCGCCAGCGTCGGCAGGTCGTCCAACGGCGTCTCCTCGGCCCAGTCGGGGCGCGGGCGCCGGGAGCGGTGCTCCTGGCCGTCCCGGGGGTCCCGCGCCTGCTGCGCCCCTGCGCCACCCGCGTGCGGGTCGTCGATCTGCGGGAGCTCGCGCGTGCGCTCGTTCTCGCTCTCAGCAACGAAGCCCGTCGACGGACGCTCGTCACGGAAGATGCCCCGCGGAACCCGGTCCGCCGGATCCGCCGAGCGCGCTTCACGCGCACCCCAGGCGTCCCTCGACTCCTGCACGTCACGCGCACCCCCCGTGTCACGAGGACGCCGCGCGTCCCGTACCGGGGGCTGTCCGTCCCGTACCGGAGGAAGGATCGCCGTCTCGTCGTCGGAGCGCGCGGGACGCGTGGTCGGCGAGGGCACCTGCTGCGTCACGTCGTTCGGGTCGACGATCGGTGTCGGCACCGTGACCTCGTTGTCCGGCACGGACGCCGCCGCGGCCGCCTCGGCCCTGGCCGCCTCGGCCCGGCGCCGGGCCTCCTCGGCGCGCAGCAGGGCCTCCTCGGCGGCCCGCTGCTTCTCCAGACGCTGTTCCTCGGCCTCCTTGCGCTGCCTGGCCTCCTCCGCGGCTCTCTTGCGCAGCCTCTCCTGCTCCGCCTCGCGGGCAGCCTCCTCGGCCTCCCGCTTGGCCCGCTCCTCCTCGGCCTTGCGCCGGGCCTCCTCGGCCCGCTGCCGGGCCTCCTCCGCCTGGCGTTCGGCCTCTCGCCTGCGCGCCTCCTCCAGCTCGCGGCGCTTGCGTTCCTCCTCCTCGGCCCGGAGCTTGGCGAGCTGTTCCTGTCGCTCGCGCTCCAGCCGCTCCTCCTCGGCCTTGCGGGCCGCCTCTTCCTCGGCCTTGCGCCTGGCCTCCTCCTCGGCCTTCCTGCGTGCCTCCTCCTGGGCCTTGATCTCGGCCTCGGAGAGCGGAAGAAGCTGGTCGAGGCGGTGGCGTACGACCGTGCTGATCGTCTCCGGGTCCTGCCCCGCGTCCACCACCAGGTAGCGGGTCGGGTCGGCCGCGGCCAACGTCAGGAAGCCGGCCCGCACCCGGGCGTGGAACTCCGGCGGCTCGGACTCCAGCCGGTCGGGCGCCTCGGTGAACCGCTCCCTCGCGGTCTTCGGGTCGACGTCCAGCAGGACGGTCAGGTGCGGTACGAGCCCGCTCGTGGCCCAGCGCGAGATCCTGGCGATCTCGGTCGGGGAGAGGTCACGGCCCGCGCCCTGGTAGGCGACGGACGAGTCGATGTAACGGTCGGAGATGACGATCGCACCGCGCTCCAGCGCCGGGCGGACCAGCGAGTCGATGTGCTCGGCGCGGTCGGCGGCGTACAGCAGCGCCTCGGCCCGGTTGGAGAGCCCGGCCGACGACACGTCGAGCAGGATCGAGCGCAGCCGCTTGCCGACCGGGGTCGCGCCCGGCTCCCGGGTGACGACGACCTCGTGGCCCTTGGCGCGGATCCACTCGGCGAGCGCCTCGACCTGGGTGGACTTTCCGGCGCCGTCGCCGCCCTCCAGGGCCAGGAAGAACCCGGTCTTCGCGGGAGCCACGTCCGGTTCGCCGCCACGCAGCGCCTCGCGCAGGTCACGGCGCAGCGGCACGCCGGAGCGGTCGTCCGTCTTCGCGAGGACGATCACCGCGACGGGCAGCAGCAGCGCGCCGATCAGCATCAGGGCGAAGGCCGCTCCGCCGTGAGCGAAGACGAACGCTCCCGACTCCAGCCGGTGCGCGCCGATCGCGGCGGACAGCAGCGGGCCGACGAGCGCGCCGAGCCCGACGACGACCCGTACGACGGCCTGGAGGTGCTCCGTGATCCTGGCCCGGCGGGACTCCTCGGTCTCCTGGTCGATCAGGACGTGGCCGGTGCGGGCGGCGACCCCCGCCGCGTACCCGGCGAGCACCGTGATCCCCACGACGGTCGCCGTGTCCGGCACCAGGCCCACGGCGAGCAGCGCGACGCCCGTGACGGCGACGGCCAGCGCCAGCAGGCGGCGCCGCGACAGCGTGGGCAGCACCTTCCCGGCGGTACGGATGCCGACGCCCGTGGCACCGGTCAGTCCGAGGATCAGCAGGGCGAACGTGACGGGTCCGCCGCCCAGCTCCCCGGCGTGCAGGGCGGCGACGGCAGCGGCGGCGGCGATGGCCCCGGCGACGGCGGCCGACGCACCGATGATCACCGGTACGGCACCGGTGCGGCCCCGGTCGGGTCCGCCGTCGGCCGACGGCCGGCGCAGGCCCTCCAGCGGCGAGCGCGGGCGGGGCGTCTGGGAACCGGGCAGTTCCAGGAAGTACAGGGTGGAGATCGAGGCCGCGAACAGACCGGCCGCGACGTAGGAGCCGAGCGCCGCCTGATGGAGCGAGAACCACTCCAGGCCCGAGCCCAGCAGGTTGCCGACCAGGGTGGCGGCCAGCAGACCGGCCCCGGCGACCGGGATGGCGGCGAAGTCGGTACGGAGGGAGAGTCGCCGCAGGGCGTCGAGGTGGTCGGGAAGGGGACGTACCGCCGCGCCCTCGGGGGGCGGCGCGGGCAGCAGCGCGGGCGCGGCGCCCTCCTTGGCGACCGTCCACAGGCGCTCGGCCGCGCCGGTGACGAAGACGGTGATGAGGATCATCATGAGCGCCTGAGCCGGCATCCAGTCGATCCACAGCGGTGCGACGACCAGCAGCGCGAGCCGCAGCCCGTCCGTCCCGATCATCAGCCAGCGCCGGTCCAGCGGTCCGCCCGGCGCGGTGAGCGTCGTCAGCGGACCGAGGAGTACGGCCCCGAAGATCAGGGTGGCGAGAATCCGGGCACCGAACACCGCGGCGACGGCGAACGCCGCCCCTCGATATCCGGCTCCGAATGAGCCCTCCTGGACCGCCGCTTGCAGCGACATCAGCACCAGCACGAGAAGGGCGAGGGCATCGCCGATGCTTCCGACGAGCTGGGCGCTCCACAACCGCTTCAGCGGCGGGATACGCAACAGGGCTCGTACGGCGCGCTCGCGTGAGTCTGCGGCAAGTGTGTCGGAGGTGGGGCTCACGACCGTTGGCTGCTCGGCTCGCGTCATCCGCCCAGCCTATCCGGATCGGACGACTCCCCGGAGGCCACGCCCGAACATGTGGACGACCAGGGCGTGGGATGTGGACAGCCCGGGGCGTGCCACAGGAGTACGGACCACGTGCTACGGAGGTGCCCCGGCCGCAGCCGCCCACGCCTCACACCTCACCGGACCGACGGCGTCCCCGTACGAGAAACTCCCGCCGGAAGCTCCCCCGTACGAAGACCGCGCCGCCCTCCGCACGGGGACGGGCCGCCTCCCACACGGAACGGCCTCCTGCACGGGACGGGCCGCCCCCGTACAGGACGGGGCGGCCCGCACTGAAGCGGGACGCCCCTCCGAACAGCTCACGGTCCCCGGCCCCGGCCCGGTACCGTCCCCGGCCCCCGGTCGGCCCACCGGTGATCCAGGCCCGGTCAGCCCACCGGTACCGGGTTCCCGGTCAGCTCTCCCCGGCGGCCGACGCCGCCGTGGTCTCCTTCGCGGCGGCCGTCTTCTTCGCCGCCGTCTTCTTCGTGGCCGTGGTCTTCTTCGCCGCGGCCTTCTTGGCGGTCGCCACCGTCTTCTTCGCGGTCGTGGTCTTCTTGGCCGCCGTCTTCTTCGCGGCCGTCTTCTTGGCCGGGGCCTTCTTCGCCGTCTTCTTCTTCGCGGGCCCCTTGGCACGCTTCTCGGCGAGCAGCTCGTAACCGCGTTCCGGCGTGATCGTCTCGACGCTGTCGGCGGTCCGCAGCGTGGCGTTGGTCTCGCCGTCGGTCACATACGGGCCGAAGCGGCCGTCCTTGACCACGACCGGCGCCCCGCTCACCGGGTCCGTGCCGAGCTCCTTCAGCGGCGGCTTGGCGGCGGCGCGACCGCGCTGCTTGGGCTGCGCGTAGATCGCGAGGGCCTCTTCGAGGGTGATGTCGAAGAGCTGCTCCTCGGAGGCGAGCGAACGCGAGTCCGTGCCCTTCTTCAGGTACGGGCCGTAGCGGCCGTTCTGCGCGGTGATCTCGACGCCGTCGGTGTCCTCGCCGACGACGCGCGGCAGCGACATCAGCCGGAGCGCGTCGGCCAGCGTCACCGTTTCCAGCGACATGGACTTGAAGAGGGAGGCGATCCGCGGCTTCACGGCGTTCTTGCCGGTCTTCGGGGTGCCCTCGGGCAGCACCTCGGTGACGTACGGGCCGTAGCGACCGGCCTTGGCGACGATCTGGTGCCCGGTGATCGGGTCCGTGCCGAGTTCGAAGTCGCCGCTCGGCTTGGCCAGCAGCTCCTCCGCGTACTCCACGGACAGCTCGTCCGGAGCCAGGTCCTCCGGCACGTCCGCGCGCTGGTGGCCCTCGGCGTCCTTCTCACCGCGCTCGATGTACGGCCCGTAGCGGCCGACCCGCAGCTTGATGCCGTTGCCGACGGGGAACGAGGAGATCTCCCGGGCGTCGATCGCGCCGAGGTCGGTGACGAGCTCCTTCAGGCCGCCGAGGTGGTCGCCGTCGCCGTTGCCCGCGTCGGAGGCCGCGCCCGCGCCCGCCAGGTCGTCGCCGCCCGCGCCGAAGTAGAAACGCTTCAGCCACGGCACCGCCTGGGCCTCGCCCCGCGCAATGCGGTCGAGGTCGTCCTCCATCTTCGCGGTGAAGTCGTAGTCGACGAGCCGGCCGAAGTGCTTCTCCAGCAGGTTGACGACGGCGAAGGAGAGGAAGGACGGGACGAGCGCCGTGCCCTTCTTGAAGACGTAGCCGCGGTCCAGGATCGTGCCGATGATCGAGGCGTACGTCGACGGGCGGCCGATCTCGCGCTCTTCGAGCTCCTTGACCAGCGAGGCCTCGGTGTAGCGGGCCGGGGGCTTGGTGGCGTGCCCGTCGGCCGAGATCTCCTCGGCGGACAGCGCATCGCCCTCGGCGACCTGAGGGAGGCGGCGCTCACGGTCGTCGAGCTCGGCGTTCGGGTCGTCGGCACCCTCGACGTACGCCTTCATGAACCCGTGGAAGGTGATCGTCTTGCCGGATGCGGAGAACTCGGCGTCCCGGCCGTCGCTCGCCCGGCCGCCGATCCTGACGGTGACGGAGTTGCCGACCGCGTCCTTCATCTGGGAGGCGACGGTCCGCTTCCAGATCAGCTCGTAGAGCCGGAACTGGTCACCGGTGAGGCCGGTCTCGGCGGGAGTGCGGAAGCGGTCGCCGGACGGGCGGATCGCCTCGTGCGCCTCCTGCGCGTTCTTGACCTTCCCGGCGTACGTGCGCGGCTTGTCCGGCAGGTAGCCGGCCCCGTACAGCTGCGTGACCTGCGCCCGAGCGGCGGCGACCGCCGTGTCCGAGAGGATCGTGGAGTCGGTACGCATGTACGTGATGAAGCCGTTCTCGTACAGCTTCTGCGCGACCTGCATGGTGGCCTTGGCGCCGAAGCCCAGCTTCCGGCTCGCCTCCTGCTGGAGGGTCGTCGTGCGGAAGGGGGCGTACGGGGAACGGCGGTACGGCTTCGACTCGACGGAACGCACGGCGAACGCGCTGTCGGCGAGCGCGGCGGCCAGCGCGCGGGCATTCGCCTCGTCCAGGTGCAGCACCTGGCCGGAGCCGGACTTCAGCCGGCCGTCCGGGCCGAAGTCACGGCCCTGGGCGACACGGCGGCCGTCGACCGTGTTGAGGCGGGCGGTGAAGGACGACGGGTCGGAGGCGCCCGCCCCGTTCGCGCCCGTTCCGGTGGAGAACGTTCCGGTCAGGTCCCAGTACTCGGCGGAGCGGAAGGCGATGCGCTCGCGCTCCCGCTCGACGACGAGACGGGTCGCCACGGACTGGACGCGCCCGGCCGACAGCCGCGGCATGACCTTCTTCCACAGGACCGGCGAGACCTCGTAGCCGTAGAGCCGGTCGAGGATGCGGCGGGTCTCCTGGGCGTCGACCATGCGCTGGTTGAGTTCGCGCGGGTTGGCGACGGCGGCCCGGATCGCGTCCTTGGTGATCTCGTGGAAGACCATCCGGTGGACCGGGACCTTGGGCTTCAGGACTTCCTGCAGGTGCCACGCGATGGCTTCGCCCTCGCGGTCCTCATCGGTGGCGAGGAAGAGTTCGTCGGACTCGGCAAGAAGCTGCTTGAGCTTCCTGACCTGGGCCTTCTTGTCCGCGTTGACGACATAGACGGGCTGGAAGTCGTGCTCGACGTCGACGCCGAGCCGACGCACCTCGCCGGTGTACTCCTCCGGGACCTCTGCGGCACCGTTCGGCAGGTCGCGGATGTGCCCGACACTCGCCTCGACGACGTATCCGGGGCCGAGGTAGCCCTTGATCGTCTTCGCCTTGGCAGGCGACTCGACGATGACGAGTCGGCGGCCGCCCTGTGCGGTCTCGCTGGTCGGGGACAACTTCGCTCTTCTCTCCGGTCGACGCTCGGTGGGCATCCGGGCAGCGGCATGACGCCGCCGACGGTGCCGTCGCTGCGGAGTGTGACGGTACAACCCGCCCCCGTGTCAAACGGCAAAAGCCCGCAACGGCCACTCGAACGGTAACCCGACTCCCGGCATTCCTGCCGCCCGGAGTACCCGGTCCGTCGGGCGTACGACCGCCGCCGCCCGCCGTTCCCGACCGCCGCGGCACCATCACCGGCGACGTGTGGTGTCCGCCACCGGGCACGGGCCCTCCGGGCGTGTTCCTCACCCTCCCCACCCTGCCCCGTATGTCCCCCGCCATGTCCCGTCGGGCGGGATCCGCGACGCCTCCGGGGGTCCGCCATGCGTGGCGACGGTCCGGCGGAACCCGTGGGTCCCGGTGCGAAGTGGATCAGATGCGGGTGAAGCACCACACACCGAGAACGAGAAAAAGTACGCCGAACACAGTGGCGAGCACGGCGGAAGCGAGGGGGCTCACTCCATGCGCCACCGGCGCGCGGTGCATCACGCGCGCCCCCGTCCACAGCAG
Organism: Streptomyces sp. NPDC001750; assembly: GCF_042892615.1. Classification (NCBI taxonomy): domain Bacteria; kingdom Bacillati; phylum Actinomycetota; class Actinomycetes; order Kitasatosporales; family Streptomycetaceae; genus Streptomyces; species Streptomyces sp. NPDC001750. The sequence goes on along the minus strand of NZ_JBIAUE010000032.1, from coordinate 31,477 downwards.
CAGCGCGGCGCCGAACAGCGCAAACACCGCTCCGGCGAGAACCGCTGGTCCGCTCTCCATGCCCGTCCGCCTCCCTGTCGCTGTTCGGCCGTGGCCGTGCCGTCCGGTCGGGTGGAGGCTGTCACCCCCGGGCGTCGCGGACGCGAACCCTGGGTGAATGGCCGGATTCACCCGCCACCGGGCCGGGGCGGACCTCGCCTCGAACCCAAACACCGACTCGCGCCCCGGACGCCGGTTCGGGCGCGACCTCGGCTCGGGCACGGGGCGCCGAGCCGGGCCCGGCCCTGAGAAGCGGAACCGATCCAGTGGCCGATCGGAGGTGGCGGCCGGTCCCCAAGCCGCTCAGGAACGCCATGCCGAGCCGAAGCCGGGAGGCGGTCCGGAAGCCGCTCGGGGGCACTGGCCCGTTCCCCGGGCCGATCCGGAACCGAACCGGCGGCGGGCGCCGGACACCCCCGTCCGACTTGGGTGCCCGGTGTACGGGTCCCGCCACCGGGCGCAACCGGAACAACAAGGCACGACGGCGGACCGCTGGGCGACAAGAACGGCACCACCGGTGAAGAGGACATTCACCGTGCGCAGAGGACGCCCCGGCCCGGAACCGCTCCGAACCGGAACGACTCGAACCAGAACAGAACGGCCCCTTCCGGATCACGGCGCCGACGTCAGTCGGCCGACCCCACCGGCTCCAGGAACCCTTCCTCCACCAACAACCGGATCGCCTGCGGGGTGCGGTCACGCAGCAGCACCGGGTCCTCGTTCATCAACTGGGCGATCGCGTCCAGGATCCGGCCCGCCGGCAGCGTCCCGTCGCACACGCCCGCGAAGCCCGCGCCGACGGCATCGACCTTCGTCGCGCGCCGCATACCGCGGTTCTGGCGGAGCACCACGTGCTCGGGGTCCTCCGCGCCGGGCAGGCCGACCTGCTCCTGCACGATCTCGGCGGCGAGCGCGAACCGCCCGGCCAGCAGCGCGGCGTCGTCCTGCTCGCGGAGGTAGTCCTGGCGGGCGAAGTGGGCCTGCACGGCCGGTCCGAGCGGCTGCTCCACCGCGTGCGGCCATTCCTCGATCACGACGGACGGATTCCCGGCGGCGGCCGCGGCGGACTTCCGCAGGGTGATCCAGCCGAAGCCGACGCTCCTGGTCTTGCGGGCCTCGAACTCGTCCAGCCAGGCGTCGTACCGGGCCGCGTACTCGGCGGGGTCCGTACGGTGGTCGCCGCTGTCGCGCAGCCACAGCTCCGCGTACTGCGTGACGTCCTGGACCTCACGCTGCACGATCCAGGCGTCGCAGCCGTACGGCACCCAGGAACTCAGCCGGTTTCGCCACTCCTCGCCCTCCACGTGCTGCCAGTTGGCCAGGAAGTGGGCGTATCCGCCTTCGTTGAGCCGGTCGCCCGTCTGCTGCACCAGGGTCCGGCACAGGTCGTCGCCGCCCATGCCGCCGTCTCGGTAGGTGAGACGGGCGCCGGGCGAGATGACGAACGGCGGGTTGGAGACGATCAGGTCGTACTTCTCCGTGCCGACCGGCTCGTACAGGGAGCCCAGGCGCAGGTCCGCCGCCGGTGCGCCGGACAGGGCCAGCGTCAGCCGGGTGAACTCCAGCGCCCGCGGGTTGAGATCGGTGGCCGTCACCCGGCCGGCGTGCTGCGAGGCGTGCAGCGCCTGAATGCCGGAGCCCGTACCGATGTCGAGCGCGGAGGCGACCGGCGTACGGACGGTGATTCCGGCGAGGGTGGTGGACGCCCCGCCGACTCCGAGGACCACGCCCTCCTCGCGCGAACCGATGCCGCCCGCGCCGCCGACCGAGCAGCCCAGGTCGGAGACGATGTACCAGTCCTGCCCCTCGGGCCCGCTGTACGGACGCACGTCGACCGCAGCCCGCACCTCGTCATCGGCGCGGACCACCCAGCCGTCCTCTATGCACTCCGCCAGCGGAAGCGCGGCTCGGGCCCGCTCATGGGGGACGGGGTGCTGGAGCAGGAAGAGCCGCACCAGAGTGTCGAGCGGGGACGCCCCCCGAGTGGCCCGCAGCGCCGGAACCGTCTCGCTGCGGGCGAGAGCGGCATAGGCGGGCGCACCGAGCAGGTCGAGGAGCCCGTCGGCGGTGAAGGCGGCTGCGAGCAGGGCTTCGCGGAGCCGGGGCGAACGGTCGGGCACGGGAAGGCGGGTCGTACTCACCCGACCATTGTGTCCGCTCCCACCGACAACGGCAGCGGCCCGGCACCCATAGGACTGTCCGGGCCGACCGGTCAGGACTCCTTGCTGGGCGAGGTGGACGGCGCCGCCGGGGCGCCCGATCCCGGGGTGGTGTTCTTGGGCGGCACCGAGGCCGTCGGCTTCTGGCAGCCCTTCTGCTTCGCCATCGCGGTGGCGACATCGCCGGACTGAAGCCTCTTCAGGGCCTGGTCGCCATTGGAGCTGATCTTGTTCAGCTCGTCCGCGATGCCCTTGAGGCCGTCGGCGAACTTCGCCTGGTCCTTCGTATCGAGGGCGTCGACCTTCTTCTGCAGGTCCGCGTACGCCGCGGAGGAGGTGTTGAGCTCCTTCACGGCGTCCTTGTGCGTGGCCTCGCCGTTGTCGACGGGCGGCGGGCCCGCCGACTCGACGGCCTTGCCCAGCGCCTTGTACGCCTGCGAGATCTGCTGGAAGGCGGCCGAGTCGGTCTTCTGGACATCGGCGGGCTTGCTGTTGTCGGCGGTCTGCTGCTGGATGGCGGCGTTGGCGTTCGCGATCTTCTGCAGCTGGGGCTGGACCTGGTCACAGACCTTCTTGGCCCAGGCGTTCACCTTCTCGCTCTTGTCGTCGCCACCACAGCCCGACAGCGTGAGTACCAGTACCGCACCGCCGGACAGTGCGGCCGCAAGCTTCTTGTTCACCGGATCGGTCCCTTCCAAGACTCTCGGCCCCGGAACTTACACGTCGGGCGCCCTCCATCCGGGTGCCTCCCGTCCGATGGATCACCTTTTGCAGCCATTTGCACCAAGGGAAATGAGGGAGATACAACTCACCCGCACAGCTACCGAAAACGGGAACACCCGAGCGAACAGCACTACCCGCACATGTACACACATGCATGCGTACGGATGCGGGGACCCACATGCAGCGAATACCCCACGAACCAGCCGACACCCGGTACCCGCACCGGCACCCTGCTGCAGCACCGCACCACTCCGCCTGCTCCCCCGAGCCGCCACACGGCCGACCGGGCCGACCGACCACGGTTTTTCCGGTGAGCGGCATCGGCCGGGCGGACGGGGCATCAGCCCCCTTCGTCCGCCCGGTCGTTGCTCCGTCCCTCTCACCGCCTCACGACACGGTCGCCCGGCCGGGACGGGCGTGGCTGCCGCCGCCCCCGTCCCCGTCACCGGGCTCCTCCGCGTCCCCGACGGCGATCCCGCGTCGCTTGGAGACGTAGACCGCGCACACGATGACGACGACGGCGAGCGCCGCCACCACCGCCCGGACCGCGGGGCTGGCGTCCTGCCCATAGCTGAACTGCACCACCGCCGGGGCGATGAGCAGCGCGACCAGGTTCATCACCTTCAACAGGGGGTTGATGGCCGGTCCCGCGGTGTCCTTGAACGGGTCGCCGACCGTGTCACCGATGATGGTCGCCGCATGGGCCTCGCTGCCCTTGCCACCGTGCCGGCCGTCCTCGACGAGCTTCTTGGCGTTGTCCCAGGCACCACCGGAGTTGGCGAGGAACACCGCCATCAGCGTCCCCGCGCCGATGGCGCCCGCGAGGTACGAGCCGAGCGCCCCGACGCCGAGGGTGAACCCGACGGCGATCGGCGCCAGCACGGCGAGCAGGCCGGGCGTGGCGAGCTCACGCAGCGCGTCCTTCGTGCAGATGTCGACGACACGTCCGTACTCCGGCTTCTCGCTGCGGTCCATGATCCCGGGATGCTCGCGGAACTGCCGCCGCACCTCGTGGACCACGGCCCCGGCGGACCTGGACACCGCGTTGATCGCCAGTCCGGAGAAGAGGAAGACGACCGCGGCGCCCAACATCAGGCCCACCAGGTTGTTGGGCTGCGAGATGTCCAGGCTGAGGGACATCGCCCCGGCCCCGGCCCCCACGCCCCCGACGGCCCCGGCGATCGCGTCGCGGTACGAGCCGAACAGCGCCGACGCCGCCAGGACCGCGGTGGCGATGGCGATGCCCTTGGTGATGGCCTTCGTGGTGTTGCCGACGGCGTCCAGGTCGGTGAGGACCTGCGCGCCCGCGCCTGTGACGTCGCCGGACATCTCGGCGATGCCCTGTGCGTTGTCGGAGACCGGTCCGAACGTGTCCATGGCCACGATGACCCCGACGGTCGTGAGCAGCCCCGTCCCCGCCAGGGCCACCGCGAACAGCGCCAGCATGATCGACATGCCGCCGAGCAGGAACGCCCCGTAGACGCCCAGGCCGATCAGCAGCGCCGCGTAGACGGCGGACTCCAGTCCGACGGAGACGCCCGCGAGCACGACGGTGGCCGGACCGGTCAGCGAGGACTTGCCGATGTCCCGGACCGGGCGTCGGCTCGTCTCGGTGAAGTAGCCGGTCAGCTGCTGGATCAGGGCGGCCAGCACGATCCCGATGGCGACGGCGACCAGGGCGAAGATCCGCGGGTCCCCGTCGCGCGAGGTGATGGCGGTGTCGGTGACGCCGTCCAGCTCCGCGTACGAGGACGGCAGGTAGGCGAAGACGCCCGCGGCCACCAGCGCCAGCGAGATCACGGCGGAGACGAAGAAGCCGCGGTTGATGGCCGTCATTCCACTGCGGTCCGCGCGCCGGGGGGCGACCGCGAAGATCCCGATCACCGCGGTGACCACGCCGATCGCCGGAACGATCAGCGGGAAGGCCAGCCCGAAGTCCCCGAAGGCGGCCTTCCCGAGGATGAGCGCGGCCACGAGCGTCACGGCGTACGACTCGAAGAGGTCGGCCGCCATGCCCGCGCAGTCGCCGACGTTGTCGCCCACGTTGTCGGCGATCGTGGCGGCGTTGCGCGGGTCGTCCTCCGGGATCCCCTGCTCGACCTTGCCGACGAGGTCGGCACCGACGTCCGCGGCCTTCGTGAAGATACCGCCACCGACCCTCATGAACATGGCGATGAGTGCGGCCCCGAGCCCGAAGCCCTCCAGGACCTTCGGGGCGTCCGCGGCGTAGACGAGTACGACGCAGGAGGCCCCGAGCAGCCCGAGCCCCACGGTGATCAAGCCGACCACACCACCCGTACGAAAAGCGATCTTCATCGCCTTGTGCGAGACGGCGGTGAGGTCCTTTTTCGGTTCGCCTTCTTCCGGAGTCGCCTCACGCGCAGCGGCAGCCACACGGACATTGCTGCGCACGGCGAGCCGCATGCCGATGTATCCGGTGGTCGCCGAGAAAAGCGCGCCCACCAGAAAGAAGAGCGAGCGGCCCGCACGCTGCGACCAGTTGTCGGCGGGGAGCAGGAGGAGCAGGAAGAAGACCACGACCGCGAAGACGCCGACGGTACGCAACTGCCGGGCCAGGTACGCATTCGCGCCCTCCTGAACGGCGGCCGCGATCTCCTTCATCCGGTCGGTCCCCTCGCCCGCCGCCAGCACCTGGCGCAGCAGCAACCGGGCGACGACCAGCGCGGCGACGGCCACGACCGCGACGGCGACCACGATGACGCGATTGTCATCGGTGAGCACCGCGGCCGCGAGGGAAGACGGCCGGTCCGAACGTGCGGAAAGTGCGGAATCTTGCGCCAGTCCTGCCAGTGGGGTGTTGAAGATCTCCGCCATACGTCCTCCTTGACGCTCAGCGCTCAAGACGTGGACGAATTGTAAGGAGACCGGACCGAGCAAAACAGTGCACTGCAAATGTAATTAACGTTCACGACCTGATCGATAAATGATCGGGCAGCAGATCACTCCAAATGCAGTAATGCGGCAGAACCATTTTCTGCGGACCATCGATCACGCAGAAATGAAAGAGACCCCGCTCAGCAGTGCTCAGCGGGGCCATGAGGCGGATCGATCAAGGAATCGGCAGGACCGGGGCTCGGGAGCCGTCATGGGCGGCGGGCCGCCGCCCATGACGGCGGCGGCGCTCGTCTCAGGGAAGCGCTGGCGCGGGCATCCTGGGCCAGGTCATACGGATCACTCCGCCGTTGATCCCGGATCTGACCTCCATGTCGTCGACGAGGCCGCTGATGACCGCGAGACCCATCTCGTCCTCGCCGTCGGCCTCGGTGCCGGGCTCCGGCTCGTCGAGGCCCGCGCGGAGTGCCGCACCGCGGGCCGCGGGGCCTGCGCCGGGAGCGGGCTCCGCACCCGGTCCGGGCACCTCGTCCCCGACCTCGATGGAGAAGGACTTCTCCTCCTCGGTCAGGGCGACGGAGACGGGAGCGGTGATGCCATGACTGCGATGCAGCCCCACGGCGCGGCTGCAGGCTTCACCGACGGCGAGTCGGACCTCGTCGAGCACGGCTTCATCGACACCTGCGCGGCGCGCCACGGCGGCGGCCACGAGGCGCGCCGTCCTGACGTGTTCGGGCTGGGCGCTGAAGCGGAGTTCAACAGTGGCCATGCGATCCCCCTCAGACGTACGGGCGTGCATCCCGGGAGCCCGGGCACGCTGCCCGCCGCTCCGGCTCTTCTTCCGGTATTCCTCTGGTCTTCATCTCGGCCATCGCCGGGTCGGCCTCCAGCCTGCCAGGCGCTGGTCCCGCGTCGGCCCGTTTCCGCGCTCATTTCCGCGTCCGGTTCCTTCGTCCGGCTCCTTGCCCACGGCTTCGTACGGAACCGGCCCCGGACCATCGCCGATCCCGCCCCGAACCGTCCCGTTCTGCCGACGAGCCCATCGGCCGAAGGGCTTGTCGTCGGCCACGGCCGTCCGCCGCGGCCGACGTGCAATCACCGACCGCACGGAAGGCCCGGCCCGCGGCACCGATCGACGGGCGATCAGCCTGTCAGTCGGCCGACGAACGGTCCGGGGCACACACTCCACGCGGACCACGCAGACCGGTCGGCCGACGACCTCCCGATCACTCGGATGGCTGCTCGGAGCGATGCCATCCGGGCCCTCACCGGTCAACCACCCCGCCGAATGCCCGGCACCCGACCGGTCGACTGGCGGATGTCCGCCGTCCGGCCGGCAGGTATCCGGCGAGTCGTGACACCCGGTCGCTCAGGACCGGACGCGACACCCCGGCCGACGTGCCCGATGCTCGACATGCCCGAGCAGGCGGCCGGGCACATGCCGGCCCACGCCGACAGACGGCCGTCGGACGCACCGCTCCGTACAGCCGCTCGTCTGCCGGCCGATACGCGAACCAGCGGCCAACGAATACTCCTGCCGCGTACCGGACCGGCTGTTGTCGGCCGATCCGGTCACTGGAGCGCATGCGAAATCGACGGACCGCCGCCGCCCCGACGCATCGGGGCGGACCGGACCATCAGTCCGTATCCGGGCGGACCGGACCGTCAGTCGGTGGCCGCGACCGCCTCGTCGACCGTGGTGTGAATCGGGAACACCTTGGTCAGACCGGTGATCCGGAAGATCTTGAGAATGCGCTCCTGGTTGCACACCAGGCGCAGCGAGCCCTCGTGGGCCCGGACACGCTTCAGGCCGCCCACGAGCACGCCGAGGCCGGTGGAGTCGAGGAAGTCCACGCCTTCCATGTCGACAACCAGGTGGTAGCTGCCGTCATTCACCAACTCGACCAACTGCTCGCGCAGCTTTGGCGCGGTATACACATCAATCTCGCCACCGACCTCGACGACCGTACGGTCGCCACCAGGGCCGGACACATTGCGAGTCGACAAGGACAGGTCCACGGATCCTCCAGCACCTTGCTATCGAGCGGTCGCCCCTCGGTCTCCCCGGCGGAGCCAGGGGACGGATCGCCAGCCGCGATGGCATTCAATCACTTACCAGCAGCCATGCACGACGCCTTGGGACCATTGTCCGTCACGCCAGTGACACACTCGGTGCCGATGGCCAAGAATCACCGCCCCAGTCGACCGCCCGGGAACACGGACTCCGGCCCGTCTCCCGCCATGGTCCTCGACCGGCTCGCCGCAGCGGCGGGCCGGTCCGCGCGCATCACTCATACGGAGCACTTGCCCCCGCGTACGGGAACCCATGCCATCTGGCCCGATCGCATCCGTCCAGAAGTGATCGCCGCGATCCAGCGGGCGGGAATCGAGCACCCCTGGGTGCATCAGGCGGTGGCCGCCGAGCACGCTCTGGACGGCGATTCCGTGATCATCGCCACGGGGACGGCGTCCGGGAAGTCGCTGGCCTACCTCGCCCCGGTGCTCACCGCCCTGCTCGACGGTTCCGAGGCCCCGAACGGCCGAGGCGCGACCGCCCTGTACCTCGCCCCCACCAAGGCCCTGGCCGCCGATCAGCGGCGCGCCGTGAAGGAACTCGCGGCGCCCCTCGGCAACGCCATCAGGCCCGCGGTGTACGACGGCGACACTCCGGTCGAAGAACGCGAATGGGTGCGCCAGTACGCCAATCACGTCCTGACCAATCCCGACATGCTGCACCGCGGGATACTCCCCTCCCACCCTCGTTGGTCCTCCTTCCTGCGCGCTCTGCGCTACGTCGTCATCGACGAGTGCCACACGTACCGGGGCGTCTTCGGCTCCCACGTCGCCCAGGTCGTACGGCGGCTGCGCCGCCTGTGCGCCCGCTACGGGGCGGATCCGGTCTTCCTCCTCGCCTCGGCCACCGCCGCCGAACCGGCCGTCGCGGCGGGCCGCCTCACCGGGCTCCCCGTCAAGGAGGTCTCCGACGACTCCTCGCCCCGCGGCGAGCTGGTCTTCGCCCTGTGGGAGCCGCCCCTGACCGAACTGCACGGCGAGAAGGGCGCGCCGGTGCGCCGTACCGCCACCGCCGAGGCCGCCGACCTCCTCACCGACCTCACCGTCCAGGGTGTCCGCTCGGTCGCCTTCGTACGCTCCCGCCGCGGCGCCGAGCTGATCTCCGTCATCGCCAAGGAACGCCTCGCCGAGGTGGACCGCTCCCTACCGGCCCGGGTCGCCGCCTACCGGGGCGGGTACCTCCCCGAGGAGCGCCGCGCACTGGAACGTGCCCTGCACTCCGGCCGGCTCCTCGGTCTGGCCGCCACCACCGCCTTGGAGCTCGGCGTCGACGTCTCCGGCCTGGACGCCGTCGTCATCGCCGGCTACCCCGGCACCAGGGCGTCGCTGTGGCAGCAGGCCGGTCGCGCCGGACGCTCCGGCCGAGGTGCCCTGGCGGTGCTGGTGGCCCGCGACGACCCGCTGGACACCTTCCTCGTCCACCACCCCGAGGCGCTGTTCCGGCAGCCCGTGGAATCGACCGTCCTGGACCCGGACAATCCGTACGTCCTCGCCCCACACCTCTGCGCCGCCGCCGCGGAGCTCCCACTCACCGAACCGGATCTGGAACTCTTCGGTCCGGCCGCCGCCGGTCTGCTGCCGCAACTGGAGGCCGCGAAGCTCCTGCGCCGACGGGCATCGGGCTGGCACTGGACCCGTCGTGAACGCGCCGCCGATCTCACCGACATCCGGGGCGAGGGCGGCCGCCCCGTCCAGATCGTCGAGGAGGGCACCGGCCGACTGCTGGGCACGGTCGACGAGGCCGCCGCGCACACCGCCGTCCACGAAGGTGCCGTCCATCTCCACCAGGGCCGCACCTATCTCGTCCGGAAGCTGGATCTGGAGGACTCGGTGGCCCTGGTCGAGGAGGCGGCACCGCCGTACTCGACGACCGCCCGCGACACCACCTCCATCGCCGTCCTGGAGACCGACACCGAGATCCCATGGGGCGACGGGCGGCTCTGCTACGGATCCGTGGAAGTCACCAACCAGGTCGTCTCCTTCCTGCGCCGCAAACTGATCAACGGCGAGGTGCTCGGCGAGACCAGACTGGACCTGCCGCCCCGCACCCTGCGCACCCGCGCCGTGTGGTGGACGGTCACCGAGGACCAGCTCGATGCCGCCCGCATCAACCCGGAGATCCTCGGCGGCGCCCTGCACGCCGCCGAGCACGCCTCCATCGGGATGCTGCCGCTCTTCGCCACCTGCGACCGGTGGGACATCGGCGGTGTCTCCGTGCCATTGCACCCGGACACCCTGCTGCCCACGGTCTTCGTGTACGACGGCCACCCGGGCGGCGCCGGATTCGCCGAACGGGCCTTCCACACCGCCCGTGCGTGGCTGACCGCGACCCGCGAGGCCATCGCGTCCTGCGAATGCGAGGCGGGCTGCCCTTCCTGCATCCAGTCCCCCAAGTGCGGCAACGGCAACGATCCGCTGCACAAGCGCGGTGCCGTGCGCCTCCTCAGCGAACTTCTCCGGTCCGCTCCACCGGAACCCGAGGAATCGGGTCCCCTGGCTCCCCCGAATCCCCCAGCATCACCGGCGGCCGCAGACTCGGAGACGGCAGATCCGGGGGCGATGGACCCAGAGTCGGCAGAACCGCTGATCCGGGAGGAACCATCGGAAGCAACGCCGATGCCGGAGGGCCGGGAGGAGCCGTCGGAGGGCCCGCCCGAGACCTGACCTCCGGTTCGTACGGCCCAAAACCCGCCCGGGCCGTGACGTCGGCGATCTCCCCGCGCACCGTGCACCGCACCACCGTCGCCCCCTGTGCAGCGGCCACCCTCTCGGCCGCCTCGCACGCCTGCTCTGCCCCTCGCAGGGCCCGGTCGGCGGCTGCCAGGGCCGCGAGGTCCGCCGCTCCCCCGGCCCGGTGCTTGACGACGACCACCTGTCCGAGCGCCAGCACGACGGCGAACACCGCGCACAGGGTCGCGGCCGTCATCGCCACCCACACCGTCGCCACCCCGTCGTCCGGGCCCGGCCGTCTCCGGGCCCGCCCCCGGTCCGGGGCTCCGATCCGGACCGGAACGGATTCGCGGTCCCGGACTGTTCCACACCCCCGGACCGATCCGCACCGGGCCCGTGCACCGTCCGGGCCCGGATCGCAGCCGGGGTCGTACCGAGGCCCGGCCCCGGCCCCAGGCCCGAGCCAGGGACCCTCAGTCCCATGAGGGCTCGGCCCGCCAACAACGCCCTTCCGCTCTCTCCCTTCCCCGTTCACCACGCCTCCCCCGGTCATGACTCCACCCCCACCGTGTCCTCGGCCAGCGCCGCCGCCTCCGCGTGAAGTGTCAGGGCCAGCGGGCCGAGGCCGGGCGTCGGCGCCGCCACCCGTACCCGCCACAACTCGCCGGTCCGTTCCATCGAGACCTCGGCTCCACCGGGTGCCGCCGCGCGTGCGACCTCCAGCGCCTGGGCCTCCGGTTCCGAGCGGGCCGCCGCCCGCGCCCCGGCCCTGGCCGCGTCCACGCACCGGATCTGAGCCGCGGCGGCCATCAACGCCCAGACCAGCGACAGGGCGAACACCACCAGCACCGGAATCGCCATGGCCGCCTCCGCCGTCACCGCACCCCGGTCCTCGTTCCTTCCCTCGCCCCCGCACCCACCGACGGTTCTGGGACGGCCCTTGTCCCCCGTGCCGTGGCCATCCCTAGAACTTCGCATCGAGCGCGTCCTTCAGCAGTGACTGCAGCGCAGACATGACCGTTTGGCTGGTGACCACCTTGTAGAGCACCGCCGCGAACGCACAGGCGGCGATCGTCCCCACCGCGTACTCGGATGTCGTCATTCCGTCGTCCGCCCGGATCCGACGCATCAGCCCCCGCACCCAGCCACTGATTCGCTGTGCCATTCCAACCCCCATGACATGCCCGTTTCGCACTGATACTTATTGATTCGAATTGATTCACACCGGTTTCGCGTCGATTCGCACAGAATCGGAAGGTCACGGACCGCTCTATGTCAGTCGGTGTGCAGCAGGCCGGTCGCCAGGCCGATCACCACCGGTGCCACCCCGACGGACAGGAAGGCGGGGAGGAAACAAAGCCCGACCGGCGCGGTGATCAGCACACCCGCCCGTTGCGCACGCGCCACCGCCGCGCTCGCCCGCTCCGCCCGCATCGCCTCGGCCAGCCGCGCCACCGGTTCCGCTGCCGGGGCCCCGGTCGACCCCGCCCGGTCCAGGCATCGGGACAGGGCGCGTGCACCGGGTATCTCGCCGAACCTCCCCCAGGCCGCCGTGGGGTCACCGCCCAGCCGGATCTCCGCGGCGGTCCGCGCCAATCGCACGCCCACCGGACCGCCCAGCGACTCCCCCACGGCCTCCGCCGCCTCCCTCGGCCCAGCACCAGCCGAGATGCAGGCGGCCAAGAGATCTGCCGCGAGCGGAAGTTGGCGCACCACCTCCGCAGCCTCCGCAGCGTCCGGTTCCGCTTTCCGGCAGCGATGCTTCCGTCGCCACCGCCATGCGCCGTACGCCGCCACCAGGCCGGCCACGCACCCTGACAGGCCACCCACCAGAACCACGCCCGCCGCAGCAACCCCTACCGGCGTCATCCACTCCTTCACCCGGACACCGGGCACCATCCGCCCGCTTCCGCGCGTTTCCGGGCCGGTCCCGAACAGCAACGCACCTCGACGGCGTCCCTCACGCCTCCGTCGCCGCCCCACCAGGGCAAGTGCCAGACACACGGCCGTGCCCACACCAACCGACGCGACCGCCACCCCGTAGCCGACTCCACCAATCACCACGCTCATGCCGTCTCCGCCGCCCGTACGATCCGAGCGGCCCAGCAGAGCCCGGCCGCCTCCAGCGACGCACCCGTCACCAGGCAGGCCAACCCACCCGGGGTGTGGAGCAGCACCCGCAACGGTTCGGCCCCCAGTGCAGCCCCCAGCCCCAGTCCCAGCACCGGCAAGAGCGCCAGTACTGCCACCGTCGACCATGCTCCGGCCAATTGGGCCCGCAACTCCTCCCGTCTGCGCCGCTCCGCACGCAAAGCGCTCTCCAACCGGTCCAGACCCGCCGCGAGACCCGCGCCTCCGTCCACCGCCACGCGCCAGCAGGCCGCCACCCCGGCAAGCCCGTCCAGCCCCGGCACCCGGGCCGCCTGACCGAGTGCCGTCGGCACGTCCCCGCCGAATCGCGCGGCAGCGGACACACCGGCCTCCGCCGACCCCAGCACCCCGGCCCCTCGCACCGCGACGAGCAACGCCCTCCCCGGCTCGTGCCCGGCCCGCAACTCGCCCGCGACAACACCGCACAGAGCGACCACCCCATCGGCCCCGCGTTCCCGCTCACGCCGCAGAGCCCGTCGTCGCAGCCACCGCCGCACCAACGGAACCGCGGCCACTCCGGCCAGCATCGGAAGCACGGACCGCCCCAGCACGGCGACGATCAACGCCGCCAGGAGGCATAACCACTCCTGCCGCTCCCGCGTCCGCTTCCGGAGCCGGGCCCAGGTCCGCTCCCCCCAATGGCGCAGCGGCGACTCCACCACGTCGGCGAACAGCACCCGGGCTCTGCGCCGTCCCCGGCTCCGCACCACCAGTGACCAGACCACCATGGCGAGGCACAGCACCGCCGCGCAGTTCGCGCCGGGTGACAGCCCCGCCGTCACACCCCCGCTCACAGCGCACCTCCGATCAGCGACCGAAGCCGCTCCCAGCCTCGCTCCCGGGCGAAACCGTCGGTGTCCCAGCGCAGTGCCGGCTCGGTCACAACCAGCCCGGACGTATTCCTGTCCAGGACGTGCACTTCCGCGATCCGCCGCTGTCCGGTCCGGTCCCGCACGAGATGGACGACCACCGACAGTGCCGCTGCCAACTGGCTGTGCAGAGCTGTCCGGTCCAGCCCCGCCGCCGTTCCCAGCGCTTCGAGACGGGCCGGGACGTGCTCGGCGGCATTCGCGTGAACCGTCCCGCACCCGCCTTCGTGCCCGGTGTTCAGTGCCGCCAGCAATTCCGAGACTTCGGCGCCCCTCACCTCTCCGACCACCAGTCGGTCGGGCCGCATGCGCAGCGCCTGCCGTACCAGGTCACGGAGGGTCACCCGCCCCGCTCCCTCCTGGTTGGCGGGGCGGGACTCCAGGCGCACCACGTGCGGATGGTCCGGCCGCAACTCCGCCGAGTCCTCGGCGAGCACGATCCGTTCGCGTTCCCCGACCGCCCCCAGCAGGCTCGACAGGAGCGTCGTCTTCCCGGCGCCGGTCCCACCACTGATCAAATACGAGATCCGGGCCTCGACCAGTGCCCTCAACACCCGATCACCGCCCGGCGGCACGGTCCCGGCCTCGACCAGTTCCATAAGTGAGAACGCCCTGGGCCTCACCACACGGAGCGACAGACACGTCGAGCCGACGGACACAGGCGGCAGAACGGCGTGCATGCGGGTGCCGTCCGGCAGTCTGGCATCCACCCAGGGCCGGGCGTCGTCCAGTCGTCTCCCCGCCACGGCAGCCAGGCGCTGCGCCAGCCTGCGCACCGCTGCGGCATCCCGGAACGTCACCCCGGTGAGTTCGAGACCACTGCCCCGGTCCACCCACACCCGGTCCGGTGCGGAGACGAGTACGTCCGTCACCGCTGCGTCGGCAAGAAGCGGCTCCAGCACCCCGGTCCCGACCAGTTCGCCCCGCAACTCGTCGGCCGCGCAAAGTACTTCGGTATCCCCGAGCAACCGTCCCTGGGCCCGCAACGCGGCCGCCACACCCGCAGGCGTCGGCGCCGCGCCGCTCTGCGCCAGCCGTTGCCGTACGGCGTCGAGCAGCGTCTCGGTCATGACACCTCTCCCGCACCGATTCCTGCCACGCCGTCCGGAACCGAAGCCCGCTCCCAGAACGCCGCGCAGAACCTGGCCAGCAGATCGCGCGGACTGCCACCAGGAGGCGCGCCGCTCTCCTGCGCCGCCGACAGCCCCGCGTCGAGCGGGAGTTCACCGGCGAGCGGCAGCCCCAGCGCCTGCGCCACCCACCGCTCATCGAGCCCTGCCGCGTAGGGGCCGCGGGCCACCACCCGGAGGTCGTCCAGGATCATCCCAACCGTCGATGCCACCCGCTTGGCCGCCGCGACCGCGCGGAGCTCTCCGGGCACCACCAGCAGCCCGAGGTCCAGCTGGCCGAGCGCCTCGGCCACCGACTCGTCGACCCGGCGCGGCAGATCCACGACCACCACACCGCCGAGCCTGCGCGCCGCCGCCAGGACCGCCCGCATGGCCGGCGGCGGAATGGTCACACAGTCGTCGCGGCCCCAGCTGAGCACCCGCAGCCCATGCAGTGCTGGCAGCGACTCCTCCAGCGCACCGGCGCCGACCCTCCCTTTGGAATGGGCGAAATCCGGCCATCGCATGCCCTCGACTCGCTCGCCGCCGAGCAGCACATCGATGCCTCCGCCGAGCGGGTCGCCGTCGATCAGCATCGATCGCCACCCCGCCCTGGCCGCGGTCACCGCGAGGGCACAGGCCAGCGTGGAGGCCCCGGAACCTCCCCGGCCGCCGATCACCCCGACGGTGAGCGCGGAGCGGCCGACACCTTCCGTCGCGTTGGCGATCTGATCGACGAGCCACCCTTCCGATTCAGGCAGCCTCAGGACGTATTCGGCACCGATCTCCACGGCACTGCGCCAGACGTCCGGCGCATCCTCGTCCCTCCCGACGAGCATCACCCCGCGCCTGCGCCCGGCCCCCCGGCACCTTCGCGCGGCGTCGTCCCCCACGAGAACCATCGGGGCCTGTTCCCAGCTGCCCCTGCGCTCGGGCAACGAGTGATGAACTTCCGGTTCCGCTCCGGCAGCGGCGCACAGCCGCAGCAGATCATCGAGGAGTTCCACGTCCTCGGTCACGATCAACGGTCCGCCCCGCCGCGCTCCGGCGGTCGGCAGACGGTCCCGAGCGATGGATTCAGCCACGATCTCCGCCCCCTTCTCACTGCACGTTCATCGCGGGTTCGCAACGATCTCGGGACGTTTCCGAGATCAGCGATTCCGCAACCCGCGGACTTCGCGGCCGGAATCACCGTGCAACGCTTCCGGAAATCTTGTGGATCTTGCTCAAAAACTGTGGACAACTCCGCCCCTGTGAATAACTCCGTCACCCATACCGATGACTTCCGGAGAGCAGCCCTTCCGTCACCGACCGTGACGGGTCAAGATGGAGGAGACGGAGCCGGCAGCGAACCGGTGCGCCCGAAATGGAGGCAGAATGCTTGATTCCGTGCGACAGAAACGTGCCCGGACATGCGACGACCCCCGCCGGGGGGGAGAGCGGGGGTCGTCCCCACGGCCGACTCGGGGGGGGAGGAGCCGGACCGGGTTAGCACGGTCGCGAACGATCCGTGACTTCCATGGTGTACCCGAGAGCCTTCTCAGGCAAACCCACGCGCCGGATTTTACGCCGAATGGTGGGCCCCTATGCTCTGCGTTGTGGAAAACCGCTTCTTGCCGCGCACAGCAGCCTTCTTCGACCTGGACAAGACGGTCATTGCGAAGTCTTCGACGCTGACCTTCAGCAAGTCCTTCTACCATGGCGGACTGATCAACCGCCGCGCCGTACTGCGCACCGCGTACGCGCAGTTCGTGTTCCTTGCCGGAGGTGCAGATCACGACCAGATGGAACGGATGCGGGAATATCTCTCCGCGCTATGCAAGGGCTGGAACGTCCAGCAAGTGAAGGAAATCGTCGCCGAGACCCTGCACGACCTGATCGACCCGATCATCTACGACGAGGCGGCGACGCTCATCGAGGAACACCACACCGCCGGACGCGATGTGGTGATCGTCTCCACCTCGGGCGCGGAGGTCGTCGAACCGATCGGTGAGCTGCTCGGTGCCGACCGGGTCGTCGCCACTCGGATGGTCGTCGGCGACGACGGCTGCTTCACCGGAGAAGTCGAGTACTACGCCTACGGACCTACGAAGGCCGAGGCGATCAAGGCGCTCGCGGTGTCGGAGGGGTACGACCTCTCGCGCTGCTACGCCTACAGCGACTCCGCGACGGACGTACCGATGCTGGAGTCTGTCGGGCACCCCCACGCGGTGAATCCGGACCGCGCCCTCCGCCGCGAAGCGACCCTTCGCGAGTGGCCGATTCTCGTCTTCGACCGCCCGGTCCGCCTCAAGCAACGGCTGCCCACCTTCGCCATGCCGCCGCGTCCGGCACTGGTCGCGGCCGCGGCAGTGGGCGCCGCCGCCGTCACGGCGGGACTGGTCTGGTACACCTCCCGTCGCCGAAGCACCACGGCCTCCCTCTGACAGCGGACACGAGGGCCTGACAGCCGACATGACGTCCCGCACGAACCACCGCCAACAGAACTGAACACCCCGGGGCCGGACACCATGGGCCGGGCGGCGCCGCCTCACCAACCCCGCTCAGGCGGCCGCCCGGCCCTCCCCTCTCTCGCAACCCGCGACGGCCGAACCATCGGTCGCCTGCGCACTCCGATTTCATGCACCGAGTCAGGCCCGATCCACCAGCCCGACCGGTATGCGCGACTCGCCCGTAATTGAACCCAAAAGTAAAGAAGTGTGGCCGCCACTACCGCTCACCTCGGCTCTGGAGTACAAAGGACTCAACGGCCCGCGAGACCAAGGACATCCGAAAGGATTACCTGTAACGCACAGAAGGCCCCACGGACCGAGCATGAAAACCGAGTACCCACGCGACGTCGACCCGTCGATTACGGGCCAGCCGCACCAGGAATCGGGCAAGGACCCCGACCTGATGGGCATATATCGAGGACGCTTGGTAACTGGGTAGACATGCCAGCGGCGGTACCGAGGACGGTACCGCCGCAACCCTTTTGCGCCGGACGCGCTCCTCGCCCGGCAAGCCGTTCCCCAGCCTCGGACGAACGAACGCCCCGTCCGGGGGGCGCGGCCACGAGACCACCGCTCTGAAGTCACGCGCGGGTGCAGGTTCCCGGCTTGGGGGACAAGGCTCCACTCCTACCCGTAACCAACGCGTTCGTGCGCCGGTCCGGCTCCTCGGAACCGTCACCGTGCCGCGCGGATCCGCCGTCGGGTCATGCGGCCCCGCGCTGCAGCGCCTCGCAGACCGCCGTCGTCTCTCTGACACCCAGTTCCACAGCTTTTCCGCAGTGCGCGATCCAGGTCGCCATTCCGGCCGGCGTACCCGACAGGTACCCCTCGAACGCCGCCGCGTACGCCGCTCGTCCCTGCTCGGCGTACCCCACCTCGGCGGGGCAGATCGACTTGGGGTCGAGCCCGCTCCCGATCAGGACGATCCGCTCGGCGGTCCTGGCGACGAGACCGTTGTGCGAGCAGAAAGGACGCAGGGCCAGGAGTTCACCGTGCACGACCGCCGCCGTCACCAGCGCGGGCGCGGCAGTCCCCGAAAGGATCAACGCGGAAAGCCCGTCCAGTCGCCCGGCTACCTCGTCGGCATCGGGCAGCGGCGCTTCGATCAGCGGTTCGTCGACGCGTTCACCCGCGAGCCGCGGTCGGCCGACGGCGTCCTCGGGCTCCCCCCGTCCGGCCGCGACCAGATGCAACCGCGCGAGCACCCGCAACGGCGACTGCCGCCAGATGGAGAGCAGTTGGCCGGCTTCGGCAGTGAGCCGAAGGGCCGCTCCGACAACACGCGCCTCGTCGTCACCGCTGAAGTCGCTGCGTCGGCGCACCTCCTCCAGATTCCAGTCGGCACCGGACAGCACGGCCGAGCCGCGGGCGCCACGCAGCGCCGCTTCGGCGGTGACCTCGTTGCTGCGGCGCCTCATGATGCGGTGGCCGTAGACCCGGTCCACGGACTTGCGTACGGAGTCCACCGCCTCGGCGACTCCCGGCAGGGCACTCAGAGCGGCGAGCGGATCGGGGGCAGTCGTACTCATAAGTAACGAGGCTACGCGCATACCACACCGATGACACCCAGGGGTGGTCTTCTTCACGAGGAGCAACAGCGGACCGCTGTCATGGCACTACCCTAGGTGAACATGAAGATCGCTTTCGTAGGCAAGGGCGGCAGCGGCAAGACCACGCTGTCCTCGCTCTTCATTCGCCACCTCGCAGCCAATGAAGCCCATGTCGTCGCGGTGGACGCCGACATCAACCAACACCTCGGGGCCGCTCTCGGGCTTGACGACCGGGAGGCCGCGGCACTTCCGGCCATGGGAGCCCATCTGACCCTGATCAAGGAGTACTTGCGCGGCAGCAATCCGCGTATCGCCTCCGCCGAGACGATGATCAAGACGACCCCGCCGGGCGAGGGTTCACAATTGCTGCGGGTCCGCGAGACCAATCCGATCTACGAGGCATGTGCACGCACGGTCAGGCTCGACGACGGCGAGATCCGACTGATGGCCACCGGACCATTCACCGAGTCGGATCTGGGCGTGGCCTGCTACCACTCGAAGGTCGGCGCGGTGGAACTCTGCCTCAACCATCTCGTCGACGGCCCCGACGACTACGTCGTCGTCGACATGACGGCGGGATCAGACTCGTTCGCCTCCGGGATGTTCACTCGCTTCGACATGACGTTCCTGGTCGCCGAACCGACCCGGAAGGGTGTCTCGGTCTACCGCCAGTACAAGGAGTACGCACGGGACTTCGGGGTCGCGCTGAGGGTCGTCGGCAACAAGGTTCAGAGCAAGGACGATCTGGAGTACCTCCGCTCCGAGGTCGGCGACGACCTGCTGATCACCGTCGGACACTCCGACTGGGTCCGGGCGATGGAGAAGGGTCGGCCGGACCGTTTCGAGCAGCTGGAGGTGGAAAACCGGATGGCTCTGCAGGCTCTGCAGAACGCCGCCGACGACTCGTACGGGCAACGCGACTGGGAGCGTTACACCCGCCAAATGGTGCACTTCCATTTGAAGAACGCCGAGAGCTGGGGCAACGAGAAGACAGGCGCCGACCTGGCTGCCCAGGTCGACCCCTCTTTCGTGCTCGACGAGCGGTTCGCACGGGAGGATGCCGCGCAGCCAGTCTGATCGGGTCCCGTCCGGCTGCGGACAGGACTGTGAAAAATGTGCTCGAGGACGACGAGTCGCCATCCTCGGGACGCCACTCGGGACGTCGCTCAGGCAGATTGCGCCAGGTCGGCATGGCGAGGGGTTCTCGGACATCGGCCGCGGGCTCGGGTGCGCGGCCGATGCCCGTACGCAGCCGCCGCCCCGCGCATCCGCCTCGTCACCATCAACGCGCGACGGGCCCGCGTCCGCTTCCACGTACGCCGTCCTCGCCGCCCCGTTCGTCGCCCCCCGGCGCCCTACGGGCGTGCGCGTTCGCTCCTGCCTTCAGCCACGATCGCCCGGTGCCTCCAAGGAATTCCAGCCGGCCCTCGGCCGGGCGTGGCCCACATCGAGCGTGGCGAGTTTCGCCAGCACCGCCAGATCCTGCACGTCCAGCCAGTCGGTGAGTTGCCGGAGGGAGACGCACCAGACACCTTTCCTCGTGCAGACTCTCGCGATGGTCTGCACAACGGCTCGCATGTAGGTAGCGCCGTTCCAGGACTCGAAGTGATTGCCGACGATCAGCGGAGGACGGTTTCCGTCGAAGGCACGGTCGAACGCCTCGAGCAGACCGTCGCGCATCTGGTTCCCCCAGTGTTCGTGCCGGGAAGGGTCTCACCGGGTCGTGCCGGACTGGTTGAACATGAAGTTGTAGTCCACCGAGAGAGCCTCGAAATCGCGACCCGGAACCGGCACGATCTGCATGGACAGGCCCCAGAGGTCGCCCTTCCTCTTCGGCCAGACCTGGGCGTTGACGCCGCTGAAATCGCACCGAATCCCATCGTTCACCCTGCGGCCACCATGTTCTTCCGTCATTCCAGACAGGGCGTACGGCCACCGACGAGTTCCTTGTCGTAGTCGAAGGGAAGCGGCTTCTCGTCCTTCAGGACGGGGACGTTGGCCTTCCAGTTCTCACGAAAGACTTGGCCTGCCCGATCTAGCTCTTCCACTGCTTCCTAGCTCTCCCACTGCTTCACGGTCCAGGTGCCGACGCCGCCTTCCGCACCGCAGAAGTGCCGTTGGAGTGGGTGCCGATCTCGTTGCCCTCCTCCCAGGCACCTCGTAGCTGAGCGAGGGTGGTTCGGATGCCGTCGGTGTCCTCGAAGCCGATGTCCGAGCTGCCGATGTCTTGCTTCGCGGGTCGGAGAGCTCCCGCTTCCCTTCCGGCAACATGTACACGCCGCTGAGGAATCAGGTCATGCTGGCGCGGTACTTCCTGCCCACCTCGAGGAAGTACGACAACAGTTCTGGCTGTCCTCCCCCCGCACCGCCCCCGGAGAGAACCACGATCTGCGGAGGCTTCTGACCGGAAGCCAGGTGCTGCGCCACCGGTTGGTTCGGTTGGCTGCCGGTGAAGGCGGTGGAACCGGCGCCGATGAGCCGCAGCACTCTCTCGGGCGCGTACCCCGGAGCCTTCTTCGCCACCGTCTTCTTCGCTTGGGCTTCCGGCTTCACGGCGCCGGGGCCGGACGAGCAGCCGGTCACCCCTGCCAGCGTGACAACTGCGGCACGCAGACCACCCCATCCGGCGGTCGGTCCCGTCGCGGCTCCCCTCTGCGTGGCACCACCCTGCTCGACGCCGTTCTTCTCAGCACCACTCCTTTTGGCACCGCGCGTGCCCCCAAGACAGCTGGCATCCGTCCAGCCTCCGCCTCGCAGTAAATTTGCACTGAATGTACCCATATGGAGCAATCCGGGCTGCATGCACTAGCAGCAACAGCCGAGCGATGGGTCATATAAAAAATGCCTATTCACCGGAATGGATGAATGAATAGGTCATTTGCCCCCAAGCGTGGACGCAAGTCTTTACTCTCCATTACGATCTATTTACCAAGAGTTGGGAAATACCGCCGTCAAGTGCCCTGCTTCGCGGCCGCTTTCCCTCATGTTTCGCGCCCACGCTGTCCGGAGGAGACGGAAACATGTCCGCTTGCGTACCCGCACGTCATGACCGCGCGTCCCGCAGTTCGCGTCCACCCCGCTCATCGGGGGTCAAGCGACCACACAGCCCGCCGTCGTCGCCACGGGGCGGTCCACGACTCCGCATCTCGGGCGCCGACCTTTCCGCGTCCATCACGGTCTTTCTTCTGGCAGTCCCCATGTCGCTCGGGCTGGCCGTCGCCATGAACGCCCCACTGACGGCCGGGCTGATCTCCGCCGCGATCGGCGGCATCGTCGCCGGGCTGCTCGGCGGCACCCCTCTTCAGGTCAGCGGCCCATCCGCCGGACTGACCGTGGTCACAGCCGAGTTGATCCAGATCTACGGTTGGCGCACCACCTGTGCGATCACCATCGGTGCCGGACTGCTGCAGATCGTGCTGGGATCGCTGCGGGCGGCGCGCAGCGCCCTCGCGGTCAGCCCCGCCATCGTCCACGGCACGCTCGCCGGCATCGGCGTGGCCATCGCGCTCGCTCAGCTGCACATCGTGCTCGGCGGCTCGCCTCAGAGTTCCGCGGTATCCAACATCCTTGCCCTGCCCGACCAGTTGGGGCGGGTGAGCCCGTCGGCGCCGCTTATCGGAATGCTGACCATCACCGTCCTGGTCCTGTGGCCGCGGACTCCGGGCCGACTCGGCCGGACGGTACGACGGGTGCCGACGGCCCTCGCCGCGGTGGTGAGCGCGACGGTGGTGGCCGGGTTCGCGACGCCCGGAATCGCCCGCGTCGATCTGCCGTCCTGGCGCTCCCACGCCCTACCGGAACTGCCGCACGGTCCGGTGCTCGCTCTCGCCACCGCAGTGTTCACCGTGATGCTGGTGGCCAGCCTGGAATCGCTGCTCGCGGCAGTCGCCGTGGACAAGCTGACGGCCGACCGCTTCGGCGGACGAGCCGCCGACCGGAACAGGGGCACACCCTCGTCACCGCCCGTGTCGGCTACGTCAACCGCTCCCACCCTGTCTGTCTCGCCCGGCGATTCAGCCGCAGCAACTGTCTGCGCCCCTCCCGCCATCCCCTCCGAGCCCGCCTCGGCGGACTCTCCCGGCACGCCGGCCGGGCGCTCCGACCTCGACCGCGAACTGCGTGCGCAAGGCATCGCCAACACCCTGTCCGGGCTGGTGGGCGGACTTGCGGTGTCCGGGGGCGCGGTGCGCAGTTCGGCGAACGTACGGGCCGGGGCCACCAGCCGCGCCTCCACCGTGCTGCATGGCATCTGGGTGGTCCTTGCCACCGGGCTCCTGGTCGCCGTCCTGGAACTGATCCCGTTGGCCGCGCTCGCCGCGCTGGTCATGATGGTCGGCATCCAGATGGTGAGTTTCGCTCACATCCGCAATGTCCACAAGCACCGGGAATTCCTGGTGTACGGCGCGACGATCACCGGTGTGATCCTGTTCGGCGTCCTCAAGGGTGTGGCGATCGGCATCGCGGTGGCAGTGGTCGTCGCCCTCCACCGGCTGGCCCGCACCAGAATCACCGTCACCGATCAGGACGGTCGGCATCTGGTCGTCGTACGTGGCCAGTTGACGTTCCTCGCGGTCCCCAGGCTCAGCCGGACGTTCGGGCGGCTACCGCAGGACGGAGATGTAGTCGTCGAACTAGACGGTTTCTTCATGGACCACGCGGCATACGAGACGATCCAGGACTGGAGCATCGCGCAGAGAGCCCACGGCGGCCGGGTCGTCTTCACCGGCAGGTCCGGGAGCCGGATCGCAGAGCCCGACTCGACTGCGCATTCTTGTTGCAGCCCCTGGACACCGTGGCGCAACCATCACTGTCACGATCGGTCCGACCAGACGCATGGTCTTCCCGAGGGCGGTGGCACGCCGCCCTGCGACGCCTCCGAGTCGCACGTCGCCACTGCCCCGGACTCCAGCGCGAAGCGCGCCTTCCACACGTACGGCGCCACCGCGCGGGCCCCCGGACCCGATGCCTTCAACTCTCCCCATCGGGGCACCGCCGACGGCGTCTCTCCCGGCTCTGACATCACCCCGGGCGCCCCTCCCAGCTCCGACGCCACACCCGACGGCCTTCCCGGCATCGGCCGCGGCCACAGATCCGACATCGCTGCGGGCGTCATCCGCGATCGCGGTCCAGGCATCAGCCTCGATCAGGGGCCTGGCCAAGGTGCCGACCACGGCCGCGGCTCCGATCCGACCGCTTGCCCCCTTGCCACCGACCCCGGCCCTGCTCCCGTCGGCCCTGCCGCCGCTCGCCCCGTTGCCGGAGGCGACAACGCCCCGGCCCCAGTGGGCGCATCGACCGCCTGTCTGACGTCGGTCGGCGGTCGACGTCAGGCAGGCGGAAACCGCCTGGTGAGCGGCCTGAGCACGTTCCAGCGCCACACCGCCCCGTTGGTGCGCAAGGAACTGGCCCGGTTGGCCCGGGAGGGACAGCATCCCTCCCAGCTCTTCATCACCTGTGCCGATTCCCGTCTCGTCACCAGCATGATCACGGCAAGCGGGCCGGGCGATCTGTTCACCGTCCGAAACATCGGCAATCTGGTACCGCCGCCGAACACCGAGTCCGGGGACGATTCGGTGGGCGCCGCCATCGAGTACGCGGTGGAGGTGCTGGGGGTGGATTCCATCACCATTTGTGGGCACTCCGGGTGCGGTGCGATGCAGGCACTGCTCGACGGCACACGGACCCCGGACACTCCGCAGACGTCCCTGTGGCGCTGGCTGAGACACGGACTGCCGAGCCTGAAGCGGATGGCGTCACGGCGTCATCCCTGGGCGCGGATCTCCGGCCGGCTGCCCACGGACGCGGTGGAACAGCTCTGCCTCACCAATGTGGTGCAGCAGTTGGAACATCTGCGAGCCCATGAATCGGTGGCACGACGACTGTCCGAAGGCACCCTTCAACTGCACGGGATGTACTTCCACGTGGGCGAGGCCCAGGCGTATCTGCTGACCGGGGCCGCGAGCGTCGGCATCGCACTCGACGAGGTCTTCGACCGGGTGGGCCCCGGTGACGCCGACGCCGCCCCCGGGATCTCGCCGGGGGGACCGGGAGCCGCAAGGACCCAGAACTCGTCCGGAACACCGGGAATCACCGGAACACTGTCGAGACCGGGCGCACCGGGGAGACCGGGCGCCCCTTCCGACCCGGAAGGTCTGGAACGCACCGGCGTCTGAATCGGACCGCTCGCCCCCCGGGAACCCGGGCCTGCAGAACACCACGGACACGTGGGACACCAGGGTCCCCCGATGCCCTCGGATGCTCAGCCCCCTCCGACGCAGAGTGTGCCTTGATGCCCGATGCGCTCCGACGCCCGGTTCTCTCGGATGCCGGGTCCCCTCCGAAGCCAGGTGCCCTCGGACGGTAGCCCTTCGGCCGCCCGAGGGCACCGGCTCCGGGGCGAAAACGGACGAATGCTGAACCGGATACGCCCCGGGTCCGTAGGAAATTCCGTGAGAACTCATGCCCCCGCTTTCCCGCTGCCACCTGGAGCGCATCACGTCGCGCCGCGTCGGGTCACTGCGCGCCGCGTCGCGCGGTGCCGCGCAGCATGGGAATGCGGGGCCATGTCCCCATACACCGAAACACAGGTCTAAACCAATTCTCGGCAGACCCTTGTCACCCGGCCCTCCGGCCTGATGAGCTATGCACGGGACACAACGGACACCCTGGGAATGGGAGATGTCGTGAGCAATGACAGCCTGGCCAATCTGCTTCGTGAGGAGCGCCGATTCGCGCCGCCTGCCGATCTGGCCGCGAACGCCAACGTCACAGCGGAAGCTTACGAGCAGGCCGAGGCTGACCGGCTGGGCTTCTGGGCCGAGCAGGCCCGCCGTCTGACCTGGGCCACGGAGCCGACCGAGACGCTCGACTGGAGCAACCCGCCCTTCGCCAAGTGGTTCGCGGACGGCAAGCTCAACGTCGCGTACAACTGCGTGGACCGCCATGTCGAGGCCGGTCACGGCGACCGGGTCGCCATCCACTTCGAGGGCGAGCCCGGCGACAGCCGCGCCATCACGTACGCCGACCTGAAGGACGAGGTCTCCCGCGCCGCGAACGCCCTCACCGAGCTCGGCGTCGGCAAGGGCGACCGGGTCGCCGTCTACCTCCCGATGATCCCCGAGGCCGCCATCGCGATGCTGGCCTGTGCCCGCATCGGCGCCGCGCACTCGGTGGTGTTCGGCGGCTTCTCGGCCGACGCCATCGCCGCCCGTATCCAGGACGCGGACGCCAAGGTCGTCATCACCGCCGACGGCGGCTACCGCCGAGGCAAGCCGTCCGCGCTCAAGCCGGCCGTGGACGAGGCCGTCTCCCGCATCGACGGCGTCGAGCACGTCCTCGTGGTCCGGCGCACCGGCCAGGACACCGCGTGGACCGAGGGCCGTGACGTCTGGTGGCACGAGATCACCGGCCGGCAGTCCGCCGAGCACACCCCCGAGGCGTTCGAGGCGGAGCAGCCGCTCTTCATCCTGTACACCTCCGGCACGACGGGTAAGCCGAAGGGCATCCTGCACACCTCCGGCGGCTACCTCACACAGGCCGCGTACACGCACCACGCGGTGTTCGACCTCAAGCCGGAGACCGACGTCTTCTGGTGCACCGCCGACATCGGCTGGGTGACCGGACACTCGTACATCGTCTACGGCCCGCTGGCCAACGGCGCGACACAGGTCATGTACGAGGGCACGCCGGACAGCCCGCACCAGGGCCGCTTCTGGGAGATCGTGCAGAAGTACGGCGTCACGATCCTCTACACCGCGCCGACCGCGATCCGCACGTTCATGAAGTGGGGGGACGACATCCCCGCCAAGTTCGACCTGGGCAGCCTTCGGGTCCTGGGGTCGGTCGGTGAGCCGATCAACCCCGAGGCGTGGATGTGGTACCGCACGCACATCGGCGCCGACAAGTGCCCGATCGTGGACACCTGGTGGCAGACCGAGACCGGCGCGATGATGATCGCGCCGCTGCCGGGCGTCACGGAGACCAAACCGGGAAGCGCCCAGCGCGCCCTGCCCGGCATCAGCGCCACGGTGGTCGACGACGAGGCCAACGAGGTGCCGAACGGCGGGGGCGGCTATCTCGTCCTCACGGAGCCGTGGCCGTCGATGCTCCGCACCATCTGGGGCGACGACCAGCGCTTCATCGACACCTACTGGTCACGGTTCGAGAGCAAGTACTTCGCCGGTGACGGCGCCAAGAAGGACGAGGACGGCGACATCTGGCTGCTCGGCCGGGTCGACGACGTGATGCTCGTGTCCGGTCACAACATCTCGACCACCGAGGTCGAGTCGGCGCTCGTGTCGCACCCCTCGGTCGCGGAGGCCGCCGTGGTCGGCGCCGCCGACGAGACGACCGGCCAGGCCATCGTCGCGTTCGTGATACTGCGCGGTTCGGCCACCGCGTCCGACGATCTGGTCGCGGAGCTGCGCAACCACGTCGGCGCCACGCTGGGCCCGATCGCCAAGCCCAAGCGGATCCTGCCGGTCGCCGAGCTGCCCAAGACCCGCTCTGGCAAGATCATGAGGCGGCTGCTGCGGGATGTCGCGGAGAACCGCGAGCTGGGCGATGTCACGACGCTCACCGACTCCTCGGTCATGGATCTCATCCAGAACCAGCTGCCGTCGTCCTCTGGCTCGTCCGAGGACTGAACACACCCCGCAACCGAGCGAGGCACCGGTGCCCGGGCCTCAGAACCCGGGCACCAGAGTCCGAGCCGCGGGCCCCTGGCGCCAGATCTGAGCCGCGCGGGCCCTCGGACAGGGAGCAACGAGGGCCTGGGCATCAAGGCCCGAGCACGCCCCTGAGGGGCATCCGGCAACGCGCCGGATGCCCCTCGGGCATTTTTTGGGGCGGAGATCACCGGATACAACCCGGCGCATCCCGGGTACAGTGGCAAGCGCGTCAACAGCTCAACAAAAAAGCTTCACTGGGTGTGCCGGGAAGTCTGGTCGGCAAGTGCATCAGCCATGCCATCGCCGCCGTACCAACCGACCCGGAGGTCCCCTCTCGTGGCCGCGCCCACCCCCACGCCCTCGTCCCGCCGTACCTTCCTGGGGCGGTTGTCCCTTCCCGAGCGGAACTACCTCGCGGACGCCCTGCGCACCGAAACCGTCGGCGGGGTCATCCTGCTGGTCGCGGCAGTGGCGGCCCTGATATGGGCGAACGCCTTCGGCTCCAGTTACGCGGCCGTCAGCGAATTCCACTTCGGCCCCGCCTCGCTGGGCCTCGACCTCTCCGTCGAGCACTGGGCGGCGGACGGGCTGCTGGCGATCTTCTTCTTCGTGGCAGGCGTCGAACTCAAACGGGAACTGGTCGCGGGCGAACTGCGCGACCCCAAGGCGGCCGCGCTGCCGGTCATCGCCGCGCTCTGCGGCATGGCCGTCCCGGCCGTCGTCTACACGGCCGAGGTCCTGATCGGCGGGGGTTCCACCGACGGCTGGGCCGTCCCCACCGCCACCGACATCGCCTTCGCGCTCGCCGTCCTCGCGGTCATCGGCACCTCGCTGCCGAACGCGCTGCGTGCCTTCCTGCTGACGCTCGCCGTCGTCGACGACCTCTTCGCGATCCTGATCATCGCCGTCTTCTTCACCGAGAAGATCAACTTCATGGCGTTGATCGGCGCTTTCGTCGGCCTTGTCGTGTTCTACCTGCTGCTGCGCGCCAAGGTACGCGGCTGGTACGTCTACGTACCGCTCGCCGTGGTGATCTGGGGCCTGATGTACAACAGCGGCATCCACGCCACCATCGCCGGGGTCGCCATGGGCCTCATGCTGCGCTGCACCCGGCAGGACGGCGAGACGCACTCCCCCGGTGAGCGCATCGAACACCTGGTACGCCCCCTCTCGGCCGGTGTCGCCGTACCGCTGTTCGCCCTCTTCTCCGCCGGGGTGTCCCTCTCCGGCGGAGCGCTGGCGAACGTCTTCACCCGGCCCGAGACGCTCGGGGTCGTTCTGGGGCTGGTCGTCGGTAAGACGATCGGCATCTTCGGGGGCACCTGGCTGGCCACCCGCTTCACCAAGGCGGAGCTGAACAAGGACCTGGCCTGGGCGGACGTCTTCGCGGTCGCGTCGCTGGCGGGCATCGGCTTCACCGTCTCGCTCCTCATCGGCGAGCTTGCCTTCGTCGGCGACGCGGACACGATCAACGAGATCAAGGCCGCCGTGCTGATCGGTTCCCTCACGGCCGCGCTGTTCTCCGGAACGCTGCTCAAACTCCGCGTACGCAAATATCGGATGCTGCACGAGGCCGAGGAGCTCGACGAGGACCAGGACGGCGTGCCCGATATCTATGAGCAGGGCGATCCGGAGTACCACCTGCGGATGGCCGCGATCCACGAGAAGAAGGCGGCCGAACACCGACGCCTTGCCCGACTGGCGGGGGCAGCGAGCAGCAAGCCGGACAGTCCGGCATGATCTGACACCAGATGTGTTGAGCAGGAGAGCAGAAGTAGGGAGTCAGGGATGAGCGACCCCGGCAACATGGCGGGCAACACCGACCGCAGTCTCGGACAGTTGGTCGCCGCGGCGACGGCCGAGATGTCCGCACTGGTGCACGACGAGATCGCCCTGGCCAAGGCGGAAGTACGCCAGGACGTCAAGCGTGGAGTCACCGGCAGCGTGGTGATCATCATCGCGGGCGTGCTGCTTCTGTTCGCGATCCCGGTACTGAGCTTCGCGGCGGCGTACGGAATCCACAACCTGGGACTCGGGCTGGCCTGGTCGTTCCTGATCGTCGGCGGAGCGTTCATCGTCCTGGGCGCGCTGCTCGCCCTGTTCGCCGTCGCCAAGTTCAAGAAGGTGAAGCCGCCGGAGAGGTCCATCGCCTCGGCCAAGCAGACGGCGGCGGTCCTCCAGGGCGTCAAGCCCCATCCGCGCGCCACCACCGCGGCGGGGACGGGCCGTCCGGCCATCACCGGCAGCACCCGGGCGGACAAGGCTCTGGAGGCGGTTCCGGCACAGGACGAGGCGCCGACTGTGGCACGCTCGACCACATGATGGTCCACGATTCCAGTGCGTCCGACCCGGTAGGTCCGAAAGGCCGCTCGGGAGATCCGAAAGGCCGGTCGGGCCGGGACGGCACGCCCTCCGACGCCGGCAGGCCCGGACCGGCCGGTGCCGGAGGGCCGGTCCGGCTCGACGGACCGTGGACCCACCGCGACGTGGCGGCGAACGGCGCCCGCTTCCACATCGCCGAGCTCGGTGAGGGACCGCTCGTTCTGCTGCTGCACGGTTTCCCGCAGTTCTGGTGGACCTGGCGGCACCAGCTCACCGCCCTGGCCGACGCCGGATACCGCGCTGTAGCGATGGATCTGCGGGGCGTGGGCGGCAGCGACCGTACGCCCCGGGGGTACGACCCCGCCAATCTGGCGCTCGACGTCACAGGCGTGATCCGCTCGCTCGGCGAACCGGACGCGGCACTCGTCGGTCATGACCTGGGCGGCTACCTCGCATGGACGGCCGCCGTGATGCGGCCGAAGCTGGTGCGCCGTCTCGTGGTCTCCTCAATGCCGCACCCGCGCCGTTGGCGTTCCTCGATGCTCTCCGACTTCGCGCAGTCCCGCGCGGGGTCGTACGTGTGGGGCTTCCAGCGCCCTTGGGTGCCGGAGCGTCAGCTCGTCGCGGACGACGCGGCGTTGGTGGGACGGCTGATCCATGACTGGGCGGGTCCCCGGACCCCTGAGTTCCCCGACGACGCGACGCTCGACGTCTACCGGCGCGCGATGTGCATCCCGTCGACCGCGCACTGCTCGATCGAGCCGTACCGGTGGATGGTGCGCTCCCTGGCCCGTCCGGACGGAATCCAGTTCAACCGGCGGATGAAGCTGCCGGTGCGCGTCCCCACGCTGCACCTGCACGGCTCACTCGATCCGGCAGTCCGTACCCGGAGCGCGGCGGGATCCGGCGAGTACGTCGAGGCGCCGTACCGTTGGCGACTTTTCGACGGTCTGGGGCACTTCCCTCACGAGGAGGATCCGGCCGGATTCTCAGCCGAACTCATCAACTGGCTCAAGGACACCGAGCCCGACCGGTAGCCGCACACACGGTAGTCCGACGAACGCCAATTGCCCGCCGCATAGGCCAATTGGCTGACGGACGGGCGGTTACCGACCATGAGGCACGGGCAGACGTCGAGGTATGGGCTGGACGCACGACATCGGTGACGCAGCACGCAACCGTCGCTCGACCGCCACGGCGGATCCGGGCAATCACGAGAGGGGCGGCCCCCAGGGCCGGGTGCATGACATGCAGGTGATGCACGATCCCCGGCTCGGCATCCCGCGTATCCTGCGCCGCCGGGCCCGCTGGGTCTCGGCACGACTGCGCCACCCGCGTGGATGAGTTTCCAGATGTGAGGCGCTCTTCCGCACGGGTGGCGTACTCCTGTGCGGTGACGTGCTTTCGTACGGGCTCCGGGCGCCGGACCGGCTCACCGGGCGGCCCCGAACTCCGGGCTTCTCACCGGCCGGAGGCCGACGGACGTGCCGGTCGGGCGTCGCACGGCAGGCCGCAGGCCGCAAGCCGCCAGCCGCAAGCGGCAAATGACAGATTGCAGTTCGCAACATGACGACGGCAGGGCCTGGTGCTGTCGCTCCCGGCGCCAGGGCCCGTCGTCGAACTGCCGCCTGCCGTGCGACGCCTGGTACGCACGGCCCCGCCTCCGGCCGAGCAACGGCAGTCCGAAGACAGACCCTGGAGTCCCTAGTAGTGCTTGGTCAGGTTCTTTCGTCGGTGGCGTGTCCGTTTGATCGGTGTGTCGTTGACCAGGTGTGATGGGTGGGGAGTTGGCCGCGGT
>NZ_JBIAUE010000031.1:0-73081 GCF_042892615.1 Streptomyces sp. NPDC001750 | reverse complement strand
TCTTCGCCTCGTCGAAGATGACCGGGTAGGTCCACATGGTGACGGTGTTGTCGTCGCCGCCGCTGGAACAGCCGGCCAGCACACCGGCGGCCAGCACGGTGACCACCACCGGCACGGCAACCGCACGGACTCTGGAACGACGGGTGAGAAAACGGGACATGAGAGGGGCCTCCGAGGGCATGAGGGTGGGACGGGGAAGAGGGGACGGCATCCGGTGGGGAGTCACCGGGCCGGCACCGTCTGAACGGTGCCGGTGTGCCGGGCACGCTCGGCGGCAAACGCCGCCAGATGACTGCCGAGCGACGTAGCAGGACCGGAACGCACCGCAGCCGGGTCACCAGTCGCAACAGCGTGGACGAAGGCATCAACCAACGCCGTGTCTCCGCCGCCGTGTCCCTCGGCGGCATTGGAACCGCTCGCGTCGACCTCGTGGACGGTGACCTCGTCGGTGCGGAAGTCGTGGACGGTGACGCGCTTGCCGTCGCCGCGCAGCCAGCCGTGCGAGCCGAAGATCCGTGTCTGGCGGTCGGTCTGTTCGGTGAAGGCGACCATGGTGAACGTCGCGGTCATGCCGCCGGACAGCTGCATGGCGAGGACCTGGTGGTCGACCACATCGTTGTCGCCCCGGTACGCGCACAGACCGTACGGGCCCTCGCGCAGCGCGGTCAGCAACTCGGTCTCGTCCGTGGAGTCCGTGACGTGGGTGACCGGCCAGACCGCGCCCTTCTCGCGCAGCGTCGGAAAGTACAGCTTCGGCGCGCTGTACGGGCAGCCGGGCTCGACCGCACAGTCGACACACCGCTCCGCGGCACCGGCCGGGGCGTTCTCCGGCCGGAAGTGCTTGAGCCCACCGAAGCTGGCGACCTGCTCGATCCGGCCGCCCATGACGTACGTGATCCAGTCCAGGTCGTGGCAGGACTTGGCGAGCAGCATCGGCGAGGAATCCTTCTCGCTGCGCCACGGACCGCGCACATAGCTGTGGGCGTAGTGCCACCAGCCCACCGGCTCCAGATGATCGATGGAGACCAACTGCCCAAGCACACCGGAGTCCACGACCTCCTTCACCAGGTCGGTGTAGGGCGTGTACCGCAGGACATGGCAGACGGCGAAGAGTACGCCCGCCTTCTCCACGCCCTCGACGATCCGCCGGGTCTCCTCCTCGGTCGGCGCGAGCGGCTTCTCGGCGAGGATCGCGTACCCGGCCCGCGCCAGCGCTAGGACGGGCTCGACGTGATTGCGGTCCTGGGTGGCGACGATGACGGCGTCGGCGATGGCGTCCCCCTCGACGAGCGGCCGCCAGTCGTCGAACTCGAGCTCCGCCCCGGCCGCGGCGCGGGCCGCCGGCCGGGGATCGGCCACGGCCACGAGGCGGGCGCGTTCGGGGTGGGCTTTGATCCACGCGGCATAGGTGAGGCCGCGGTTGCCGGCGCCGACGAGAGCCACGCGGACGGGCCGATCGGATATCGGAAGGTGCATGGACATTCCCAAGAGCTCCCTGGAGGTGAAGGAAAGGCACGCGACGGACAAGGCGTGCGGTGGGGCCGGGAGGCGTCTCCCGCGGCGATGCCTGGACGCGGAGCCGTCAACGGTTACCGGACGGGAGGTCCGGAACGGCCGTTCACGGGCGCGCCGCCGTGGGCCGCCGGTTGTGCGCGAGATACGTCGTCTCGACGTGCTCGACGGCTCGCCAGATCGCACCGAGCGCGACCCGGTCGTCGCCGAGCGAGGACGGCTGGAGATCGGGGACCCGGATGCACAGCGGCTCCAGACGGTTACGGAGGCGGGGAAGCAGGACGTCGGCGGACTGGGCCAGTCCCCCGCCCAGCACGACCCGTTGCGGGTCGACGGTCAGCACCATGGCCGCGAGGCCGAGGGCCACGTCGCTGGCGTAGCGGTCGACGGCGCGCACGGCGACGGTGTCGCCCCGGCGGGCGGCGGCCAGCACATGGGCGGCGGCGTTCCGCGGGGGTACGTCGGACGGGACGGCGGGACAACACGCCAGGCGGGTGGCGGCGGTCGCCCAGGGGGTAACGGGGAAGCTGCCGATCTCGCCCGCCGCGCCGCCGTATCCCCGGTGCACCCGGCCGCCGATGATCAGCGCCGCGCTGAGGCCGAGACCGGCGTGGATGTAGACGGCGTCCTCGATGTCCCGTGCCGCTCCGAGGCGTTGCTCGGCGAGTGCGGCCAGCCGGGTGTCGTTGTCCACCAGGACCGCCCCGGCGCAGCGTTCGGCCAGGTGTTCGGCGAGCCGTACACCGGTCCAGTCGGCGGCCGCTCCCGCGAGTACGACGTCTCCCTCCGGGCCGACGACGCCGGTGGTGCCGGCGCTGATCGTCCAGATCCGGTGGACGTCGATTCCCGCGTCGTCCAGGCACTCGGTCATCACGTCGCCGATGACGGCAAGCCGGTCGGCGCGCCGGATGTCCGGCGGCACCGTTCGGCGGGCCGTGGTGACGACCGTGCCGCAGAGGTCGGCGAGCACGGCGAGGACGCTGTGGGCGCCGATGTCCAGCCCGAAGACGTAACCGGATTCGGCCCGGAACCGGTAACGGCGGGCCGGCCGCCCCACCGCGCCGGGCGAGGGCGGGACTTCGGCCGCCCACCCCTGGTCGGTCAGCTCGGTGGCGAGGTCCTCCGCCGAGGCGCGGGAGAGACCGGTGAGCGTTGCCAGCTCGGTCAGCGTTACCGGCGCGTCGGCACTTCTCAGCGCCCGCAGCGCGCCGAACGCGTTGAGCCGACGCAGCTGCGCCAAGTCACCGCCGGCGGGTCGGGATGCGTCCATGTACTCCTCTTGACGTCGTTTCAGCCATAGGGATTAATCAGAGAGTCCACGAAAACATTGCGGTGGTCAAGCGCCAGGAGAACGCTGAGGCCGCTCAAGTCGCGAACAAAACGCCCACTTATTGGGAAGACTCTCATAATCTGAAGGGACCACGGTGGCCCGAAAACGCCCTAGACCACTCCTCATCCTGCTGCTCGCCCTGACCGTTCTGGTCGCGGGCCCTGCACCCTTGGCCGCGGCCCGGGGAGGTGGCGGCACCAGTAAATCGGCACTGGACCGGACGTGGTTCGGCCCCGAGGCCGACCTCGGCGTCCAGCAGGAAACGGTCTCCATCAACGACGCCGTGGTGGGCACGGAGGACGGCCGGCCCGCGATGTACACGACGGTCTCCGCCGAGAACGCGATCTTCAACGTCATCGACATCCGGGACAACCGGCTGCTGCGCTCGTTCACGCTGCCTGGCGTGCAGCAGTCCTGGCGGCATGCGATCGGCCCCGACGGCACCGTCTACATCGCCGCCATCACCGGCGGCCAGACGGGAGAGCTGTGGAGCTACAGCCCGGCCGACAAGGAAGTGCGCAAGCTCGGCACCGTTCCGGGCGAGAAGTCGCTGTGGTCGATGACCACGGACCCGGAGGGCAATGTCTGGATCGGCACCTTCCCCAACGGCAAGGTGTTCAGATACGACCCGCAGAGCAAGGGCTTCCACGACTACGGGCAGATGGTGCCCGGCCAGCAGTACGTGCGCTCCATCGCCTACCACGACGGATCCGTCTACGCGGGCGTGGGCTCCGTCGGTGACGTCATCCGGCTCGACACCGCCACCGGTACGAAGACGAAGATCTCCGACCAGGTCCCGGCGCTCCTCGGAGTGGAGCCCCAGAAGGTGCCCTTCGCCTACGACATGACGGTCGTCGACGGCTGGCTGTTCGTCAAGTTCAGCGACCCGCAGATGAAGCTGCTCTTCTACGACCTCGATGCCGGCAAGTGGAGCGAAAAGTCCGTCGGCAAGAACACGCCTTCCGACGCGGGGGTCTTCTCCTTCAACCAGCTTCAGTCGCGGGACGGGAAGGTGTACGTCACCAACAACCGCGAGCTGTACGAGATCGACACGGCGACGCTGGAGTCCCGCTCGACCGGAATCGCCTTCGGTACCTCGCTGCGCGGTGCCGCCTGGATACCGCTCAATGATCCGGACCTCCCCGGGACCTCGCTCGTCACCCTGCAGTCGGGCGGCACGATCACCGCTTTCGACATCGCGTCACGACGGAGCAAGGCGCTGCCCTCGGTGGTGCAGGGCGCGCCGAACCCGCTGCACAATCTGGAGGCGGCGCCGGACGGCACACTGTTCATGAGCGGCTACCCCGGCGGCACCGGGTCCCGATTCGACCCGCGCACCGGCCGCACCACCCGCTTCCCGATGGGCCAGGCCGAGGGCATGGCGGGCCTGGGCGACACGATGTACTTCGGCATCTACCCCGGAGGCATCATCTCCTCGGCGAAGCTGGACGCGGCGACCCCGGCCGTCTCCGAGAAGTTCCGTCTCGGCTCCGAACAGGACCGGCCGTACGTGATGAAGGCCCATGACGGCAAGCTGCTCATCGGCTCCATCCCCGACTACGGAAAGCTCGGCGGCGCGCTGACCATCTACGACCCCGACGACGGCGAGAAGAAGACCTACCCCGACATCGTCCACAACCAGAGCGTCGCCGGTCTCGCCCAGCGCGGCGGACGAATCTACGGCTCCACCACCGTCTACGGCGGTCTGGGGACCGACGCCACCGAGTCCGAGGCCAAGATGTTCGTCTGGGACGTCGCCGGCGAACGCAAGGTCAAGGAGTTCGCCCTCGGCCTCCCCGGCCTCGACAGCCCGAAGATGATCAGCGGTCTCGGCTTCGGCCGTGACGGCCTGCTGTGGGGCGCGGCCGACGGATTCCTGTTCGCGATGGACCCGGGCACCCTCCAGGTCGTCAAGTACAAGAACGTCTACCCCGAGGTGAAGCACTACGGCATGTGGCGGCCGGTCTACCTCCGCTTTGGCGCCGACGGCCTGCTGTACACCACCCTGGCCGGCAAGCTCACCGTTGTGGACCCCAAGACCATGGACCACGTGACACTCGGCGACTACGCCGAGGAGGTCGCCTTCATGACCCTGGCCCGGGACGCCGACGGCCACGAGAACATCTACTTCCTCGGCAAGACGGCGGAGTCCCGGCTGCGGATGATTCCGGTGCGCCACGGACATGCCCGTACCGTGGCCGTCGGCAACGCCGGCTTCGAGGTGGCGCCGCTGGACGACGGCGCCGTCCCAGGGTGGCAGGGCGGTGGCGCCCTGTTCACCCTCTCCCAGGAGCGGGCGTACACCGGCAGACGCAGCATGAAGATCGTCGATGCGGCCCGGAGCGGCCCCGAGGCGTCGGCGGAGCTGACCGGTGAGCCGGTGCCGGCTGCCGCGGGGGCGTACTACCGGGCCCGCGCCAAGGTGTACATCGAGGACGGAAGCACCGACGATTCGGTGCTGCTGCTGAGCTTCCTCGACAGGGCCGGCCAGCCGGTCGGCCGGATGGCGAGCGCACCGCTCCGCGGCGCGGACCAGCGGCGCTGGATCGACGCGCAGGCGAGTGGTACGGCTCCGCCTGGTACGGCGTCGGTCCGCGTCTCGCTCTACTCGTCCGCGTGGAACCTCATGACCGGATACGTCGACGCGGTGAGCCTTCAAAAGACCAGGCGTGGGTGACATCCACAGCGCGGACACCGGGCCACGGCGACCGTACGCCGTGGCCCGGTGTCGCCGATGCGGCGCTCAGCCCTCGCCGTCGAACTCGCACCGCACGGCATCACCGCCGACGCCCTCGCGCTCGGCACGGTCCGGACCCCGATCGACGGCGCGTTCCCCTTCGACCGCGACAGATGCACCGGATGCGCTTCTCCGCCCCCGCCGCGTACGCGGCGTACGACGCTCAGCTCTGCCACCCTTCGGTGACCGGGCCAGCACAGAAGGAAACTTGACGCCATGACACACACCTTGCGCACCCTCGCCCCGGCCGACGAGGCAGCCGTGCACGCGCTATGGGCGATCTGCTTCGACGCCCCGCACCTCCCGGCGCTGCACGCCCTGGACCCCGACCGCCACCGGCGGACCTTCGTGGCCGCGCGCGGTGACACGGTCGACGCCGTCGTCTGCTACGTGCCGCGGCAGCTCCGCGACGCCCGCGGCCGGGTCGAACGGGTGGGCGGTATCGGCAATGTCGCCACCCGCCCCGAGGCACGGGGCCAGGGCCTGGTTCGCCGGCTGCTCTCCATTGCCGCCGAGGCCATGACCGCTGAGTCCTGCACATGGTCCCTGTTGTTCACGGCCACTCCCGGGGTCTACGAGCGCTCGGGCTGGACCGGCTTCCGCACCTCCTGGGCCGAGGGCCCGCTCGCCACTGTCGGCCCACCCGAGCCCCGCTTCCGCATCCGTGCGGCCACCCCGACCGACGCCCCGCGGCTGGCAGAACTGCACGCCGGATTCAACGCCGCACGCCCACTCACCGCGGTGCGGACGGCCAACGACTGGATCCACCGCGTGCCCGCCTGGTACGGCCCCGACGCCGAATGGCTCATCGCCGAGGACAACGGAGGGACGGCGGTCGGCTACACCGTGACCCAGCACATCGGCGAGGCCGTCGAGGTCCGCGAGTGCGCGGTGACGGAAGCCGCACCGGCAGCCCTCGGTGAGTTGCTCGCTGCGGTGGCCCGCCGGGCCCGTGCGGCGGGCGCCGCAGTCGGCCGGGCCCACCTCCCCGAGGACCCAGCCGTCCGCGCTGCCCTGCCCCGGCTTCTCGCCCAGGATCAGGCCCGGGAGCGGACGCAGACGGTGGGTATGGCCCGCCCGCTCCTTGCCCCGCCGGAGGCGATACGCGCCACGCTGCAGGCCACGGGAGCAACCCACTGGCATGGTGATTCGTTCTGAGCCAACAGTCCCAGGGCCCGATGTGTTTGCCTGCCGTCCACTCATCAGGGCACGTCACCGGGACCTCGTTACGGGACAGCTTAGGCTGGTTGAGCGTCCGAGGACGCTGGGCAGGCAGCTGATGCGCCGTGCCGGCGCCGGACAGGCCACCGCCCAGGAGCAGCACCTCCTCGCCCGCACCACCACCATCCGCACTCCCCCACCCCCGCACTCCCCCACCCCCGCACTCCCGGCCCGGGGTTCAGGTGCAGGAACCCGGCCCGACCAGCGGCCGTCAGGGTGCAGTCACCGGCTCGTCCTCGACGGCGGGCCGCGCCGCCACCGAGCCACCGGTGGCTTTGGGATGGCGGTGGTCGAGAGGGCGAAGGCCACCAGCGCGGCCAGGACCAGGAAGCCGGCGGACCACACCGGGTGCCGACGCAGTACACCGTGTACTGCGACCCCTGCGGGCCTCGGGGCGCGTCAGGCCTTGGAGCCCAGAACCGGATAGTCGATGTAACCGCCGTCACCGCCGCCGTACAAGCCCTCGGGAACAAGGGCGTTGAGCGGTGCGCCGGCGCGGAAGCGTGCGACCAGGTCCGGGTTGGCGAGGAATCCCCGTCCGAACGAGATCAGGTCCGCGCCCCGGCGCAGCCACTGTTCCGCGTTCTCGCGGCCGCCGTCCTCGGGAGGCTGCGGGAAGGAGTTGAGCGGGTTGACCATGAGGAGGCCCGGCCAGGCGGCGCGGATCTTTTCGTTGACGTCCTCGTCCTCCGCGGCGACCAGGTGCAGGTGAGCCAGGCCCAGCGGCGCCAGCTCATTGAGCAGCGCGGTGTACAGCGCCGCGCTGTCGCTCTCGGTGATGTCGTTGAGCGCCTTGGCGGGTGAGATCCGTAGCCCCACCCGGTCGGCTCCGATCGCGTCGGCCGCGGCCTCGACCACTTCGACGACGAAACGGATGCGGTTTCGGAGGGAGCCGCCGTAGACGTCTGTGCGCAGGTTGGCGTTGTCCGAGAGGAATTGGTGGAGCAAGTACCCCATGGCACTGTGCAGCTCGACGCCGTCGAAACCGGCCTCGACCGCTCGCTCGGCGGCACGCGCGAACTCCGCCACCTTGTCCTCGACCTCGGCGGTGGTCAGGGCGCGCGGTTCGACGTAGCCCTTGGGCCCCTCCGGGGTGAAGATCTGCCCGTCGGCGCGGACGGCGGACGGAGCGACGGGGGTGAGGCCGTTGACGCCGGGGTGGCCCACCCGTCCCGAGTGCTGGAGCTGGAGGAGGATGCGTCCGCCGGCCGCGTGCACGGCGTCGGTCACCGTACGCCACCCGGCCACCTGCTCGTTGGTGTGGATGCCGGGGGTCATCGGGTAGCCCTGCCCCTGCAACGACGGCTGGGTGCCCTCGGTGAGGATCAGGCCCGCCGAGGCGCGCTGGGCGTAGTAGGTGGCCATACTCGGTGTGGGAACGCCGTCCCCATTGGCGCGGCTGCGGGTCATCGGGGCCATCACCATGCGGTTGGGCAGCTCCAGGCGGCCATGACGTACGGGGTCGAACAGGGACATGCGGAACTTCTCCTTGGTACTGAGCGGTGAGCGCACCGAGACCTGACCAGGCTCGGTAGCTGCCGAGAGGGCCGGCAGCCACATACTTGGTCGGCCAAGTGTGAGTGCGAGTGCGAGTGAAACGTGTGAAGGCGTCGCGGCATCCCGCCCATGCCCTCTCCTGGAGGGCGGCGGAACCGACACCCACAGCATATAGTCTGCCCAGCAGATAAGTTGCCAGATAGATGATTGGTCGACCACACTTTGACCTCGGGGTCTGCCCGACCCGCCCGTCACACCGGAGAATCCATGTTTATCGCCTATACCGTTCTCGCTGTCCTGCTGTCGCTGATGCTGGTCGTCTCGGGGCGGGGCAAGCTCGTCAAGGACCCGAAGATCATGCCGGCCATGACCGCCGTGGGAGTCTCGCCCGGCATGGTGCCGGTGCTGGCCGTTCTGGAGTTCGCCGGGGCGGTCGGCCTGCTCGTCGGCATCGGCTACCGTCCGCTCGGCGTCGCGGCGGCCGCGGGCGTGGTCCTGTACTTCCTGGGCGCCGTGATCGCCCACCTGCGGGTCAAGGACGTCAAGGGAACGCCCGGCGCCGGCGTTCTGCTCGTCGTCTCGGCAGCCGAGCTCACGCTCGCCGCCGCCGGCGTGTGATCGACGGAGGCGCCGCTCGGCCGGCGCCTCCGTGAAGCGCCGGGGCGGGCCGCCATGTCGGCGGCCCGCCCCGCATTGCGCGCGCTCTCGCGCTCCCCGGCCCGGGGGCGGCGTCAGAGGTGGTCCATCGCCTCGCAGGGGTTGACCCCCGGGTGCGCACGGTGGATGTGCAGGGACAGACGCCCCGTCAGCGCCGTCAGCGCCGCGGCCTCCTGCGGGGACAGGACCGACAGCAGATCGGCCTCCACGGCGGCCACGCGCTCCTCGTAACGGGTCAGTGTCTCGGCACCCGAGGCGGTGACCACGATCTTTCGTGCGCGGCGGTCCACCGGGTCGGGGACGCGCTCGACCAGGCCGGCATCGACGAGCGTGTCGATCAGGTAGGTCAGGACCGTGCGGTCGATCCCCAGGTGAGTACCGATCGCCTGCTGATTGGGCGGATTCCCGTACACGACGGTCGACAGGATGTGATATCCGCGCACGCCCGCCGGCATCCCGTCCATCGCGGTCTCGAAACGGGTCTGGAACCCCCGAAGGATGATCCCCAGATGCCGGACGAGATCCCCCGGAGCGACGGCGGCACCCTTCCCGGGAGGTACGAGCGCGTTCGTGGCCATGTGCTCACCTTACTGTGCGCGCCGACGGTCAGGAGTTCCGTCATGCGCGTGGTCTTCGCACTGCCATGTCGCAGACCGGCCGGCCCCGCTCCGGCAGCGGGGCCGGCCGGCGCTCGGCCGTTCAGCCCTGGTCGCGGTCGTTGGCGAACTGCAGCCCGGCCGTGCCTCCGGTCTCGATGAACAACTTCACGAACTGGTCGGCGGTGTCCTTGCGGGACCAGTCACGCTGGAGTTCGCACAGGAGCTGGGCCCATGTGATCAGTTGTGCGCCCGCCTGTTCCATGCGGCGCAGTGCGGTTTCGTGGGCCGTGAGCGACGTGCCGCCGACCGCGTCCACCACGGGGTACACCTCGTAGCCCTCGTGCAGGGCGTCGTAGGTGGGGAACGTCAGGCAGGCCTCCGTCCAGAGGGCCGCCATGATCAGCTTTCGCCGGCCCGTGGCCTCGACCGCGTCGACGAACTCCTGGTCCTCCCACGCGTTGATCGACGTGCGGTCGTACGTCGGCAGACCGGCGAGGACGTCGCGCAGTTGCGGGATCGCCGGTTTGTTGAGCCCGGTCTCGACGTTGACGGTCGAGTGAATGATCGGCAGTCCGTAGGTCCGGCCGATCTTCGCCAGCCCCACGACGTTGTTGACCAGCAGCTGCCGATCCATGGAGTCGATCGAGTTCACTTGAACAGGCTGGTAGTCGATGATGACGAGCGCCGCGTTCTTCGGCGTCAGCAGCCCGTCGGTTTCCTGGTCACGGATTGGTTTGCTGGTCATCCTTCGAGCTCCTTGGCGCTTCGGGCGCGGGACGTTCGGCGCTCTCCGAGCGCTCCCGTGGTCCTGATCGCTGGGGTACCGGGCCGGGGAACAGTTCTCACAGCCTTACGAGGCCTCGTGTTCCGCCGGTTTGTCCGGGCAGCAGCAGCATCGCGTACGCGCGCCGCCGTCGTGCTCCCGCGTTTCTCACGGCGCGCGGCTCACAGCGGAGGGGCTGCGGGCCCGGCTCCTGCTCATGCCCCGGCGAGGGGCTTTCGCGATCGTTGCTGCTCAACGATTCGACCACCCTCCACCCTGCTACGCAATGCGGACAAGGCGCACGAAAGGTCCGCCCTCGTCCTCGGCGTGCGCCTCCCCTGCAGCCGAGCAGTACACCGCCGCCTCTCGTGCTGAGCGAGGTCGAGCAACTGCCCGGTCACGCTTCTCCCCGGGCGAGGCCAAGCGGCCGGCGTCGCGGGCCGGGCCCACGTCCGCGACATCCATCCGCGGCAGCAGAGGTAGCCGCGGATGCGATTCGTCGAGTACCCTAGTTGTGAAAATGATCGATCATTGCGCAAATGGTGAGCAGAGGAGAGCCGAGTTGTCACTCCCCACGAGCCCCGCAGCTCCCCCGCCCTCCGGAGTGACCGGGCCCGGCTTCTCACTGGAGCGAGTCCCTCTGCATGAACGCGTGCGTACATTCGTCCTCGAAGGCCTGGTGGCCGGCCGCTGGGAGCCCGGAGACCGCATCGTCGAGCGCCGGATCGCGATCGAACTAGGCATCAGCCAGGCGCCGGTGCGCGAGGCACTGCGCGAGCTGGAGACCATGGAACTCGTGACGTCCACGCCCAACAAGGGTGCTCGCGTACGGGAGTTGACCTTGGATCGACTCCGAGATGTGTACCTTGTGCGGGCATCCCTGGAGCGCCGCGCCGTCACGCTGGCCGCCCCCCGGTTGGCCGGGAACGTCGCCGCACTGGAGCAACACCTGCTCGCGATGCGCCGCGCGGCCGTCGAGGGGGACATTGACAGCCAGGCCCTGCACGGCGTGGCCTTCCACCGCGCCATCGTCCACGCATGCGGAAACCCCGTACTGATCCGGCACTGGGACTGGCTCGGCGTGGAGGCCTGGACCCGCCTCTCTCTTCGGTGGCTGCGCACCGAGCTGCACGACAACGCGGAGGATCACGAAGAGATTGTCGAAGGTCTACGCCGGGGCGACCCGCACCTGGGACGCCTGATGGAACTGCACATCATGGACTATGCGCATGAATCGAAGAATGCTTGATGGCTACGACCGACGCCCAGAACCTCGCAGACGACGTACCGCCGCGCCATGTCGCGCGGCTCGCCGACCCGCGCACCACCACGCCCCCGGGCACTCTGACGATCTTCTCGGACATCTGGTGCTCCTTCGCACACGTCGCCTTGCATCGCCTGCACAGCACACGGGAACGACTCGGCCTGACCGAGCGGATCCGGATCGACCACCGCGCCTCCCCTCTGGAACTGTTCAACGACGGGCCAAGTCCACGCCGTGGCACCGACTCCGAGGTCGGAGGGATCGCGCATATCGAACCGAACGCCGGATGGCAGATGTGGCGCCCACCCGACTGGAAGTTCCCGTCCACCTCACTGTTCGCCCTGGAGGCAGTGCAGTTGGCCAAGGAGCAGGGGCCTGCCGCGGCCGAGGCGCTCGA
This sequence comes from Streptomyces sp. NPDC001750, assembly GCF_042892615.1. NCBI lineage: Bacteria > Bacillati > Actinomycetota > Actinomycetes > Kitasatosporales > Streptomycetaceae > Streptomyces > Streptomyces sp. NPDC001750. The sequence continues at coordinate 61,104 of NZ_JBIAUE010000031.1, read as the reverse complement.
CCTGGCCATACGCCGGGCGTTCTGGGCCCACAGCAGGCCCATCGGTGCCCGCTCCGAGATCATCGCCCTTGCTCGCGAAACCCCCGAAGTGCGTGAAGAACTGGTCGCGGCAGGCCTGGACGACGGTCGGGCCCGTCGCCTCGTGACGCTCGACTTCGAATGCGCCCGTCGCCACCGAGTTCGGTGCAGTCCGCACGTCTTCACGTCCGACGGTCGCGAGTGGGCCAATCCGGGCGTCGAGGCGACCTGGCACGGAGCCTACGGAACCGGCTTCCCGACGATCACTCGAGACGATCCGAGCGCATGGGAGACGATCCTGCGCACCGCCGACGAGCTGGCCGAACAACGGTGATGCGTAAACACATTTGATCGATCATTGAACATTGCTGGTCAGTAGCGCTTGCCTGCGCGACCTGACGGCACGTGGTTTCTGTATGAGAAATTGATCTTCCACAATCCGGAAGAGCGAGTGCAAGGGTTCGACGACCACAGCTGGCCGGTTCCACCAGACAACCGGCCGCCAAAGGCCTATCCGGTTCCGGTCGGCCCGCGTCACAGAAGGGTGATCCCATGTTCTTGAACCACCAGCTGGACCAGCTGCCCGAACCCGATCCCGAGGAAGTGGCCGAATGGCTCGCTTCCGTGGACGGTGCGGTCGGCGCCGTCGGTCCCCAGCGCACGGGGCGACTGCTGCAGCGAGTCGTCGACCACGCGCGCCAGGTGGGAGTACCTCTGCCGCCGCAGTCCGTGACTCCGTACGTCAACACGATCCCGACCTCCGCCGAGCCGGCCTATCCCGGCGACGAGGCGATGGAGGCACGGATCACGGCGTGGAACCGGTGGAACGCCGCTGTCATGGTCACCCGTGGCAACGAACGCGGCGGCCTGGGCGGGCACATGGCCACCTACGCGTCTGCCGCGTGGCTCTACGAGGTCGGCTTCCAGCACTTCTTCAAGGGCAAGGATGCCGACGGCAGCGGCGATCAGCTCTACGTCCAGGGCCACGCCTCCCCCGGTGTCTATGCCCGCGCCTTCCTCGAAGGACGCCTGAACGAAGCGGAGTTGGACCGCTTCCGGATGGAAGCGGGTGGCGGCGGTCTGCCGTCCTACCCGCACCCTCGGCGGCTGCCTTGGCTGTGGGAGTTCCCGACCGTGTCCATGGGGCTCGGCCCGCTCTCGGCGATCTACCAGGCACGCTTCAACCGCTACCTGCATCACCGCGGGATCAAGGACACCAGCCACTGCCACGTCTGGGCGTTCCTCGGCGACGGCGAGATGGACGAGCCCGAGTCCACGGCTGCCCTCGCACTCGCCGCCCGCGAGGAACTCGACAACCTCACCTTCGTCATCAACTGCAACCTGCAGCGCCTCGACGGCCCGGTGCGCGGCAACTTCAAGATCATGCAGGAACTGGAGGCCCAGTTCCGCGCGGCCGGCTGGAACGTCGTCAAGGTGCCCTGGGGCGTGGAGTGGGACGGCTTGCTGGCCACCGACTCCGACGGGCTGCTCCTCAACGCTCTCGACACCCTGCCCGACGGACAGTTGCAAACCTTCGCCGCCCGCGACGGCGCGTACATCCGCGAGCATTTGTTCACCGGCGCGCTCGCCGGACTCGCCCGCCCCTACAGCGACGAGGACCTCGCCCGCATCATCGGCACCTCGCGCGGCGGACACGAGCCCCGCAAGGTCCACGCCGCCTATCGGGCCGCGCTCGACCACCGTGGCGCGCCGACCGTCGTCCTCGTCCAGACCGTCAAGGGCTGGACGCTGGGCCCCGGCTTCGAGTCGCGCAACGCCAACCACCAGATGAAGAAGCTGTCCGGCAAGGAGTTCCGCGTCATGCGTGACCTCCTCGGCCTTCCCATCCCCGACTCCCGGTTGGGTGAGGGCCTGGTGCCTTATGTGCACCCGGGGGCCGACTCCGAGGAGGGCGCCTACCTTCAGGAACGTCGCCGCGCACTCGGCGGCCCCGCGCCGGCCCGCCGGATCGTACCCCGTCCGCTGCCCACCCCGGCCGACAAGCCGTTCGCCGCGCTCGCGAAGGGGTCGGGCAACCAGGAGATCGCCACCACCATGGCCTTCGTGCGCCTGGTCAAAGACCTGATGCGGGAGAACGAGACCGGCGCCCGCTGGGTGCCCGTCGCCCCCGACGAAGCCCGCACCTTCGGCATGGAGTCGCTGTTCCCGTCCGCCGGGATCTACTCCCCCAAGGGCCAGACGTACGAGCCCGTCGACCGCGACCAGCTCCTCTACTACAAGGAATCCATCAGCGGTCAGATCCTCAACGAGGGCATCACGGAAGCCGGTTCACTCGCCTCCTTCACCGCCGCCGCGACGTCGTACGCGACGCACGGCGAGCCGATGATCCCCTTCTACATCTTCTACTCGATGTTCGGCTGGCAGCGCACAGCCGACCAGTTCTGGGCGCTCGCGGACCAGCTGGGCCGCGGCTTCGTCGTCGGCGCCACCGCGGGACGCACCACCATGACCGGCGAGGGCCTCCAGCACGCCGACGGCCACTCGCACCTCATCGCCTCCACCAACCCCGCATGTCTTCCCTACGACCCCGCCTTCGCCTACGAGGTCGGCGTGATCGTCCGCGAGGGACTGCGGCGCATGCACGGCGAGAGCCCCGAGGACGTCTTCTACTACCTCACCGTCTACAACGAGACCAAGATCCAGCCGCCGATGCCGCAGGCTGAGGGCATCGAGGCGGGCATCCTGCGAGGCCTGTACCGCTACCGGCCCGCCGCTGCGGCCGCCGCAGACGTTCCGCGCGTACAACTGCTCGCCTCCGGCACCGCGATCCACTGGATCCTGAGAGCCCAGGAGCTGCTCGCCGCAGACTGGAACGTCGCCGCCGACGTGTGGTCGGCCCCCTCCTGGACACTGCTGCGCCGTGACGCCATGGAAGCCGAGGCCCAGGGCCGCACTCCGTACGTCACCGAAGCACTGGCCGGCGCTCCGGGGCCGGTCGTCGCCGTGTCCGACTGGATGCGCGCGGTCCCGGACCAGATCGCTCCCTGGGTGCCACAGCAGTGGACCTCCATGGGCACCGACGGCTTCGGCCTCTCCGACAGCCGAGCCAACGCCCGCCGCCACTTCGGTGTCGACGCCGAGTCCATCGTCGTACACACCCTGCGCACGCTCGCCGCCCGCGGCGACGTGAAGCCGGACGTTCCCGACGCCGCTGCCCAGCGCTACGGCCTGACCGGGAAGGAGTGAACCACCATGTCCGTCTCTGTATCCCTGCCCGCGCTGGGCGAGTCGGTCACCGAGGGCACCGTCACGCGCCGGCTGAAGGCCGTCGGTGACGAGGTCGCCGAGAACGAGCCGCTGCACGAGGTCTCCACCGACAAGGTCGACACCGAGATCCCCTCGCCCGTCGCCGGTGTTCTCCTCGAGACCGCCGTCGCCGAGGACGAGACCGCCGAGGTCGGCGCCGAGCTCGCCGTCATCGGTGCCGCCGGTACCGCTCCGGCCACCGCCCCGGCAGCACCCGCCGCCCCGGATCCGGCTCCGGCCCCCGCGCCGGTCACCCCGGCCCCGGTCGCGCCGACCGCCGTGTCCCCCGCGGACGACGGCGCCTACGTGACCCCGCTGGTGCGCAAGCTCGCGTCGGAGAAAGGCGTGGACCTGTCCACCGTCAAGGGCATCGGCGTCGGTGGCCGCATCCGCAAGCAGGACGTCATCGCCGCCGCCGAGGCCGCGAAGACGGCCGCGCCCGCCGCTGCCGCCGCGTCGAAGGCCCCCGTCCTGGAGGCCTCCCCACTGCGTGGCCAGACGGTCAAGCTGCCGCACATCCGCAAGGCCATCGCGGCCAACATACACAAGGCCCTGCTCGAGCAGGCCCAGCTGTCCTCGGTCATCGAGGTCGACATCACGAAGCTGATGAAGCTCCGCGCCAAGGCCAAGGACGGCTTCGCCGCCCGCGAGGGCGTCAAGCTCTCCCCGATGCCGTTCTTCGTCAAGGCCGCCGTCCAGGCGCTGAAGGCCCACCCGGTCACCAACGCCCGCCTGAACCACGACGAGGGCACGATCACCTACTTCGACTCCGAGAACGTCGGCATCGCCGTCGACTCGGAGAAGGGCGTCCCCACCACCGGCCACCTGCCACCCTGGCCCGCCTACCTGCCCGGCCGGTCCGTCATGTTCCTGGACGCCACCGCACCCGCCGTCCATCAGGACCCCGCCCGGCCCGAACGACTGCTGTGGAACGGCCTGCGCTGACCGAAACGCCGGAGACCAGCGCGTGGCCGAGGGGATGCAGGAGCTGTGGTCGGCGGGGTGCCGTCGAAGCACTCCTCGCAAGAGCCGACGGAGGCAGGGGAGGCAGCGGCGCCCGAAGATCTGGCGGGCGGGCATGGCATGGTCCAGCGCCAGTTCATGGGCGGGCGTCATGGCCGCCGACTTGGCCGGGTGAGCTGTGCGACAGATTCGTTGGCCCGGGGGCGCAGGCATGTTCGGCCTGGTGGGCGTGGGGTCGCGAGCTCCCCTTGGCGGCTGCTTGAGGCTCTGGTTCAGGCGCCTGACGACGAGTGGTGCGGGAGCCTTCCGGGTCGGGCTCAGGCGCGTACGTGAAGCGCCGCACAGATTGGGCCCGGCTCCGGCTGCCCGCCGCCGGATCCCGCCGCGCCGCTCGCGCAGTGCCGCTTCAACGGCTCCGGCCCCAGCCGCCGACGGGCCCGGCCGATCGCCGCCGTGGGCGGCACCCGCCACGGCTTCTCCCACCGCGGCACCCGTTCCAGACCGTGAGTCAGCAGCCTCGCGACCTCCTCACAGCAGCTTTTCCGTGAACTTGATCAAGAATTGACTCAGTCCCTACTCTGTGACGCATGGGTACAGGGGGACACCTGATAGATGGACGCTTCCGGCTGATCGAGCAGCTGGGAAGTGGCGGAATGGGCACGGTGTGGCGGGCGAGCGACACCGTGCTGCACCGGGAAGTCGCACTCAAGGCTGTGCGGTCGGACGCGGAGGCGTCGGATGTCTCGCGTGAGCGTGTTCTGCGCGAGGCACGGGCACTGGCCCGGCTCAACCACCCCAATGTCGTGACCATCCACCACATCGTGGATGCAGATCCGCACCCGTGGCTGGTGATGGAGCTGGTTTCCGGCCACTCCCTCCAGGAACGGCTCTCGGCGGGTCCGATGACGTGCGTGGAGGCGGCCCGCATGGGCCGACAGGTCTTGTCCGCGCTCAAGGCCGCCCATATGGCCGGCATACACCACCGGGACGTCAAACCCGCCAATGTTCTGCTGCGCCTCGACGGAACCGCCGTGCTCACCGACTTCGGAATCGCAGGGCTGCAGGGCTCTACCTCGCTGACAGCAACCCACGAACTTGTCGGCTCGCCCGAGTACATCGCTCCTGAACGCATTCGCGGCCACGACGACGACCCCGCGTCCGACCTGTGGTCGCTCGGCCTGGTGCTGTACGTGAGCATGGAGGGTGTCAGCCCGATGCGGCGTGCTACGACGCTTGCCACCCTCGCCGCGGTGCTCGACGAACCAGTACCGCCGCCGGTGCGCTCCGGCCCACTTGCCCCCGTACTCCAAGCGCTGTTGGTACGCGACCCGGCGGCCCGCCCGAACGCGGAACGACTGGACGCGATGCTGGCGCAGGTGGAGGCCGTCTCGGCGCCCCACCAGGCACAGCCGACGGTCACCGCTTCGGTGCCACCGTCTGTTTCCCTCGGGCATCCACCCACTCAACTGGACAGCCCAAGGCTGCCCGCCCCCGTGTCGGAGCGACGACGGAACCGAAAGCCGGTCGTCATCGCCCTGACCGCTGCAGTATTGGTGGCCGCAGCGTCGACCGCACTGGTGCTCCTACCTCACGGTGCGGAAGACGGCGAGGCGAGCCGGAAAGTGGGCACTTCGCCAAGCACGACGTCCTCCCGATCTCCGGCCACCGCACCGAGCCGCCCGCCCAGGCAGACTCCCACCGCGACGGCGGACCCGACGGCAGATGCGACAGCGGAGACAACGGCGGACCCGACAGTTGATACGTCGCAATCAGTTGCCCCGGCCGAACAACCTCCCCTGCCCAGCGGCCGCTGGATCGCCCAGCTCCACTCCGAGCCCATCAGCGCGGGCGTCGCGGCGCGTGGTCAACGGCTCGCCGCGGTTCGGCGGTCGGTGCCCGAAGCGGAGGTTCTCCGCAGCGACGACTACGCGTCGTTGCGCCCCGGCTACTGGGTGTTCTATGCCCCAGGCCCCTTCACCGATGGGCGCTCCGCACTCGCCTTCTGTGCCGAGCGTGGCAGAACCACGGCCAACGCATGCATCGGCCGCTACCTGAGCACCAATTCGGCCGACGACGCCCTCAAGTGCCGCCCTCCCGCCAGCCGACCGACCGGCCGCTGCTCCCGTTACTAATGCGGAATCAGGCAACGTCGTCGTTTCGACGTGTCGCCCGGCCCAGCAACCGAGCGACTGGAAAAAGGAACACGGGGGTCCGGCCTCACGGCTGCGCTTGCTTCGGCAAGGTGAGGAATTCGGCTCCGTCGTTGGTGATGGCGATCGTGTGCTCACTGTGTACTGTCCGGCAGCCTGTCGCACTTCGGAGCCTCCCCCCGTCGGCATGAGTGACGAGTTCAGCGCTGTCCGCCATGACCCACGGCTCCAGTGCCAGCAGCAGCCCAGGGCACAGTTGGTATCCACGGCCGGGCCGTCCGGTGTTCGAAACGTGCGGGTCCTGGTGCGGGGGGCCGTGGCGCGACGGGGCCGGCGCGGGGTGGAATCCGAAGCCCGGACAGAAAAACGCCTGCCCAACGGGGCCCTCCGCTGCTCGGAACCGATTGACCCTCACAATTGATGTCAAGGTTCAGCATGGAGCCTATGACACATGTCGCAGAGATACACGACCTTGCCCGAACCCCCGCCGCACCGAATGCGCGAAGGTTTCCGCTGTGGGGGCTGCTCGCTTTCGCGACGGCCGCGTTCATCACCCTGCTCACCGAGACCCTGCCCGTGGTGTGCTTCCGGCGATGGCGCACGATCTGGATATCTCCGTCTCGGCAGCCGGGCAGACCGTCACCGTATACGCAATCGCATCGGTGCTCGCAGCCGTTCCCCTGGTGAAGATGACGGCGGAGTGGCCTCGTCGCAGGCTTCTGCTGACGGCGGTATGCGGTTTCATCGTGGCGAACACAATCACAGCGCTCTCCACGAACTTCGCACTCACGCTCGTGTCGCGGTTTCTCGCCGACACCGCTTCCGCGTTGATCTGGGCGCTGCTTGCCGGCTACGCGCGGCGCATGGTCGAACCCCACCAGCGGGGCCGCGCGTTGGCGATTGCATCCGCAGGAACGCCTGTTGCGCCGGCGATTGGGGTTCCCGCCGGCGCGTTCTTCGCGCAGACGCTCGGCTGGAGGGTCTCGTTCGTCGCCATCAGCATCCTCACGGTGCTTCTCGCCCTTTGGATCCTGCTCTCCGTACCGCAGTTTCCCGGCCAGAAGCGAGGCGAGCGCCAGCCGCTCTCGGGTGCACTGCGGATACCAGGCGCGCTGCCCGTGCTCAGTGGTCGCCGCCTACGTGCTCGCGCACAGCGTGCTCTACAACTACATCGCCCCGTTCCTCGGATCAGTCGGCCTGGAGGAACGAGTCGACGCCGTGCTCCTGGTGTTCGGCGGGGCCTCCGTCCTCGGCCTCTGGCTCGTCGGCACACTGATCGACCGCCACCTCCGCACGCTGGTGATCGCGAGCTCTTGCCTGTTCGCCCTCGCTGCGGTCGTGCTGGCACTCTTCGCGCAGTTCCCCGCTCTCGTATCCATCGGGGCGGCGCTGTGGGGCTTCGCGTTCGGCGGGGTGGCGACCCTGCTCCAGACAGCGGCCGCCGAGGCTGCAGGGCCGGCAGTCGACACGGGGCAGTCGCTCTTCGTCACGGCCTGGAACCTCGCAATCGCCGACGGTGGCGTGATCGGCGGAACCCTCCTCGCAGGAGCAGGCCCCGAAATGCTTCCCAGGGCGACCCTGGCCATCGCCGTCCCGGCGATCCTGACCTCGGCGCTCACGCGCCGCAACGCCTTCCCCGGACTTGCCGATCGGCAGCACCGCGAGGCCGCTTCCTGAGAAACGATTTCGATGACGTGTACGGCACTGCGCGCAGCCGGATCGCATCGGTCAGCCGCTCCAGGTGCTCGATGCGCTCGGGCGAGAGATACAGCGGGAGGGGTTCAATGATGGATCAGCTTGAGCAGACCGTCGGCCTCGTCCGCGACGTCATGGGGTCGGAGCTCCTGGGGACGTACCTCCACGGATCCGCCGTGCTTGGGGGTCTCGCCCCGGCCAGCGACCTGGACGTTCTGGCGGTCACACGGCGGAGTCTTGAAGAGCCGAAGCGGCGGGCGCTTGTCGAGAGCTTGCTGGAGATCTCCGGCCTCACGCCCTCCGTCCGGCCGGTTGAACTCACTGTGGTTGTCCAGTCCGAAGTCCGACCGTGGCGGTTCCCGCCGACCGGGGACTTCCTCTACGGCGAGTGGCTGCGCGACGAATTCCAGACGGGCGGGTCTCCGCGGCCCGGCCCGTTGCCGGACCTGGCCTTGGTTCTCACGGTGGCCCTGGCAGGTGACCACCCCCTGACCGGGCCGCCTCCCGCCGAACTCCTGGATCCGGTACCGTACACCGATCTCGTCCGGGCGAGCGTCGGGGGAATCCCCGAACTCCTGGCCGACCTGGACGACGACACCCGCAACGTCCTGCTCACCCTCGCCCGCGCCTGGACCACCCTCGCCACGGGCGAGATCAAAACCAAGGACGCCGCCGCCGACTGGGCCATGGCCCACCTGCCCCCAGAACACCGCCCTGTCCTGGAGCACGCCAGAAACTTGTACCTCACCTGCCACTATCAGGACGAGGTCTGGAGCGAGGAGTTGAAGGCCCAGGTGCGCCCGCACGTGGCCGATGTCCTCACCCGCATCGACCACCTGCGCCGACTAGCCTGAACCGCTCCTACGGTGCTGTCCGCCGCGAACCGCGCCGTCGCCCTCGGCGCCGCCGCCGACGACAAAGCCACCCAGGCCGCCCTCGACAGCGACAACCCCCGCTGGATCACCGAGGACACCACCGCCGGCGCCCTGACCCGCAACATCGAATCCGCTTCGGGCGACCTCGCCACCACCACCAAAACCGGCGACACAATCCTCCAGCTCACCAACATCCACGGCGACAATTGCACTCCAGCTCTCGCTGGACACCAGCAAGGCCCCCGTTGCCTTGGACTACGACGAGTACGGCAACCCGCGGGCCGGCCAGGCCGCTACCCGTTACAACTGGCTCGGCGCCAAACAACGCTGCACCGAGATCCGCCGTCGCGTCGAACAGCTCCGGGACCAGCAGCGAAGCCACCCGCCACAGCCTGCAGAACAACCGCCCGGCGACTCGCCCAGCAGCGTCGTCCGCACCTCACCGCCCAACTCACCGCACTCAAACGACGCCACCACGACGAAGTCCAAGCCCCGCGGCAGGCCATCGAAACGGCCCAGAGCGAGAACCCCGAACTGCGACGCCGCCTCGGCCCCCGGCACACCGCCCACCCCGAGACCTCCTGACATCGCTCTCGTGCGGAGGCACGGCCTCAGTGGGGCGCCGTGACCGCAGCGTCCCGGATCCGCTCGATCTCAGCAGCCGGAAATGGTGTTTGCTTACTTTCGGTGAGCAGGCGTCGGCGGAACTCGCCCATGACGATGGCGGTCCGGGCATGCCGGTCGATGATCGCCGCGATCTCAGGCCGGACCGCCTCAGGGTGTTGGCCAGTCACCCACTCGCGCAGAAACTCCTCGTGTTCCGAGCCGCCACGCACGCGCTCGGGCAAGTGGTGGCGGAGGAGATGCCTCGCGGTGTGGCAGTGGTCGTAGGCGAGATGGTTTGAGAGGAACTCGACCTCGATCGCTGACAGTTCGAAGCTGGAGCTCAGGGCGAGTCCGAAGTCCGCGAAGTAGAGCAGCCGGCCGTCGGTCAGGACATTGGCGAAGTGGGCGTCGAAGTGGACCAGCCCGTGCGAGCTCATGAAGGCGGTCCCCCTCGCCAGAGCCTCCTCCACCCACGGATAGGGCGAGCCCTCCTCGCTCTCCACCACACCTTCCCGGCGGCCGTCCAGCCACGCGGCGAGCGTCTGCGGCACGTGTTCCAGGAAGAGCACCAGGCTGGACGAAGACCGGCCGATGGCCTCCAGACGCTCGCGCACTGCCGATGAGCCCTCCCAGTGTGCGACCGCCCCCTCGATGCCCCCGAACTCGTCGGCGAACCCCTCGGGAGCGGAGTCGGGCAGGATCCGCCAGTGGTACATCAGCGGAAAGCCCTCGTACTCATTCCCAAGGACCCAGTGAGTCGTCATTGTGTGCACAGCCAGCTCCCGCCAGGCCCCGAACCCCGACGATCCCACCCCGTACTGGTAGAACATCGGCAGTCCGAAGAGATTCGCCGTCGACCGCACGTTCTCCGGTCGCAACTCCAGCTCCGTCAAGGGGACCCGCTTGACGAACACGCGTGTCCCGTCGATGTCCAGCTCCGCCAACCGGCCCCCGATGCCCGACCCGAGTGGGCTGGCAGCAGCCACGACCTCGCCGAGCCGACGGTCGCTCAGCAGGGACAGGCGCGTGGCCACGGCCCCATAAGTAGCGAGCCGCCCGGCATACCGCGGGTCTGGGTGCTGCATCGTGGAGGACTCCTCGGTGCCCCGAACCGGGGCGTCGGTGATCTCGCGAACGTGATCGACCATATCCGCCGGGGCCTTCCCGGCAAGCCCTCGCAGCCGCCCAAGAGTGACGGCCCCGGCTCTGCCTCGGCCCTCGGCACCGGCGGTTGGGAGCTGTCCTGCCGCCTGGACGGCTCCTTTCTCGTTGAGCACCCAGCACCCGGCCTGGGCATGGAGGGCGTGCACGAGGATTCCCACCACGCGGAGCAGGCAGCCGGCGATGTGGAAGGCGTCGCCCCGAGTCACGCCTTTGCGGGCGATGGACAAGGTGAACGGCACCTCCCATCTCGCGTTGACGACCAGCGACTCACGGAGCGGCTGCGGGTAGGAAGTCCTGATCTGCTCCCGCAAAGTAGCCAGTTCACCGGTGGGGTCCACGAGGATGCGTCCGAGGGCCACCTCACCGGTGTAGGCGTGCGAGTAGCCCCGAGCGGGTGGCCTGCCTGGGTGCCTACCTCGAAGTGCCCGGCCTGGCACTGCTGCCAGATCCGGTGCAAGCTGGTCCAGATCACGGTAGATCCAGTCGATGTGTATCCCTTCGACAGTCAGCCGACCGCCGCCATCGACCCACGGCCCCCGGCCGCCCGGCTCGGTCACCTCGACTGCGCCGCCGGTCAGCTCGGTGGCGAGCAGGCGCAGGGCGGCGGTGTCCAGCGGAGGGCGGTAATAGAGGCCGAGATCGGAGTCGGAGTCGGAGTCGGAGTCGGAGTCGGGCCACGACATCACACAGACCCTAGCCCTTTCCTCGGAGCGGACCTCACGATGCGTCGTGTACAAGGATGCGTGTGCCGCCGGGCTGCCCGCGTCGCTTTTCGTATGGGGTATAGGCATCGGTGTCGTAGCGCTCGCGGTCGCGTTGGCCGCACCAGCCGTGCGAGTTCGGCGCGTGGCAGTCGCTGCACAGGTGCTTGCCGAGTGCCTGGCGTTGCTCGTCATCGTCACCCACGTATGACCGTGACCGCCTCGTGGCATGGCGGGCCTGCGTCCATGGCTTCTGCTCGGCAGCCCGCGCCCCGCCCCTGCCCCAAGCAAGGTGGGCGGGGGCGGGCGCGGCGCTCCTCGGGGGTTCGGAGCGGGGGCGGACAGGGCGCGGCGAAGGGCGGGCGGCTCGTGGCGAGGGGGCCGCCTTTGGGTTTGCGACGGTTTCGCTCAGGCAGCGTGGCGGGTCTTGTGGCGGCGTACCGCGACCGCGGTGCCGCCGCCGGCGACGATCAGCGCGGCGGCCACGCCGGCGATCGCCGTGGTGTTGTCGTTCGTACCGGTCTCGGCGAGGTCGGAGCCCTTGGCCGCAGTCGACGGAGCGCTGTTGGTCTTCATGGTCTTGTCGATCCAGCCCGCGTAGGCGGGCGCGCTGGTGTAGAGGCCGGGGCCCTGCGAGCACGGAACCTTCGGGGCGCCGGGCCCCGAGGTGACGCCGATCAGCTCCCAGCGCCCGTGCCGGCCCTTTTGGACTTGCGGTCCGCCGGAGTCCCCGAAGCACGCCATGGCCTTGGGCACGGTGGTGATCGTGCACAGCCGGGTCCGGTCCGCGTAGCCGGGCGCGCACTCCGACTCGGCGCCCCTGCGGGTGTTCAGCTCCTGCAGCCGGTCCGGGAACTCGAACTCGGTGTCGACGGTGGTACCGAAGCCCAGGAGCCGGGTCGGCGTACCGGGGGGCCCTGCCTGCTCGGCGATCTTGATGGGTTGCTGGGCGACCGGGCGGTCCAGGCGTATCAGCGCGATGTCGTTCTTGTTGGCGGCCTTGTTGTCGCCGTTTCACATAGCCGGGGTGGACGAAGGTCCGGTCGATCTTCCGGACGGTGCCGCCGGACTTGCGGTGGTCGCTGCCGACCCGCACGATGCCGTCCAGCTTGATGCCGTCGACCTTCAGGCAGTGAGCCGCCGTCAGCACCCACTGCCGATCGATCAGCGACGCCCCACAGTTCCCGTCGACCAGACCCTGGTCCGGGGCCGACTCCGGGATTGTCGCCATGAACGGATAGCTCTCGGTGGAGTCCGACCCATTGACGATGGCTCCGGCGCTACCGGCCATGACAGTGACGCAGGCCATAGCGGCGAGAACGCCGACTGCAGCGGTGCGGGCGGTACGGCGGCGCGGCGACTTGAAGCTGAACACAGAGGGTTCCCTTTTGCTTGGTGGATCCGTATGCATTCAGCCTCGTTGTTAGAAACCTGCCGCACTATCCGGGCAACGGGTCGGTCGATGGTATGGCCAGCCCCCGCTCGCGAGCGCCTTCGCCTCGGCAGGGGCCGTGAGCCTGGATGGCTTGATCAGCACCTGGCCGACGATGCGACGGGGTCTCTGCGAGAGATCCTTCTTGAGCATCCCCCACGCCAGGTGCCTCCGGCCTCGGAGCCCAGCTTGGCCGTGGTAACTCGGTGGTGGCTCAGAGCCTCAGCGACTACCGGGGCAGGCATCTCCAGGACGTGCTACCGGATCGCGGCGGTGCGGCCAGCGGTGGTGGGGATGCCGATGTCGTTGAGAAGCGCCGCCAGGACGTCGAGGTGGAGCGGTTGCCCGGTTCGGCGGCCGGGAAACAGCCACCGGCGGGCTGGCACCCGGGGATCGGGGCGAGGCGGCGCGTAAGCAAGCAGTGGCAGGCTTGGAGGTGTATGAGGCCGATGATGGTGGTGCCGCCGCAGGCCACCGCTGATGCCGCTGCCCGAGGAACCGTTCGAGACAGGACGGTTGTTCACTCCGCGGGTCGACCGCTACGGCCAGATTTCTGTCCGCACCAACCGCTACTCGGTCCCGATCCGGCTGATCGGCAAACGCGTGCGGGTCGTGCTGCACGCCTCTCATCTGGTGGTTTACGACCAGAACGTGGAAGTGGCCCGGCACGAGCGGCTGATCGCGAAGGGCGCCGTTCGTCTGGACCTGGACCACTACCTGGAAGTCCTGGTCCGCAAGCCCGGTGCCTTCCCCGGTTCCACAGCGCTCGAACAGGCCCGTTCAGCAGGCAGGTTCACCCCGGTCCACGACGCCTGGTGGGACCAGGCTCGCAAGATTCATGGTGAGCGGGACGGAACCCGGGCCCTGATCGAGGTCCTCTTGCTGGGGCGTCATCTGCCCCACGAGCATGTCGTCGCCGGCCTAGCCGCAGCTCTGCGGGCTGGCGCCATGACCGCGGACGCGGTCGCTCTAGAGGCCCGCAAGGCCGCCCAGGCCGAGAACGAACCCACCCCAGAGACCGACCGGCTGGCTTCCGGCAACCCGTCGGCGACGGTTACCTCCCTGCACGAATGGCGACTCGCGCACCTTCCGCCGGACACCAGGCCGCTGCCCTCGGTGACCCCCTACGACCAACTGCTCCGACGCCGCCGCACCAGCGGCGGTGACCAACGTGAGGGAGAAGCACAGTGACCCTGCCCCGCCAGCGAGGCTTGACCGAGCAGGCCGCCGACGCCGCCATCGACAGCGCCTGCCGCCTGCTGCGGCTGCCCTCGATCCGCAACGAGTTCTCCGACATCGCCGAGCGGGCGCTCAAGGACCAGATGAGCTACCGCGGGTTCCTCGCAGAGCTGCTGATGGCCGAGTGCGACGACCGGGCCCGCCGCCGCTCGGAGCGGCGAATCAAGGCGGCAAGCTTCCCGCGGGAGAAGTCGCTGCGGGCGTTCGACTTCGACGCCAACCCGAACATCGACGCCGCGACCATCCACACCCTCGCCAGCTGCGAGTGGATCAAGAAGAGCCAGCCGCTCTGCCTGATCGGCGACTCCGGCACCGGCAAGTCACACATGCTCATCGCCCTGGGCACCGAGGCCGCCATGAAGGGCTACCGCGTCCGCTACACCCTCGCCACGAAACTGGTGAACGAGCTCGTCGAGGCCGCCGACGAGAAGCAGCTGAACAAAACCATCGCCCGCTACGGCCGCGTCGATCTTTTGTGCATTGACGAACTCGGCTACATGGAACTGGACCGCCACGGCGCCGAACTCCTCTTCCAGGTCTTGACCGAACGCGAGGAGAAGAACAGCGTCGCCATCGCCTCCAACGAGTCCTTCGGCGGCTGGACCAAGACCTTCACCGACCCCCGCCTCTGCGCGGCCATCGTCGACCGCCTCACCTTCAACGGCACCATCATCGAGACCGGCACCGACTCCTACCGCCTCGCCAGCACCCGCGCACGAGCCGAAGAACCTGCCAAGGCCGACTGACCTCTGCCGCTACGTCTCGATGGTCCGCCGCCCTCACGAGCGGCGGACCATCCCCGCTCAGCCCGCCAAAGTGCCCTGGTGAAAGTACATGCACCAGCCCGTTTCCGTCATACGCCACAGGGAGCTTCGCCATACTCGGCCCCGGACTCCTATCTCTGACCCACGGTGCAAAGCAGGCCGCCGGGCCCCTGATGGTCCCGGCGAAGCGGGCCCGGCGGGACTCCGAGCGGGATAGAGGCCGGAATGTGCTGCGGCAGCCTGCTGGGCGCCGTGGTGGGTGTTACTTGAGGTGTCCGAGGGCCTTGGCGCGGCCCTGTGCCCAGCCGGCGAGGAGGACACCGATGGCGAGGGCAGCGATGTAAACGCACAGGGCGCCCGGAAACGGCAATCCGCTGAGCACCCCACCGTTGTCGTGATCGATGAGCAGCCGGATCGCGGCTTGGCCGCTGAAGACTACTAAAGCCATTCCGATGATAAGCAGAACGACGAACTTCATGATACCCCCTCAGTTTTTCACAATGCACTTGCATTGTAATAGACTGCCGATGGCGATGCAATGCGAACGCATTGGCTTGCCAGGGAGGATGCATGCCGAAGATCGTTGACCACGAGGAGCGCCGACACCGCCTGGCCGAAGCCGTCTGGACGCTGACGCTCCGCGACGGACTGGAGGGTGTGACGCTTCGCAAGGTCGCGGTGGAGGCCGGGGTATCCATGGGCCAGGTGCAGCACTACTACGCCACCCGGGAGGACCTGGTCCGTGACGCGATCGACCGCGCCGTGCGGGCACTGAACGCCCGGATTGAGGCATCCATCAAGGCAACAGACCCGGCGAGCGCGGAGACGATGCTCCGTGAATGCCTGCGCGCGATGCTCGCCCGTGACCCGGAAAGCCTGCGCCTACTCCAGCTGTCAGTCGCGGTCGTCGGAAGGGCGATCTCGGATCCGGCAATGGCCGGCGTGCTGGCGCCAGGTAGCGGCGAGCTTCTGGACTTCACCGCGGGACTCATCGCCGCAGCCCGGCAGGAACAGGGCGCGCCAGCACGGGGCAACGGCCTGATCGACGCCGACATCTGTTGGAATCTGGCCACAAGCCTGGGGGTCGACGTCGCCCTGGGGCAGCGTTCTCCCGACGAAGCACTCAGGGTGCTGGACTATCACCTGGACAACCTCCTGGGCTGACCACCACCTCGCCCAGCGCATCACGCGGCGACACCGTGTTTCGTAGGTGGTCGCTCATAAAACAGCGAATCGACGTCGCATTCCAGCGCCTGTCAGACGCACCGAGCTCGGTGGACTCGGGGTCGAGAAGCCGCAGCTCCGCCTCTCGTCGGCCATGCACGAACCCTACGGACGCCCCCATCCCGTCACAGCGAATAGTTGACGCGGCCCTGGGAGCAACCGGCAGTGCCATCACTTCTCGTCAACAATCCGAGTTGGGTTGATCACCGACTGCCTTCGGAACCCGTGCACAAGTGCTGTCACTACACATCGATGAAGCCACTCGTTTCAGCACCCCACAGGTTTTGAGAGGTGTTCTGCGAGTGGCGACCAGGGGGAACGCAAGCGGCCCTGGCCTCGTCCGGTGCCTCTCTCAAATGCTCATTTCTGCAAACACGGGTGTGCTGCCTCTCTGGAGTCACGCTGGTGCATATCGTGACGGAGCACGTGATCGACACAGCGGCGCTGGCAGGTGGCATGGTGAACGCATCCGAGATCGACTACGAGGCTGTTTTCCAGGCGCTGCCGCGCGCGGTGGCCTTGTTCAAAACGGACCTGGTGTACGCCGATGTCAATGAGGCGTTCCTGCGCAGCATGGGGCGTGCCCGTGACCAGGTGGTGGGCCGTTACCTGTGCGCCATGAGGCGCCTTGTCGTATCCCCGATTCAGTCGGGATGAACTCAGAGGGAGGTTCTTGGGTCTGATGGCTTACCCGATCCGGAAACGGTGATAGGGACCAGAGCATGCCAGGAAATCGATGACCGGGCTTAGGTATCAAAGACGGGGTATCGAGGGACCCGCGTGACACGGTGAAAGCTGAATTGCCTGAACCCTAATTCCCAGGAGACTGAAGGTCGAGTCCGCCGGAAAGATGCCTGAAACCGACGCCGCACCCTGCGACGGCTTTGTGGAATGGCCGACGCAACCTCTGGAGTGCGGAGCGATGCCCAGCGAGGGCATTCAAGGGAATGAGTGGGGCACCTACATCACGCTAGGAAGTACGACAAGGACGAACATGGGATCGCCTACGGGAAGAGATCTTCCTATGGCGACGGAGGCCCCGTAGTAGTCGCCGGAGTAACGACCGGCCAAGGAGGACGGGAAAGCCGTCCACACTGGGCGAAGGGGGCCAGGTGATCGGACACTCAAGACTTGAGAGGTATGCGAAATGCAGAGTGCCGAAACGGTGCTGGGTGTCCTCCGTGAACGCGGCAGGCGCGGCCTGCCGTGCAATGAAATATATCGACAGCTCTTCAATCCGCGGCTGTATCTCCTGGCTTACGGACGTCTGTACCCCAACAAGGGAGCGACGACGCCCGGAGCCACTGGGGAGACCGTGGACGGCATGTCGCTGGGCAAGATCGAGCACGTCATCGACGCGCTGCGCCACGAGCGCTACAGATGGAGCCCAGCTCGCAGGGTCTACATCCCGAAAGGGCGGGGCAGCACGAAACTGCGTCCGCTCGGCCTGCCTCCGTGGAGTGACAAGCTCGTCGGCGAGGTAATCCGTCTGCTCCTGGAGGCGTATTACGAGCCCACGTTCTCTCGCTCCTCTCACGGTTTCCGTCCCCGTCGGGGCTGTCACACCGCACTGCGCGATGTGGCCAATACCTGGACGGGAACGATCTGGCTTGTCGAGGGTGACATCACGCAGTGTTTCGACCGGCTTGACCATTCAGTCATGCTGCGAATCCTGGGTGAGAGAATCCACGACAACCGGTTCCTTCGGCTCGTGCACAACATGCTCAAGGCCGGATACTTGGAGGACTGGGTCTGGAACGCCACGCAGCGGGAGTCCGCAGGGCGGGGTTGTTTCACCGATCTTGTCGAATATCTATCTGCACAAGTTGGACGAGTACGTCGAGAACGTTCTGATTCCGGAATACACCCGTGGGAGAGTCAGGAAGCCGAACCAAGCCTTCTTCAAGGTCTGGAACGCGATGCGTCGCGCACGCAAGCGCGGTAACCGCACCGAGATGCGGGAACTTCGCAAGCAACTCCGCAGCATGCCCAGCATGGATACTCAGGATCCCGGCTACCGGCGGCTTCGGTATGTGCGTTACGCCGATGACACTCTGCTCGGGTTCGCCGGACCAAAGGCAGAGGCTGAGGCAATCAAACAGCGTCTGGCGCAATTCCTGCGTGACGAACTCAAGTTGGAACTGTCGCCAGAAAAGACGCTCATCACGCACGCCCGCACCCAGGCGGCGAGGTTCCTCGGCTACGACATCACCGTGCACCACAACGACCGCAAGGTCACCGGTGGACGGCGCTCCGTCAATGGGGTCATCAGACTGCGTGTCCCCCGTTCGGTGGTATCTGCCAAGCAAGCCCAGTACATGAAGCGCGGCAAACCCGCGCGTCGGCCCGAACTGCTGAACCAGGACGACCACGTCATCCTCAGCACCTACGGGTCGGAGTACCGCGGCATCGTCCAGTACTACCTGCTGGCCGGCGACGTCTTTCGACTCGCCCGGCTGCAATGGGTCATGGAGACCTCGATGCTGACGACGCTCGCCAACAAGCACCGCTCGACGGTTTCGAAGATGGCCCGCAAGTACACGGCCACCATCGAAACACCGCACGGGCCACGCAAGTGCTTCGAGGCCCGCGTCGAACGCACCGGCAGGAAGCCACTGGTCGGAAGGTTCGGCGGGATCCCGCTGCGACGGGACAAGAAGACGGTCATCACCGACCGTCGGCTGGCCCCGGTCAACACCAAACGCAAGGAGCTGGTCACCCGACTCCTCGCCGGACGATGCGAGTCCTGCGGGCGGATCGACGAGGTGGAAGTGCACCACGTCGCCAAGCTCGCCGACCTCGGACGACCGGGAATCCGGCCGCCATGGGCAGATCTCATGGCCGCACGACACCGTAAATCCCTTGTGGTCTGCGGAAGTTGTCACACGGACATCCATGGAAAACGTTCCGTCCCAGCACTCACGGAGTAGTCACTGGAGAGCGACGTGCGGCGAAAGTCGCATGCGTCGTTCGGGCTGGGGGCCGTGGGAAAAGGACCTGCTCAGCAGGCACCTCGCCGACGGCCCACCAGTACCATGATGCGTTCCCGGACGATCCGAAGAACCCCGCGGTAACCGGCATGCGCAAGCTGCAGGCGTCGTTGCGGTGGGTGGCCGCCACCGGTGAGCGCGACGCCATGACGCTTCACCGCTACGACGTGGAGTACCCGGACCGGCCCGGGGTGTGGGAGGAGCGGTACTGGAGCCCGGTCAACGTCCCCGTCTTCGACCCGGATGGGCGGGTGGCGCTGCTGCTGCACCTGGAGGAGGACATCACCGAGCTCGTCCGTACCCGAGGTGGCAAGGACCGGGCTTCAGCGCTGGAAGCCGAGCTGTACACCAAGGCCCGGGAGTTGCAGGAGGTCAACGAACGGCTGCGCGAGGCGCACGCCAGCGAACATGAAGTCGCTCTGAGCCTGCAGGAGGCGATGCTTCCCACCCCTGCGCCTTTGAGGCATCACCATGCAGCAGTGCGCTACCGCCCGGCTGCCGGAGCGTTGAATGTGTGCGGGGACTGGTACGACCTCGTCGAACTGCTCGACGGCCGTATCGCGGTGGCCGTCGGCGACGTCGTCGGCTGCGGCCTGGCCGCCGCCTGCGTCATGGGCCAGCTGCGCAGTGCCCTCGGCGCCGCTTCCCACATCGCCGACGGCCCCGCCCAGGCCCTGGAAGCTCTTGGTCTGTACGCCCGGTCGGTCGACGGTGCGGAGTCGACGACAGCGGTCCTGTGCGTCATCGACGGCATCAACCGCGCCATCGCCTACAGCAGCGCAGGCCACCCTCCACCGGCACTGCTGCACCCCGACGGCACCGTGGAATTCCTCGACCAGGCCACCGACCCCCCTCTCGGCGCCCGCCCCGAGCACAGGCCCCGTCCCCAGGCCGAGGCCCCGTTTACGGAGGGGGCCACCCTTGTGCTGTATACCGATGGGCTGATCGAACGCCGTCGCGAGGACATCGACGTCGGCCTGAACCGGCTTGCCAACTCCCTCGCCGACCACCGGGGCACCGACCCCGAAACGCTTGCTGACGCCCTCCTGGACGACCTGACCCCATCTGCCGGTACCACCGACGACACCGCCCTGGTCGTGATCCGTCTGTGACAGCGGCGGCCTCCACGGTGCTCACCGTCAGGTCGGCCCCGGTTCGGGTAGTTCGAACCGGGGCCGGCTTGTGCGTTCCTCAACGTTCCTGGAAAGCTGTTCCCGAAGACGTGCTGCCTCGACCACTGAACTCATGGCCCCGGGCCGCCGATTCACGCCGTCTTTCCCAGAGCGGCCGGCGCCGCGTTCTCGCAGGGCGCTGTCCCGGCCCTCTCGGCACGGGCCCGCCACTGGGCGGCCTGGATGCTGTCTTCGAGGGTGCCGTCGGGCCGGGTGCGGCGCTGCCGGGCCTGGGCCTGGGTCTGGAGGATTTCCTCCGGGGCGGCGATCCCGGTTGTACGCCTCTTCGGGTTCGCGGCGTTGGTGGAGGGCCGCGGTCTGGCGGTCGGCGGCCTCGCGGATGAGGGGTGCGAGTCCGGTCTCGCGGGTGCCTCCGCCGGCGTGGTGGGCGGCGAGGGCCTCCTGGAAGCCCGGCGGGGCCATGTCGCGGGTCTTCACCGGCACCTCGGGCGCGGCTGCGGCCGTCGGGGCGGTGACCGTCTCGCGGGACGCCGGGGGCGTGCTGCCCGAGGCCGGGACGCGGGCAGTGCGGACCGACTGGGTGCCGACCGCGTCGTTCGCCGCGGTGACGATCCGGGAGCTGAGCAGCTTGGAGCTGGGTGGCGTACGCGGGCGAGGCCGAGGTCGTCATGTGGCAGGGCGAGAACCTGGTGCAGCTGTGTCAGGCCTGCTCGCTGAAGTCCCCCATGCCGCGGTCGTTGAGGAAGACCGTCCCGTGTCGAAGGCGACGCGTACGACGTCGGCACCCTCAGCCGCGTGGTCGACGCGGGGCATGGCTCTGACGTCCGCGTCCTCGCGGGCTTGTTCCGGGTGGTGTCATCGCCCAGGTCCCGCGGTCATCTTCCGCAACGTCAGCCGGACAGCGAAGATGCGTCGGCCCCACGCCACCACCGCGATCGAAGTACTGAAAGGCCGCACCCGCGCGGGAGGCCCGCATGCCGGCGACGATCTGGACCGGCGCCATCAGCTTCGGCCTGGTCGCTTCTCCCCTACCTCCGCCCGGCCAGGGGGCCGGGCGGAGGACCCGTGTCGTACCTCCCTGGTATTCATGTCTCATGAGCCAGTTCCACGACTTCAACCTCAAGCTGCTCGTCATCGAGGAGCTCATGTACGGCCCCGAGCCGCTCCTCCCGGTCTACGACCTGCCCGCGCGGCTGGCCGAGCGGGGGATCGGCGACCCCGCGTCCTACGTCCTGGAGAACGGCCTCCACGCGGAGGTGCTGCCGGAATCCCGGGCCCATTTCGAGTCCCTGGAGATCCCGGCCGAGCTGCTCGCCCGCGTCGAGGAGCTGTGCTTCGACGCCGGGGCGGACGTCTTCCGGCACTGCGCCCCCGCCTGGGACGGCGAGGACGACCTGTTCGACGTCCGCTCGCTCGACGACCTCGCCCTGCTGCCCAACCTGCGGGAGGTCACCTTCGTCGAGGACGGCGTCCTGGCGGTACCGGACGCGGCGGAGGTCTTCGCCGCGCGCGGCATCGACACCGACTGAGCCCCGGCATCCATCCGTCCCCCGCCGCCCCGGCCGCCCCGGCCGGGGAAGGCCGCGCACCGCCGTCACACGGACGCCTCAAGCGCCTACGGCTGCTCCGGCGCCCCCGGCCGCTGGCCGGGTCGGCTCAATGGGGCTGCCGACGCCCCGGCCGACTCAACGTCCGCGAGATGAAGCCCCGCAAGAACGCGGCGGGGAAGACCCCGGCGAAGGAGTGGGCGAAGCCCAAGCAGGTCCAAGCCTCCGGCGGGGGGGCCGGCCTTCTCGACGGTCGTGCTGAACGGTGCCTCGTGCATCGACGGCGTCTCCGCCCAGGGGCTGGCTACACGCCAGCCGCCCTGCTTCCAGGACCCGGGTGGCGACGTCGGGGTCGAACGACTCGTCGGGGCCGGTGCCGGTGCAGTAGCCGAGCGGGCCGCGGGCGGGGTCTCGCCGTTCATGACGCCTTGGAGAGCCGGGGTGCGGCCGACGACGCTCCTTCCGGGCAAACCTTGTCGGTCACGGCACTGGTGCCGCTCCCGGCAACGTTTGCCCCGTCGCACCGTCCGGCACGCACGCTCGCGGCGTTGGCCGAGACCCCACGTAGCCCGCTACGAGGGCTTTCGGCCGCCTTGCGATCGCACGCACCGGACGACGCTCCTTCCGGGCAAACCTTGTCGGTCACGGCACTAGCACAGGCGATCGGCCTGGTGCGGGGCTTCGGAGGAAGATCCTCGATCGCTGCCGGGCAGGGCTACCGTCTGCCGCATGCCGGTGGAGTTTTGACTGATGAACAGGCCGAGGCGTACGGGACGTTCACCGAGGTGCCCACCCGCCCGGAACTGGAGCGGTTCTTCTTCCTCGACGATGACGACCGCGGCCTGATCGCCCTGCGTCGTACGGACGCACATCGCCTGGGCATGGTGTCGACGCTGCCCGCAGATCGTGACGAAGCAGTTTGCGCCCTCTGCCGAAATGCTGCGTATTGTGAATGAGACCGATCCCCTCCGGCGGCCTCCATGTGCCAGTGAACCCACACGGCCGAGCTGGCGCAAGCCGAAGCTGTCGGCGGTCGACGAAGACTGGGCATGCCACGTTCGGCCTCCGACGGCTTCGGCTCCACGGCCAATGCAATGGGCCGTCAGTTGCACTACATGAGAACTCTTTCGCACACGCACTGTTCGTCCTGGTATCCGCACAGCCACCCCCAACTGCTGGACCCAGGCAAATCCCGGACAACTGGATCGTCCTGGTCGGTGATCCACCTCTGCTTGCTGGTGTCCCAGACATGATCTTTCACGACGACTGACACGTTGTTCACCGGCTGCCCAAGCTCTCTAAGCGTGCCTGTGGGGTTCGCGAGGAATTTCGGGAACTCCTCTTGGTCGAACTTGAGGTAGAACACAGGCGGCAGATAGCCATCACCGTTCTCCGGCTGCAGTTTCACGATCTCAGGCAATGGAGCCACTCCTTATGTGAAGACTCGGCGTCTTTCTCGCTGACACCTTCCTCGCAGGGTTCGCGCACTATCAGATTTCATCCTCCTGCGCGGGCATTCCAGCGGTTGAAGTGCAGTCCGCCCCTGGCCGGAGTACACGAAGCGACCTGTCGGTCCTGAACTCCGCAGCTTCCTGGACGGCGCTCCCGCCCCAGCCCAGACATCGTGAACCGGCCGCTTCACCGGATCATGCGGTCCGCTCCAACCACGGGACGGCCCTGGCGGTATCGGCGCTCTCAGCCCAGGCCCCGCTCAGAACGTGGCCTCGCCGGCGCCCATTACTCCTCCTGCGCCACCGCGATTCCGATCGGCCCCCGGCCACCGCATCACCTCTTCCACCGCGTCGCGAGGACAGTCGACGTTGCCGAACGGCACCTCACGCAGCGACGGCGCGAGATCGAGCTCCGCGACCTCGTCGAGGACGGCTCTTCGCACCGAGTCCCCGATCCTCTCCAGCACCTCGTGCGGCAGGGCGCCATGGACGGAAACACGCAGTCCTTACTTTGGCCAGGGTCCTTCCATTCCCGGGGGACGGTCGACCGGTCACCGACGACGCTGTCACCGGGCCGCTGTCGGGGCGACCGCTGCTGGCCGATTGGAGTGAAACGGCCCGCGTCGGGCCCGCGGCCTCGTCGTTTCGGGCGTACGTCGACGCGCCGCGCCTCGAAGGTTTGTGCACGCTTGACTGGGGTCCGGAAGCAGCGCGCAGCGTCGACCAAGCCGGTCCGCCGGCCCCGACCGACCACCGCACCGACGGGAGCACAGCATGACCGGGACCCCCGAGCCCTTCGACGAGACCGCGGGGACGCCATCCTTGCCAGGCTGTGCCGAGGACGCGATCGGTGCCCTGAAGCAGATGTTCGTGGACCTGACCCAGGGCGCGCGGATGGCCCGCGGCCAGGACCCTGTCAAGCGGCCGGTGTTCCTCAAGCCGCACGGCATCGCCCGCGGCACGCTCACAGTCGCCGACGACCTGCCGCCCGAGATGCGCGTCGGCTTCCTGGAGAACGCCCGTACTCAGGCCGGCGGCCTGAATGCCTGGGTACGGTTCTCCAGCGACACCGTGCCGGGCCTTCCCGACCTGAAGACCACACTCGGCATCGGCCTCAAGCTGTTCGGAGTGCCCGGCCCGAAGCTGCTGGAGGGCTACACCGAGGCCGGCACCCAGGACCTGCTGCTGCAGAACCACGACGTCTTCTTCGTCGACACCGCCCAGGACATGTGCGAGTTCACCAAGGCCGGTGTCATCGACGGCAGTTACGAAAAGTACTTGGAGACCCACCCCGTCACCCGCGAAATCCTCGACGCGATGGCCAAGTTCGAGCCGAGCGTGCTCACCGCCACCTACTGGGGCGTGCTCCCCTACGCCTTCGGACCCGAGCGCTTCGTCAAGTACAAGCTGGTGCCCGCGGGTTGCGAGCCCGGTGACCCGGCCGCCACGCCGCCCGACGAGAACCCCACCTATCTCGGCGCCGACCTGGCCCACCGGCTCGCGGCCGGTCCGGCCGTCTTCGATCTGATGCTCCAGTTCCGCACCGACGACGAGACGATGCCGCTGGACATGGCGACCGTGCGCTGGAAGGAGTCCGAGAGCGTTCCCGTGAAGGTGGCCCGGCTGACCCTCCAGCAGCAGGACATCACCGCCCGCGGCCAGGCCGCCTATGGCGAGAACCTCGCCCTCAACCCCTGGCACAGCCTCGCGGAGCACCGCCCGATCGGCAGCATCGCCGACGTGCGCAGGGCGGTGTACCTGGCCTCGGCCGAACAACGTCGCGATGTAAACGGCGTCCCGACAGCCGAGCCCGGCCCCGCCCGCCCGCAGATCACCCCACCGGCGGCCCGCGACACCCGAATCGTCCGTGCCGCCGTGCACCCGGCCATCGGTGTGGCCCGGGTCGGCGACAGCATGATGGACGACTTCGTCCTCGCCCCCGAGGTCGACGAGCCGTCCCCGCTGCCCGCCGGGAGCTACAAGGACGTCACCGGCGCCCTGAAGCGCCAGGCCGTGCGGTTCCGGGTCTACGGCTACAACGCCGCCGGCGAGCCGGTCGCCGAACTGACCGCCGACAACGCCGACCTGCGCTGGACCGTGCACATCGCCAACTCGAAGGCGGCCTGGTACCAGTTCCAGATCGCCCTCGACATCCCGGAGGCGGGCCAGGCCGACAACAGCAACCTGCGCAACCCCACGATTCCGGCCGCCCAGCGCGACCACCTCCTGACCATCGACCCCGGCCCCCGCTCGGTACGCGGCCGTAACCGTTCCGCCCCCGAGCACCGCTTCGACACCGGCACCTTCATGGGCAAACCCGTCTACCTCGGCGAGCTGCGCACCGATGACAACGGCCGGCTGATCTTCCTCGGCGGCCGCGGCGCCTCGGCCTCGGCGACCAGCACCCCCGCCGACACCTTCGCCAACAATGACGGCTGGCACGACGACGTCTCCGACGGCCCGGTCACCGCCGAGGTGAGCATCGGCGGACGGCCGATCCCGGTCGAACCGGCCTGGGTGGTGACCGCACCGCCCAACTACGCGCCAGAACTCACCTCGGTGCGCACAATGTATGACCTGGTGCGGGACGCCTTCGTGGCCGAGGGCCGCCTCCCCGAACCGCAGCAGGTGTCGTTCACCCGCGACATCCTGCCCGTGCTGCGCCGCCTGTGCGATCTGCAGTGGGTCAACAAGGGACTGGCCACCCAGTTCGGCTTCGGCGGACGCGAGGACCTCCTCGCCCCCGCCAGAATCGCCGAGCTGGCGGATCCCTCACCGGTCCAGCGGGAGCTCCGTCGGCAGATCTGGCTCGCCGTCCGCAACTACGACCGCGACAGCATGTCACCGGTGCCCTGGCCGACGGTCTACGGCGACGCGATGAACGTGCCGCCCCAGTCCGTACGGCAGCATGTGACGCTCTCCGCGCTCCAGTACCGGCTCCTCAAGCGGTGGGCCGGCGGGGACTTCGTCAACGACTACGACCCGCACGCCGCACTGCCCGCCACCCTCGACGACATCCCGTTCCCCGACCAGCCCGCGACCCTCGACCGGGCGGCCCTGTCGTTCTGCCTCGCCGACGCCTTCCACCCCGGCTGCGAGCTCACCTGGCCGATGCGCCACACCACCTTGTACACCAGCCCGTTCCGGATCCGTCACCGCGATCCGCTCACGCCCACGCCCTCCTACGGCCCGAAGCTCACCCCGGAGATCGCGCTCTCCTTCGACGGCCCGCTCTACGCCCAGGCGCCGGGTGACCTGACCCGGTGGATGGCCGTGCCCTGGCAGACCGACACCGCGAGCTGCCGTGCCGGCTACGAGTACGGCTCCGGCCTTGGCCCCTACGACCCGTTCCTGCCCACCTTCTGGCCGGCCCGGGTACCCAACCACGTGCTCGCCGAGGAGGACTACGACGTCGTGGTCGACACCTCCCGCCCGATCGCCGATCGCCTGACCGCGTTCCAGACCCGGCGCACCTGGCTCCGCTGGCTGCCCCGCGACTACACGGCCGCCATCAACGCGATGGTGCAGGACTTCGGCAAGCTCGGGGTGGTCGAGCGCCGCCCCGGGCCCACCGACGATCCCCGTCTCCCGGCCGAGCTCCTGGTGGAGTCCGAGGTGAGCTTCCCGCCCGAGCCCGCACCGCCGGCCGGGCGCAATCTGATCACCGTGCACGTGGACCGCGGCGCCGACCCGGTCCTGGGCGCGGCCGCCCTGGCCACCGCGGTCACCGTGGCGGACGCTCCCGACGAGGAGGTCTCGGCCGGGTTCATCGACAAGGTCAAGCGCTTCCGGTCGAGCCGGTGACCCCTGCCCCGCCCCATCGCGTGCGCCTGTCCGGGCCCGTCGACGCCGTCGTGGCGGGCGGTGGTCCGGCCGGCGCTGTGGCGGCGCTCGTCCTGGCCCGGGCCGGCCACCGCGTCCAGTTGCTGGACGACGGCGGCCGAGCCCCGCCACGCGCCGCGCCCTGCGGCCGACCCGTGTTCAAGATCGGGGAGTTCCTGCCGCCCATTGCCCGGCCGCTGCTGAGCGACCTCGGGCTGCTGGACGGCTTCCTGGACTCCGGCCACCCCGTCTCCACCGGCACCTACGCCGCCTGGGGGTCGGCGACGCTGCACGGTCGCAGCCACCTGTTCGACCCGTACGGGCACGGCTGGCATCTCGACCGGCTCCGCTTCGACGCCCTTCTGCGGGATGCGGCCGTCGCGGCCGGCGCCGAACTGCGGCAGGCCACCGCACTGGACCGGCTCGACGACCGCCTGATCGTCCGCGAGCGGAGCACCGGCGCCGTGGTGGAGCTGTCCACCCGCTGGACGGTCGACGCCACCGGCCGACGCTGTGTCATCGGCCGCCGCCACGGCCACCGCCGGCGGCAGGACCGGCTCGTAGCCGCGTACGTCGTGTTCCCCGACCGCTGCCCGGCGGAACCGGCAGCCCGAGCGGACGCCGAGGCCCGCACCTTGGTGGAGGCGGCTCCGAGCGGCTGGTGGTACACCACCCGGATCCCGGCCGGGCGCCTGGTCGCCCACCTGACGGACGCCGACCTCGCCGACCCGTCGCTGCGCACCCCGCAGGGTTTCTGGCACGCGCTCAGCCGCACCGTCCATGTCCGGTGTCGCCTGGCCGGGCACGGTCCGGCCGTGACTCCCGTACCGTGCTGGGCACCTGCGCACGGCCTGCGGCTCACGCCTACGGCCGGGCCCGGCTGGGTGGCGGCCGGGGACGCTGCCCTCGCCTTCGACCCGCTCTCCTCGCAGGGCATCCTCACCGCGCTGCACACTGGTGCCCGCGCCGGACAGACCGTGGCCGACTGCCTCGCCGACGGACAGCGCACGAGCGCCGCGCTCGCCGACTACACGGCGTTCCTGGATGGGATCGCGGCGGCCTACCGAAAAAACCATGCGTACGCATACGACCAGGAGCAACGCTGGCCCCTGAGCCCCTTCTGGGATCGCCGACGAGCGGGCGGACAGCCTCCGCCCCGCATAGCCTGAAAGCGCCGGAACATCCCCGACACCCCGAACAGCTTCGTCGGATTCGACGTGGGCGCCCCTCAGCCGAGGCTGCCGATGGCCGCCGGCCCGGGTGCAGTGGCACGATGGGCGCGCCTGCCACCTCGCCCACATCCACAGCCACCCGGCACCGGCCGGAACCACGCATACCGCGGAGCCGGTCGCATACGTCCTGGTCCCGGCCCGGGCGACCGCGAAAGCCCTGGCCGCGGAATTCGCCCGCTACCTCGGCGTCCCCGTCACCCGCCGGGCAACCCAGGCCCAGATCACCGACACCGTCTGCCACACCCACGACAAGGCCGGGGTGCGCCTGGTACTCATCGACGAGATCCACCGGCTCAACCCTCGTACCGCCACCGGCGCCGAAACCGCCGACCTGCTGAAAGACCTCACCGAACGCATCCAGGCGGCGTTCGTGTACGCGGACATCGACGTCCTCACGACCGCCTTGTTCAGCGATGTGCGTGGGGCTCGGCTCGCCGCACGCGCGAGTCCGGTGGAGTGCGGTGCGTTCCCGGCGCGGCTCGGGGAACACGAGCCGTTCAAGGAGCTGATCACGACCAGGCAAGCCGCGCTCGATCTCCGCGCGCACCGGCCAGGGACGCTCCCCCGCCACGCTTCCCGCCTTCACCAGCGGACCGCGGGCCGGATCGGAAGTCCGACCCGGCTCCTACGCCGCGCCTCGATCACCACGATGCTCGACGACAGCGAACGCATCACGAAGACCAGCCTCGACCGGATCCATACAACCAGGCCCTGGTCCCGGCCCAATACGGTCCTCAGGAGCTCTCCACGAAGCGCGCACCCGGTCCGGGCGTACGGCAAATGTCGTCCGGGGTGAGGTGGCTGTGCCCGGCAGTGCACTCGAGGACGATCCTGACGGGCTCGTCGCATGAGCTCGCATCGTGGACGGGCCGGTGGCGGACGATGACCGACGGCCCCTGCGGGTCGGCAAAGTACGTGTCGCCCCATTCGAGGAGCGCCACGAGCGTGGGTCGCAACGCGCGGCCCTGCTCGGTGAGCTCGTAGGCGAAGCGCTGCCGGTCTCCGGGCTCCTGGTACGGCACGCGGCGCATCACTCCCGCGGCCACCAGGGTGTCGAGCCGAGTCGCCAGGAGATTTCTGGCGATCTTGAGGCGGGAGTGGAACTCCCCGAACCGGCTCGCGCCGTCCAGCGCTTCACGCACGATCAACAGCGACCAGCGCTCCCCCACTACCGAGAGGGCGCGTGCCACCGAGCAGTTCCCTGGGTCGATTCGCCGCGTCTCCATGGGACGAGTATACGGACCTGAGTTTACAAGCTGAACTTAGCCCGCATAGACTCCGACCTGAGTTGAAGAAGTAAACCCAGAAGGAGCCGACCATGCCCATGCTCGACGTGTACATTCCCGACGGTGCTCTCCAGCCGGACGCCGAGGCGGCGCTGCTGAACCGCATCACCGAGATCCTCATCCGCAACGAGGGATTCGACCCCGCCGACCCGGTGAGCCGTTCCGTCTCCTGGCTCTGGCTGCACCGACCGGCCGGCGTCTACGTCGGCGGAGAACTCGTGGACGCACCTCGCTACAAGGTCGTCCCGTCCGTCCCCGAGGGCCAGCTCGATGAGCAGAAGCGTGCGGGCGTCATCGCCGAGGTCACCGAGGCGATCCTCGATGCCGAGAACGGCGCCTGGCCGCGTGACGCCGGCCGGATCTGGGTGTTTCCTACCGAGATACCCGAGGGCCACTGGGGCGGCTGGGGCCGGATCAGGCCGCTCGCGACGATCCTCGCCCGGCTCAGCGGTGGTGACACCGAGCGGGCCCGTACGCTCGCGCGTGAGCGGATCGCCGCCAGCCGAGCCGAACACACCCGCCTGCCCCGATGAGCGGTGAACGAACTGGGAAGCGATGCGGCCGGTAGCACAGCCGGGCAAAGCAACCCCTCCATCGCGAGTCGGCTTCCGGCAGGGCGGCCAGGTGTGCGACTCCCCGCCGACCAGGCGCGGGCGGAACGGGAACGTGAAGCCGAGGAAGCCGTCGGGCAACGTACCTCCCCGCTGTTCCGGCCGGTCGGCGAAGGGCCGACCGGCCGCTTCACACGCCGACCGAAACCGCACTCAACCGAGGGGAACAGTCACGCGGTGGATGTGTTCCAGCCGAGGTCTCGGAGGTGTGTGTGCCGTCCGGAGTGACCTTGCCGCTGGCGTGGCTCCTCCGGCAGCACCGGCCGCCAACGCCGACAAGCCCATCGTCACCAACCGAGCCACCAACCTCGCCCAGGCCGGCCCTGTCGTCGTCTGACCAGCCGGACCGAGGCCGTCGACGTCCCGCTCTACGCCATGGCACCCGTCGGCGCGGCGCCCGCCCCGTGTCGCCGACGCGGTCTCCGTCGGCGCGACCGCCCTCACGGGACCCACCGCCGACCCCTCCCGTCGCGTCCAGCTGATCAATGCTCCGGGCGGCCGAGGTCCGCCCCGGTCGGATCGCCACGTGGGGCGTAGTCGAGAGCGACCACGCGGAGGGATTCGACTTCTCCCATGAATACCGCTGAATACCGCGGGGGATCCAGCAAGCACTTTCCTCGGCGTCGAACAGCGCCTCACCGCGCAGGCCTCCGCCGACGGTAGCGGCCTGTTCGTGGACGTGCGCGGTCAGCCCCGCACGGGCCATGGTGACGGCGGCGGCCAGACCGTTCGGGCCGCTGTCGACGACGGCGACGTCGGCGAGCGTCTTGCCAGGGCTTCCTCGGCAGCGAACTGCTGGCCGGCAAGCCGCCGATACAGCTCGTCGGACTCGATGAGCTCCCGGTGGGTGCCGACCGCTCGCACGCGTCCCTCCTCCATCACGATGATGCGGTCGGCTTGCACGATGGTGGACAGCCGGTGCGCGATGGCCAGTACGGCGCACTCACGAGCGGCTTCCGTCATCGCATCGCGCAGCGCGGCCTCGGTGTCGCTGTCCAGATGTGCGGTGACCTCGTCCAGCAGGATCACCTCCGGCCGCTGCAGCAGCGTGCGGGCGATGGCGAGCCGCTGCCGCTGGCCGCCGGACAGGCCGGCGCCGCGCTCACCGAGCTCCGTGTCGAGCCCGTCGGGCAGCTCGGCGACGAAGCCCTCCAAGCTGGCGAGCCGCAGCGCGCGGGCGATGTCGGCTGCGCCGGCCCCCGGGTTCGCATACGTCAGATTCGTGCGGATCGTGCCGCGCAGCAGCGGCGTGTCCTGCTCGACATAGCCGACCAGCGACCGTAGTTCGGCGAGTCCGAGGAGGGTGATGTCGTGGCCCGCGACCTGGATCGTGCCGGAGTCCGGCCGGTAGAAGCGTTCGATGAGCTGGAACGTCGTCGTCTTGCCGGCGCCGGAAGCACCAACGATCGCGGTCAGGCCGCGGCGCGGCAGGGCGAAGGAGACGTCCCGCAGCACCGGGGCGTTGTCGTGGTAGGAGAAGCTGACGTGCTCGAAGCGGACTGCGGGCGTCGGCGCCACTGCGGGCTCGTGTTCCTGCCGCTGCCCGGGTCCGGTGCCCGCTTCCTCTTCCTCCTCCTGCGGGATCGTTCCCAGTTCCGTCACACGCTGGACGGCGGCACGGCCCTGCTGGATCTGGCCGATCGCCAGGAAGAGCAGCACCAGCGGCGTCACCAGATAGAAGAGGTACATCACGAACGCAGTGAGGTCGGCGGCCGGCAGTGACCCCGTGGCGACTCGGGCCATGCCCCAGGAGATGACGATGGCGAGCGTGAGCTGAGTGCCGACGTTCATCGCCGGGGTGAGCAGCGAGCTGAGCCCGGCGACCCGGATCCCGCTGCGCCGCGCCCGGTCGGCCAGCCGTGTCAGTTCCTGCGTCTCCCGTTCCTCGGCGCGTGACGCCTTGACCGTGGTGAGGGCGCCGAGCACCCGCTGCAGGCCCGAGCCGAACGCTCCGATGCGCTCCCGGTTCCGCAGGGCGGCGATGCGCACCTGGCGGGCCAGCAGCACCGCGCCGCCACTGGCCAGGCCGAGGCAGCCGACGGTGGTGAGCAGCAGTTGCCAGTCGAGCCTTGCCATCAGCACGATGCCGCCGCCCACCATGAACAGGGAGGTGGCCGTCTGCGCCATCGCCTGGGCGATGACCAGGCAGGCGATGGAGGTGTCGGACACGGTGCGCGCGAAGACGTCACCGTGCTCCAGACGTGAGAAGTGCGGGATCTGGCTGCGCAGCAGGCGACCGCCGATGGTGCGCCGGGCGTCGAAAACGATGTTCTCGCCGGCCCGGCCGATCGCGTAGGCATGTCCGGCGCTCAGGCCCGCGTCGGTGAGGAAGAACAGCACGATGAACGTGATGGGCCAGGCGATCGCCCTGTCCAGGGCCACGGCTTCGATCAGCCGGCCCAGCATCCAGGGCTGGGCGAGCTTGGCCGCCGCTCCGGCCAGGCCCATGCCCAAGCCGAGGACCAGCAGGACCCAGTGGCGGCGGACCGTCTCCCGGAGGTTCATACCGGCTTGAGGTAGGACGCGACGAACAGGCCGGACGCGGGGACGTAGTCGGCCCGCTGCCAGTCGCTGTAGTGGCCCTCGGGCCGCAGCCCGGAGTCCTGGGCGTAGAGATCCACCTCGTCCGGCGTGAGCAGGCGCGTGGTCTCGGTGCCGATGCGGTGAGTGCCGTTCGCCTCGAACAACAGGGTGGACACCTGCCAGATCTGGTTGTCCGCCAGGAGTGTGGCGTGCATTTGGATGCCGGTGTCCGGCTCTCGACAGGGGACGAACATCGTGGAGTGCGCCAGCCCCTGATGCAGCATCACGACGCCGGGACGGTTGTGCGTCTCGATCAGCAGCCGGCCACCGGGGCGCAGGTGTTCGGCCGCGCGGGCGAAGACTTCCCGCTGACCCTCGGGGTCGAGGATCAGCGAGAGCGTGGAGCAGACGCAGTAGACGAGGCCGTACCGCCGCTCGGCGCGCCAGGTCCGGATGTCGCCGAGATGTGCGGTCACCTCGCCCTCGTCGGCCTTCTTCTCCAGAGCCGCCAGCATCTCCTGCGAGGAGTCCACACCGGTGATCGGGCCGACCCGGTGCGACAGCGGCAACGCTATGCGGCCGGTGCCGACGCCGAGCTCCAGCGTGCCCCAATCCGGGTTGGGGTGGAATGCGGCCACCGCATCGACGGCGGCCCGCGTGGGCGCGTCGTTCTGGAAGATCCGGTCGTACCAGCCCGCGAATTGCCTGCCGTAGCCGATGTCCGTGATCGTCATGCGTTCTCCGTTTCTGTGGTCGCGGCGTGCCGGGATGGCGCTTCCGCGCGGTTCATGCGGCGAGGGCGGCGGTGGGCCGGGGCGTGGCGGACAGCTCGCGCCGACGCTGTGACAGCACGTAGTGGATCGCCGGATGCGTGGCGCCGAAGGCGAGAACGAACCGGTTGAGCCCCATGAACTCGCCGATGCCGAGGTGGAACGACGTCATCGTGGCGAGGTAGGCGCGGGCGGCGGATTTGGGGAGCACGTAGACGAGGGGGAAGCCGCACTCGATGGCGATCGTGCCCCAGCACAGCGCCTTGGAGATCACCGGGTAGCGGGTGAGGAACTGGTGGGCGCGCGGGTCCCCGTAGTTCTTGGTCCGCAGCACCCCGGCCACGGCGTCTCCCTTCAGCCAGACCGGAGAGACGGCCTTCACCAGCCCAGAGGCGACGTAGGACAGCGAGGCCTCCAGCGCCAGCGTGCGCATGGCGAGGTCGTCGGCCTGCTCGCGTTCGCGGATCAGCCCGGTGGAGGCCATCGTGACGTTGATGACCTGCTGCAGTTGGTCGGCGCCGTCGCGGCCGAACGGAATGAAGGTGGACTGCGCGCTTTGCAGGGCGGCCAGCGCCGCGCCGCCCGCGATCCGCAGCGGCCGGTTCCTGGGCCACAGGAAGGTGGCCGCCGACACCGCGGCCTGCGTGCCGAAGACCGCGTAGGGGAACGCCCTGGACGCCAGCGCGCGGTTCACCCTGGGGTATCGCTTCGCGAGCCACGGATGGAACGCCTCGACCTGACTTCCCAGCAGGTCGCCTTTCACGAACCGCTTGTGCTGGCTGAGTGTCTCCAGCGCCGCGATGAACGTTCCGGCGGAGGCGATGCGGCGTGCTGTGGTGGGTGGGTCCAGCTGGGCGAGGGACGAGGCCACCCGGGTCAGGTGACGTAACACGCGGTCTCCTTACGGCGATGTTGCGGTGGGAATGATGTGCCGGGGACAGGACGGTGCCTGTCCCCGGCCGCCGGCTGTCCTGGCCGGGTGAGGTCAGCGGTACTCGGTTCGCAGCCAGTGCCGTGACCGGCAAGGTTTGCCCGAAAGGAGCGCCGTCCGGTGCGGTGCACCGCAAGGCGGAGGATCGCCCTCGTACTGGACGTAATCGGGTGGTGCGACAACGCGGCGAGGTGGCGTGCCGGGCGTCGCGAGCCGGTGAACCTTTCCGGTCGCAGCACTACGCGTCAGTAGTTGTTGCGGTCGACGTAGTTGGCGATGTTCGCCGCCAGCATCCCCGTCGCAACGGCGAAGACCTCGACGGCGAGGACGGTGGTCGGGGTGGCCATCACGGGGTCCGCGGGGGTGTCCAGACGGGCGGCGTCGGTCTCCGAGAGCATCCCCGGCGCGATGTCTGTCAGGGACTGGTTGGCGAACTGGGCAACGAGAGACATCTGGTCCCTTTCTTCGTGATCCTGTGGCAGATCTCTTGGTGGTCTTTTCGGATGGAGCAGTGACTGCCCCCAGCGGGGCGTGACACCCGTTTCGGCTGGGGGTTCCGCTCTCCCGCGCGAACACGGCGGCGTGAGGGCGAAACTCCCGGCCGATGCGGTCCTACCGTGCGGCTGCGTTCGCGAGCGACGGGTCGCGGAGGGGAAGGTGCTCGGAGGCGAAGAGTGGCTCTATCGCGTGCCGTTCGCGCTCGGGGTGGGCGCGCAGCAGCATGAACTGGGTGTGGTCGGCGCCCGGTTCGTGCGGAATCCGCGTGGTCAGGTAGCCCTGGAGGATCCGATAGCCGGGGCTGGAGACGATCCGGCCCATGTCCGCGGACGACTCGTTGGCGGCCTTGATGATGACCTGGAGGGCATCGAAGAGGACCTTGGGCGCGCGGTTGCCCGCGTTCCAGGCCAGGGCGTACCAGGGCCGGTCCGGGGTCACCTCGATCTCCCTCCAGGGGGCCGTCGTGCCGCCGGTGATGTCCCGGTACAGAAGGTGCGAGTCCGACACCCCGGGGTTGGGGCCGAAGAACCTCCAGTTGGGTGCCCGAAAGAGGCGCAGGGGGCCCTTCGCGAGCAGGTGGTCGAACCTGCTGTCGGGAAGCTGGCCGGCGGCGGTGCTGACCAGCCACGCCGCGAGCCCGGTGGATACCGCTGTGTACACGGCACGCTGCCCGTTCATGCCTTGCTCCCGGGAACGATCAGCTCGGCGAGGGTCTTCGCGTGTATCTCCTCCGCGACGACTCCCATGTGGTCGGCGTCCTCATACACGTGGTGACAGGAGAATTCCGACAGCTCCAGCATTCGTTCCTGCGACGTTCGGTGCTTCACGGCGCTGCGCGTGCCCTGCAGCGCCGTCACCACGTGCAGCGGAACGGTCAGCCTCTCAACCGGAGGATAGGCACGCGCCGCCATGTACTCGCGGTACGCAGTGGCCCACACGCTCGGCATGGCGTGGTACGCGGTAAGGCTTTCCTTGATGTCCTCGGCGTAGTGCTCGCGAGCCGGGGTCATCGGGCGCAGGACGTTGAGCCCGGAGGCGGCCCACAGGCATTCCAGCAGCAGCCGCTGCCGCGTCCACCAGTCGGGGAGCTCGCCGAGGCCGGCCCGCAGGTCGGCGATGATCGTGGGATCCACCATCACCACGTGGGACAACCCCGCGTCGCCACGCGACTCGGCGTACGCGGCGGCCAGGTGGCCGCCGATGGAATGCCCGACCATCACGACGGGCAGCCCGTCGAGGTAGCGCTCACGCAGCTCATCGACGATCCGGAGCTGTTCTTCCAAGGCGGCCTCCGCCCGCGGGCTGCTGAGGCCGTGGCCCGGCCGGTTGTAGCCCACGCAGGCGGCACTTTCGGGCAAGTGCTCGCGCACCCAGGCCCACTGCTCATGCGGAAGGCCAAGACCGTTGAAGAAGATCACACCGAATTCGGCGTCCGGCGGTCGCCGGAGATCGATCTCGACCACACTGCCATCGGCGCGAGTCATCGTGGAAAACGCCGCCATCCGCCGGCGCTTCCCGAGAAACCGCGTCCGCGCACCGGTCGCCCAGCTGCCGACGCACAGCGCCACCACGCCGATGGCGAACTTCCGTTCGATCGACATCGTCCTCACTGCTGGCACGCTCATCTTCTCTCCTCTTGCGTCCCAAGAGCCGGGCGTGATCCCGGCCGGACGGTAGTCGCACCCGAAGGCGGGTCAGCCCGGCCACCGGTGCGTCAGCCGACCGGGCTGGGCCCGTATGCACGGGCCCGCTATGTGTCTCGCCGTGCGTATCGACGGTTTGGCCGACCGGGCACCACAGAGACTGCTGACCGCGGCGGGCCGAAGCAACGGCAGCTGGCCGTCCCGGACAGAAGCGGGCTGTCCGGGCTGGTCAGGGCCTTGTCCGGATTGCGCCTCGGGCAGCGGGGCACGGCGGAATCCACCACTGTCCCGTGCGTCATGACCACAGCAAGATGACGCCATCGGAAACCCGGGGGAGCTGTCGCCGTACGAAGCCCGAGACACTGTCGGCGTAGGAGCCCCGCATGCTCCACACTGTCGCTGCGAGTCCATCTGCGTCTCTTTCCAGCGCTCGGTCACCGCTCTCACGCTGGAATCGGAGGGGGCGGGGCTGCCTGTTCGGCGGCTGTACCACCCGTCAGCAGGGCGGCTCCCAGTGCGGCGCCGGTGAGCCATATTCGTGCACGCATAATTTCCTCTTCTGTGGACCTTTTCACCCCATGCGGGCGTAGTCGGCTGTCTGTGCGATCGCGGTCATCGCGCCTGCGAACACCGCTGTCCCACCGTGGTCGACCGGCCTGGAAGGAACCTTCGACGAACCTTCAATCGCGTGGACCAAGGGTCGCCGGACCACCGCAACGAGCCCTCGGATCCCTCCGCACGTACTCCACGGCCTCCTCGTCGAGCGCATGACCGCAGTGCAGATCGCGACGCTTGTGGACGCGGTCCAGTGGCGCCATGCCCTCCAACGCTCGGGAAAGCCCCGTCTCCCGCGCGGCGGACCCTGGGTATGCGCCATCCCCGGGCCCGCCGTCTCCAGCCCGCGCGGACGACGTCAACTGGTCGAAGCCAGCCGGCCATCACGGTCTTCGTCCACGTCGACAAGCTGGGCGACCTTCCGCGGGCTGAGAGACTCGCCACGCATCTCGGCGGCACCGTGCTGGGGGCCGTCCCGCACGGCTGGTGAGGGCCGGGAACGACGCACATTCGAGGCCCCAGGCGCTCACCGCGCTCACCCGCTTGCCACTGCGTGCCCGGGCGAACGGCCCCGCCGGTCTCTTCGCCGGCGACCCCGGAAGGCAGGCTCCCGCCGAATGCATCGGTGCGGACGAGTCCGTACTGCGCGCGGCACGGAAAATGGCGGAAATGGTTGTCGGCGCGCTGCCCGGGCCTGGCTGCAGGTAACGACCTCGTCCACGATTGTCAGCGGCATCGCGGTGTCTGGGACCTCCGCCTCCGGCGTTGTCGTCAGTCCCCGACGCTCCTTCCCCAAGCTCTCAGCTGCGTTCGAGCAGGGGAGACCCCATCCGACTCCCTCCTCCGCCTTGGATTCGAAGGCCCCGGACGCCGCTCCTTCCTCCACTGCCAATCGTGGACGAGGTCGTAAGGACGCGGAGGCCACGACCGCCGGGGAGCTGGCGCAGGGCGAAGCCGTCACGATCGGAGCCGACGACGACGCCTCCGTCATCCTGCGCACCATGGCCGACCACAAGGTCCGTCGGCTGCCCGTCATCGACGGGCACCGCCTCGTCGGCATGGTCGCCCAGGCCGCCCAGGCCGACGAGGCGGTGCCCCGCCGGCCCCGGGTCGGTGACCTCCTGGAAGCGCTGTCCACCGACTGCTGGGCCCCATCGCACCAACCCGGGGGTTTCGCCGACGTGGAGCGGTTGTGGTCACGCCCTGTGGTTCAGGGCGCGGCGTGCCCCGTATGCGGTGGCCCGGTGGTGAGCACCGCGGCATCGGCGCCGCTGGAGGCGGCGGCAGGCGAAGCGGTTGGCCAGACCGACGACAGACACGCGCCCCCCAACTGGCCCGTTGGACAGATAGACTATGAGACGTGGCCCGGCCCAACGAGGAGGTCGAGGCACTCCTCCAGGAGTACGCGGACCTCGTCGCCATCACCGGAGGTGACGCGTTCAAGGCGCGCGCCTACGAAAAGGCCGCCCGCGCGATCGGAGGCTACCCCGCCGATGTCTCCCACCTCGATGTTGCGGGCCTGAAAGAAATCCCGGGCGTCGGCAAGTCGATCGCCGAGAAGGTCTCCGAGTACTTCCGCACCGGCAAGGTCGCGCTGGTCGAGGAGACGCGGGCCAGGATTCCCGCAGGGGTGAGGGAGCTCATCACCATCCCCACCCTCGGCCCCAAGAAGGCAATGACGCTCCACGAGGACCTGCGCATCTCCTCGGTGGCCGAGCTGGCCGACGCCATCAAGGCAGAGAAGCTGCGCGACCTGAAGGGCTTCGGGAAGAAGACCGAGGAGAACATCCTGCGCGGTATCGCCCTCATGCAGCAGGCAGGAGGGCGGATCCCGCTGGGCTCGGCCATGGAGACCGCCGAGGAGACCGTCGCCGAACTCTCACGCATCACCGGCTGCGAGAACTGCGCATACGCCGGATCTCTGCGCCGCATGAAGGAAACCATCGGGGACATCGACATCCTGGTCGCCGCCGGCCGGTCGGGCGCCTTCATGGACGCGCTCACCGAACTGCCCTCCACCGCCGAGGTCCTCACACACGGCGAGAAGAAGACCTCGATCCGCACGGTCAAGGGCCTCCAGGTCGACCTGCGCGTCGTGCGACCCGACTCCTGGGGTGCCGGCCTCCAGTACTTCACCGGCTCGAAGGCGCACAACATCCGCACCCGCACGATCGCCGTCCACCAGGGCCTGAAGCTCTCCGAGTACGGGCTGTTCGAAACCGAGGGCGGGAAGCGGGTCGCTTCCCGGACCGAGGACGAGGTGTACGCCCGGCTCGGCCTGCCGTGGATCCCGCCCACGCTGCGCGAGGACCGGGGGGAGATCGAAGCCGGTCTGCGCGGCGAACTGCCCGAGGTCGTGGCGGAGGACGACATCAGAGGCGACCTGCACACCCACACCGACCTCACTGACGGCCTCGCCCCGCTGGAGGAGATGGTGGCGGCGGCGGCCGAGCGGGGCTACGCCTACTACGCGGTTACCGACCACGCACCGGACCTGTACATGCAGCGCATGACCGACGAGAAGGTTCTTGCCCAGCGCGAGCAGGTGCGTGCACTGGACGGCAGGCACCACGGGATACGGCTGCTGCACGGCACCGAGCTCAACATCGGGCCCGAGGGGGAGGTGGACTGGCCCGACGAGTTCCTCCGAGGCTTCGACATCTGCGTGGCCTCCGTGCACTCCCACTTCAGCATGAGCCGCAGGACGATGACGGCGCGGATCGTGAGTGCCTGCGAGAACCCCCACGTCAACGTCATCGGACACCCCACCACCCGCCTCATCGGTAGACGGCCGGGCATCGACGCCGACCTCGACGAGGTGTTCGCCGCGTGCGCCCGCACCGGCACAGCCCTGGAGATCAACGCCCAGCCCGACCGCCTCGACCTGGGCGACGAGGACATCCGCCGCGCCAGAAGTCACGGGGCGAAGTTCGCCATCGACAGCGACGCCCACTCGATCCCCCAGCTCGCGTGCCTCCGCTACGGAATCGGCACGGCACAACGCGGATGGCTCACCTCGGACGATGTGATCAACACGTGGCCACTGAGGCGGCTACGCCGGTTCCTGTGCAAAGACCGGGCGGACTGAGGCCGCGCGCGGCCGGTGCGCAGGGGCGTGATCGCCGACCGTCCCGCTCGCACCGCGTCCCGGCCCGCGTCCGCCGTCCGCGGCCCCGCCTCCGCCACGGCGTCGAGCGTCTCATCAGGACCGCCGCGGAAATCCACCGGCCGGGGAATCCGCCCGCCCCCTGCCGCCGCCCGGCCCGAATCCGATGCCGCATGTCACCGCTCCCTCGCTGAGCCGCGGCCGAGCCACACTCATGCCCGGCCGCCGAGAAGGAGACGCGATACGAGGCGCCTACGGGATGCCGGGGCCGGCCTCTTGCCCTGGTGGGCCGGGAGGCTCTTCCAGGACGCTCCAGGCGATGGGGCCGCCGAGCAGGTCGGCCATCCGGCGGAAGACGTCCATGAGCATGTCGTCGACGGTCAGGACCCCGATGACCCGCCGTTCGTCAAGGACAGGCAGGCGGCGCACACCGCACCGGCGGAAGATCCGGTATGCCTCCTGCGCCCCGTCATTCACATCCACCGTGATCACCGGGCTCGACATCGCACCGCTCACAGGAGACTCGGGGTCCAGACCTCTGGCCAGGACGCGCAGAGCGAGGTCGCGGTCGGTGACTATCCCGGACGGGAACCCACTCTCCGTCACCACTACGGCACCGACGCCATGCGCGTCCATCAACCGAGCCACCTCCCGCAGAGACGTTGCAGGCGCGGCGGTCACCGCCGGTGAACTCATCAGTTCGGAGACCCTCATCACCGGGTTCCCCTCTCACGTCGTCCGACCGTCTCGGCGTCACTTCGCCCGCTCCTCCCAGAAGCTCGATGCGCCCGCATGGTCCGCCGGCCGAGCGGGCAGGGCGGCCAGGCCGAACAGGACCGTTCTCGGCGACGGCCACCGCGGCGCCCACGTCGATGGATGCCATGGGGGATGCGAGCTGTCTCCTTGAGGGCGAGGGGATACAGCGCAGAGTGGGCACAGAAGGTGGCCGCACGGGCGCTCGCGCCGGATGGAAGCGCATCAAGGACCCCCGCGATCGCGGCACGGGGTCTCCTGTTCAGCCCCTGGACCCGAGTCTCCCTCCCGGAGAAAGCCCTGTCGCGCCGGGCCGGGCGGGCCTGCGGGCTGTCGCATCCGCCCGGCGGCACCGCGCGCGGCGTGACCTCGTGGCGCGCGGCGCGTTCGCTGCGCCAGCTCCCGGCCAGTTGACGGGCAATGGCACCGACCACGCCCGCCGCGTATGCCGGTCCCCGGACAACCGCGGGTCCGAAGTACGGCCCTTGCCCCTGCGGTCACGGGTCCGGTAGGAAGCAAGCGCGGCTGATCAAGGGAACTTCGCGCGCACTGTCATAGCACTCTCGGCCGTCATCGTCGCCGGGTGCGCCCTCACCGTGACAATCAAGATGTTGAACACCGATACCGAAGCGACCTACCCGCCGCGCCTCCTGGACCAGGAAGCGGTGGAGCGGCAGGCTGCCGGGACAGTACGGGGGCCCATGAAAATGTCCAGGGACGGGGTGGAATGTCCGACGGCTATTGAAGCCGAGGAGGGCAACCAGTTCGACTGCCGAGTCTGGCAGGATTCCACCACCAAGACCGTCTACGTCAAGGTCATTGACGCCCAGGGCCGTCTCAGCATGAGCACCACGCCCTGACCATCCATGCCGGGGCATCAGGGCGAGCCGGTCCGCCAAGCCCCGATCCCGCGCACCTGCCGGGAGCGGCCGTCGGTGTCGGCCGAGCAGGGCGATCGCGGAGCGCGGCTGGCGGTGCGTCCGCTGGTCGACGACCAGCAGCTGCCCGCGCCCCAGGCCGGGTCCTATCCGGGCCGCCCTCGGCGGAAGTGATCTTCCCTGTCCGGGGAGCGGCCCTGTGGGCCTCCTCCCGACTACTCGGGCAGAGGCCGGTCGTCGATCACGTTCTTCATGACGAGGGTGGAAGTCAGGCGCTGGACCCCGGGCAGGCGGGCGAGCTGCTGGTCGTACAGCTGCTGGAAGGCGGCGAGGTCGGCGGTGGCGACTCGCAGGAGGTAGTCGGGTTCGCCGAACAGGCGCTGTGCCTGGAGCACGTGCGGGACGGCGGACACGGCCTCTTCGAAGGCGGTGACGGTGTCGGCGTCCTCCCAGCGCAGGGTGACGAAGACGAGGGCTTCGAAGTTCAGGCCGACGGCGGCCGGGTCGACGACAGCGCGGTAGCCGCGGATGGCGCCCTCGCGTTCGAGGTCGCGCAGTCGGCGGTGGCAGGGCGAGACGCTGAGCTGCACGCGGGCGGCCAGCTCGGTGACCGTCAGGCGGCCGTCGAGCTGTAGCTCGGTAAGAATATTCCGGTCCAAGGCATCCATGGAGAAGATTCTCCCCCATATTGCGCGATCGCGGGGTAAGGACGCAAACAACTTCGGGCATATCCGACCTAACCTTCCCTCCAGAGCAAGAAAGTGCGAGAGGGAACGATCATGGACACGACGACACTGGCGGCTTTCCTGGCTGTGGACCTGCTGCTGGTGTTCACTCCGGGCGCGGACTGGGCCTACGCGATCTCCGCCGGACTGCGGGGACGCTCGGTCGTCCCAGCCGTCACAGGGCTGATCGCCGGACACGCGGCCTATGCGCTCGTGGCCGTCGCGGGCCTGGCGGTGATCGTGGCGAACTCTCCAACGGCGCTCACCGCCCTGACCGTGGCAGGGGCCGGTTACCTGCTGTGGCTGGGCTGGGGCGTTCTGCGGCAGCCGGCCGTTCCGGCGGCTGCTGGAGACAGCGCGGGCGCCTCCCGGCTGCAGGTCATGCTCAAGGGGGCCGGGATCAGCGGCCTGAACCCGAAGGCACTGCTGTTGTATTTCTCGCTGTTCCCGCAGTTCATCGACCCTGTCACGGGCTGGCCGGTCGCCGCGCAGACCGGTCTGCTCAGCACGATGCACCTGACCGCGTGCGCCGTCGTCTACCTGGCCGTCGGCGTCCTGGCCCGCACGGTCCTGAGCACCCGACCCACGGCCGCCCAGGTCGTCACCCGCATCAGCGGTGCCATGATGATCGCCATCGGCGCCTTCCTGCTGGTGGAATGCCTGGCCGACTGAGGAACCCGTCCCGCTCCACCCGACACGCACCCGAAGGAGAGCACGCACGTGGAAGACCGAATGCGGCACGAACAGGCGAGCCCCGCGGTGCAGAAGCGCGTCCAGGACAGCTTCGACCTGCAGGGCCTGATGTCCCACCTCGGCGCACGGATCAACCACATCGGCCCCGGCCGCGTACACATCGTGCTCCCGGCCCGCCCCGCGGTGACCCAGCAGCACGGCTCCATCCACGCCGGCGCCGTCAGCGCCGTCGCCGACAGCGCCGGCGGCTGTGCCGCGCTCACCCTGTTCGACGAGGAATCCGAGGTCCTCACCGTCGAATACGAGATCAACCTCTTTGCGCCCGCTGCCGACGACCACCTCGAAGCGATCGGCACCGTCCTCAAGCCCGGACGCACCCTGACCGTCTGCCGGCTGGAGGCCAACGGCCTCCAGACCGACGGCGTCCGCGAGCTCGTCGCCAACGGCCAGCAGGCCCTGATCCGCGTCAACAGGACCGCCGGATGACTCCCCAGCCGCCCACTCCCGCCCTGCCGTCCTGGCTGACCTGGTGGCAGCGCCCCTTCCCCGACGCCAACACCCTCCTGCTGCCCGGACAACGACCGGCCCTGGTCGACA
The DNA here is from genome assembly GCF_042892615.1 of Streptomyces sp. NPDC001750. Taxonomy (NCBI): domain Bacteria; kingdom Bacillati; phylum Actinomycetota; class Actinomycetes; order Kitasatosporales; family Streptomycetaceae; genus Streptomyces; species Streptomyces sp. NPDC001750. The sequence continues at coordinate 17,262 of NZ_JBIAUE010000031.1, read as the reverse complement.
CCGGCTTCGTCGGCCACGCCGACGAGACCGCCGCCTGGGCTCGCGCACATGCCGGGAACATCGACCTGGTCGTCAACACCCACTGGCACTCCGACCACGTCGGCGGCAACGCCCTCCTCCAGGCCCAGGGCGCCGGCATCGCCGCAGGAACCCCGGAGGCCGAGGCGATCTCCCGCCGGGACCCCGGCTGCTGCGCCGCCGAGTACCTGGACCAGCCGGTCGCCCCGTACACCGTGGACGTCCCGCTCGACGACGGCCAGGTCCTACGGCTGGGCGATGCCGACTGGGAAGTCGTCCGCACCCCCGGCCACACTCCGGGCCATCTGGCGTTGTGGCAGCCGGAGGAGCGGCTGCTCGTGGTCGGTGACGCGCTGTCGGACTACGACGTCGGCTGGGTCAACCTCGCCCTCGACGGCCCCGACGCGGCCGCCACCGCGCTCGCCTCCCTCAACCGGATGGCCGACCTCGGCCCCTGCCGGATCCTCCCCTCCCACGGCCCGATCCCCGCCGACTCCGCAGCCGCGTTCGCCGCCGCCCTGCTCCGTGCCCAGCGGCTCGTCGACGACCCGGCCGGAGCAGTCTGGTACGGCGCCCGGCGGATCTTCGCGTTCGCCCTGATGATCCGCGACGGCATCCCGGCCGACGAGGTCGAGTCGTACCTCCACGACCGTGCCTGGCTGGCCGACGCGGCCCGCCTCCTGGACGTGACCGCCGAGGTCCTCGCCGCCGAACTGGTCACGACCATGCTCGGCAGCGGTGCCATAGTCCTGCGCGACGGCCGCATCCACGCCGCCGCCCACCACACCCCTGTGGCGCCCGAAGCGTTGTTCCTTCCCCGCCCCCGAGCCTGGCCGACGGCCGAGCCGCACTGACACCTGCTGGAACGAGGGGCGGGCGAGCGGCCTCCAGCCGCTCGCCCGCCCCTCGTGCGTCCGCTCCGGTCGGAAGGCGTGCTCCGGTGCCGGGAACGTCCCCGCCGCCACGTCGGTCGCGAAGTCCCGGACCGCCTCGCGCAGTACGTCGTGCACATCGGCGTGATGAAGCGAGCCTGCTCCAGCCGGGTCTTCGCCGCCCAGGCCGCCGATTCCGGACGCAGGGTGAGCCGGCCCGCATCGGCTTCGAAGGCGACGGCCGCGACGTGCCCGGCCAAGTCCGGGGCGACGGCCGTCCACCGTTCGCGCGGCGTGGCACCTGCGGGGAGTTCCCAGGCCCGCTCGGCGGCCAGCGTGCCGGGTGCCGTCGCCAGGCCCAGTGGCTTGCGCCCGTCCCGGCGTGCCGCGCGTACGGTCTGCGGCCGCCGCCCCGCCTTCGGGCTGCTGCCGTAGCGCGTCTACATATCTCCTGTACGGGCTGCTGGACACCGGTCAGCGCGCGGTACTGCGTGCCGCGCCGTGCCCGTACCGCCCTTACGATTCCCGCGCATCCTTCCGGTACCGCACCTCCCGGTCCCCCGACGGACGCGACCACCACACCCCCTCCCCATGCGTGAGCCCCGCCAGCCGCAGCTCGACGTCCCGCACCCGTCGGGCCGGCAGCTCACCCGTGATCAGCCAGGAGGAGCTCCCGCCCGTCGTGCCCGTGAACTCGGCGCCGTACGAAGCGAGGTGGGCCGTCACGGGGGCGAGGGCGTCCAGCGGTACTTCCGCCTCGAAGGCGTGGTACGGCTCGTACAGGCGAGTGCCCGCCCGCTCCAGGGCCCGGCGCAGCACGATCGGCGTGAGTCCCCGGAAGTCGGCTGCCGTGCTGACCGGCGCGCAGAAGCCCGAGCGGATGAGCGTGACGTGGTAGTCCGTGACGGCGGCGCCCCGCAGGCCGGACAGCAGCGTCTCGTGGACGGTGTCCTCAATGGCCTGGTGAAAGGCCCGGGGGAGGGCGCCGAGTTCCGTCTCGTACGTGAACGCCCCGCCGGAACCGCGTGGTCCAGGCTCCGCCCGCAGGCCGATCGTGGCCCAGTATCGGGTGTGGTCGAGCCACGGCAGCTCCTCCCAGGCCTCGCCGGTCCCGGCCAGGCGCTCAAGGAACCGGACGCGGCCCGGCTCGAAGTCGGCCTCGATACCGAAGTCCTGGGCCAGCGTGGCCGCCAGCACCTCCATCTGGACCTCGCCGTACAGGAGCAGTGCGGTCGCGCCGGCGTCCGCGGGGCGGACTTGGATGAGCGGGTCCTGGTCGGCGAGGGCCAGCAGCGCCGAGCGCAGCGTGGCGGCCTGGTCGGGGTGCCGGGCCCTGACCAGCGTCTCCAGCGTCGGCGGCGCGAACTGCGGGGCGCGGTCGGTGAGGTCGCCGAGACGGTCGCCGACGCGGATCCCGGCGACACCGCAGAGCGCCGCAATGTTCCCGCTGGTGAGCTTCCCGGGGTGGCCGATCACGTCGAGGCGGTTCACCCGTCCGGGGATCTCAGTGGTCCGGCCGTCCGCCTCCCGGCGCAGGAACGTCAGCCGCTGACGCTGCGCCACCTCGCCGTCGTACAACCGCAGATACGCCGTCCGCTCGCCGCCTGGCCCGGGGCGTACGGCGAAGACGGTGCCGCGGGGTGCGGCGAGTCCGGGCGCCGGTTCGGGCGGCGGGATCAGCCCGGTCACGACCTCGACGAGTTCGGTGACGCCCTGGCCGCCGAGGGCGGAGCCGAAGAGGACCGGGTGGAAGGAGCCGTCGGCAACGCGGGCGGCGAGGGCGGCGCGCAGCCGGTCCACGCTCGGTTCCGGGCCATCCACGACTGCGGCGAGGATCGCCGGGTCGACCTCGGCGAGTGCCTCCGCCAGGTCGGTCCGCAGCTCCGGGTCATCCCGTCGGCGTACCTGGGCGGCGGCCGTGCCGATGCCCGTCACCTCCGTCAGCGGCACGACATGCGGCGTGAGCCGGCGCCGGATGTCGGCGAGCAGCTCGCCGACGCGGGCGCCCGCTCGGTCGATCTTGTTGACGAAGATCAGCGTGGGCAGCCGCAGCCGCTGCAGGGTCCGCATCAGCACCCGCGTCTGGGCCTGCACGCCCTCCACGGCGGACAGCAGCAGGATCGCGCCGTCGAGGACCTCCAGGGCCCGCTCCACCTCGGCGATGAAGTCCGAGTGGCCCGGGGTGTCGATGAGGTTGATCTGGGTGTCGCCGACCGTGAAGGCGGCGACGGCCGAGCAGATGGTGATGCCGCGCTGCCGCTCGATCGCCCTGTCGTCCGTGCGGGTGTCACCGGCGTCGACGCTGCCGAGCCGGTCGATTGCGCCATGGTCGAACAGCAGCCGCTCGGTCAGGCTGGTCTTACCGGCGTCGACATGGGCCAGAATTCCGATGTTCAGGGTGCGCATGCGTGGTCGAGTCCTCAAGAACCGTCGTCCAGTGGGGGAGCTGGGGGATTCCGAGGCGTCGGCGCATGCGAGGGCTCCTGACATGAGGGAACACGGACGCTGCCATGATGGCCCATCCCCTCGGGCCGGCCGCAACCGAATTTGAGGGCCAGGAGTGCCGCTCCCGGCACTGGAGTCCGGCCCCGGGGAAACCGGTGTTGCAGAGTGCCCTGCAGATCGCCCAGTAACAAGAGCTGCGGCCGCCGCTGGCTCCTGCGGGTCCGGGACGGCGGCCACCGTTGCGGGGCCGGCCTTCCCGGGGATGGGCGACAGGATGTGCAAGGTGCGCACCCCCGCGTCGGGCACCTTCGAGTGGGCCGCTTCGATCGGCTTGGCCGCACTCCAGCGCGACTTCGTGCCGTATGCGGGCGCGTCGGGGGTGACGTCCGGGCGGTCGGTGTCCGCGTCGAAGCCCAGGGCCTGGACGTGACCGATGAGCTTGGGCGCGGCCGCAGCGAGGATGGCCTCCCACTGGGCGAGGACGCTGTCGTCGGCGGCCGGGGTAGCCATGCCACGCTCGGTCGTCATCATGCCGATCGCCACACCGAGCCCGAGCGGCTCGCGGCCGTCGCGCCGTACGACCGTGCCGGTGCGCCGCCCGGATCAGCGCTCTGGCCCGAGGCACGGCCGTGTCTTCACCGGCAACGCGTTCCGGTCCGGCAATCTGTGCCCATGACCGACGTCTTCGAGCACACCCCGCAGGTCTGGAACGCTGCGCAGCTTCGCGACGCACTCAAAGACCTGCCCGATGACGTACCCATCCATATCGGCGTGGCAGACGACCCTGGCGACTTCGATGGATACCGGGCCTTCGTCCTCGTGGACGCGCATCAGGTGGAGGACTGGTGGCCGGCCACCTCCACAGCGCCGGAGCGCACCGAGACACGGAGGCCCTGACGCTGTTCGCCGACTGGGAGCCGGGCGCATACGACCGTCTGGGCTGACCGCCATGGTGCTCAGCGACCCACGGCCGAGGTGAAGACGGCCACGCAGCTCATCGACGTCCTCTCCATCGACTGGGATCCCGAGGCCTGCCACGACACCTTCCAGGAGAGGGCCGGCCGCCTCGATCAAGGCCAAGGCCGCCGGCGAGACGGTGGAGAGGGCCGAGCCGGCCGCAAAGCCCACCAGCATCCTCGACCTCGTGGAAGCCCTGCACGCCGGCGTCGAACGGGCCCGCTCCCCCAAGGACACGGGCGAGAAGGCCAGCACCTCTCACACAGCCCGCGCTCAGAAGCCCGCCCCGAAGCAGCGCGCCTCCAGCACATCGAGGGGCGGATCACTTCGGTCTCTGACCAAGACCGAGCTGTACGACAGCGCAACGCAGCGGGAGCCCATCGCCGGCTATCTGACCGGGGATGTCACGCCCGGAACCACCTGGCTGTACCGCGGGGGCCCTCCCCACTACGTCCGCGTCGCCGTCATCATCGCCGCCTTCGCCCTGCTGGTCGCCGCCTCACCTGAGCCTGCGCGCCGACAATTGGTCTGTACCAAATCTGGCCGAGCTCTTGCCAGGAACCGCGTACCTGGGCAGGATTTGGCTCGCGATCAAGCAGGTAATCACTCGCTTTCTCATCCATTGTCGCGCTTTGGCATACGCGGTGTCCGTGGCATCCCATGGAATCCGCCGGTCGAAGCCGGATCGCTCCGCTCCACGCTCCACCCGTACATGCGCGTCTTTCCATCACGCATCGTCATCGGACGAAGGAGTCTCCATGTTCACGAAGTCCCTGTCCAAGAAGCGCGGTATCGCCGGTGCCGTGGCCGTCGCTGCGGCCACGGCGGGCATGATGCTGGCCACGGCCCCCGCCGCCCAGGCAGCGCCCGGCGACTGCACCATCTCGTCCGGGAGCAGCCTCTCCAGCCTCTGCACCAGCGGTACCGGTCAGCACCGGATTCACGCGGTGCTCAACCCGCTCGACCCCAGACTGCCGCAGCGCATCATCCTCGGTAACTGGGCGCCGGTCGGCCAGACTTCGGTCGCCTCCAACCCATGGGGGGCGGGGTACGTCGTGAGCGTCTGGGTGGACCGTATCGACTAACGACCTCGTCCACGATTGGCAGTGGGGGAAGGAGCGGTGTCTGGGGCTTTCGAATCCAAGGCGGAGGAGGGAGTCGACGCGGAGCGTCGGTGACTGACGACAACGCCGGAGGCGGAGGTCCCGGACGCTGCGATGCCGCTGACAATCGTGGGCGAGGTCGTAAGTGCCGCTCCCGGCAACGTTTGCCCCGTCGCACCGTCCGGCACGCACTCCCCCAAAACCTTAAGGGCCAGGGGGACCCCCTTCGGCGTTGGCCGAGAGCCCACGTAGCCCATCCCCAAGCTCTCGACTTCGTTCGAGCAGGAAAGACCCCATCCGAGGGCTTTCGGCCGCCTTGCGATCAATGGGGTCTCCCCTGCTCGAACAAGGCTGAGAGCTCGGGGAAGCACCGGACGACGCTCCTTCCGGGCAAACCTCGCCGGTCACGGCACTAGCGGTGGTCGCCTTCGCATGCGTCGAGGCGTACGGCGGACAGGTAGTGCGTGCTCCGAGGGTTGACGTTTGCGGACAGGAGGAGCTTGCGGTCCGACGGGGCGAGGACCTCGGTCAGTTCATGGATTGGATAGCCGAAGAGGTCGAGGTCTCCGAAGGCGACCGGAACGTCGGCGGCTCGGTCCGGGACCCGCTCGGTCCGCTCGACAATCAGGTGCCCCATGGCCTGCTCGGCACAAGCCGTGCAGGCATAAGCCGTGACCAGGACGCCGCGGTGAACGAAGAAGAAGGTCCAGTGCGCACCGCACATCCACCCGCCGACGCGGATGTCTGCCAGGGTTGACGCCGTCCACTGCGCCGCATGCTCGGTCATGCCGAATCGCAGGACGCCTGCGTTCGCAGGGAGGACGAGCCCGGTGCCGGGCACCAATCGGAAGGTCACTCGAACAGTGTGCCGCGACGCGTTGGCCGGGTCACCGCACTTGCGTTCCTGCTGATGGACGTGGACAGCTCGATCCCCCCGTAGTACGGGGGCGGCTCCGGCTGTACTGCGTCCCGGGCCCCGGGGACGTCGCGGCTGGCCCCCGGGGCCCGTGGTGTGTCCGGCTGCTCAGGTCAGCTCGCTTCGGCCCGCCGCAGCCAATGTCCGGCCGCTGTCCGGGAGATCGTCCACGAGCAGTGCGGGACCGCCTCGCCTGCCGCGGCAGAGGAGCCGGTCCCCCATGCTGTCACTGGGTCAGCGTTTGATCTCGACGAACCGTATGCCGTCGTTGTTGAGAGGATCGGCGTCGGTCGAGCCGGCTGCCTGGATGCTGTACCGCACGGCCTCCGGAATGCCGGTGGCTTCCTCGGGAACCTCGACCTTGAAGGTGAAGGTGGCCTGCGCCGGGATGTCACCGAGATCGCAGGTGACGGTTCCGTCCTTGGTCGGCATGGCGCACTCCTTGGGCCGCCCCTGCAACGAGTACCCCGGGAAGGGCTCGAGCCGGATCGTCCCCTTGGCGGGCTGCGAGCCCTGATTGCCGTAGTCGAAGTCGTACGTGACCACTCCGTCGGCATCCGGCTTCGAGGCGCGGGGCGGTGGGAACATGAACAGGTCCACGTCGGCTTCCTTTTCCACGGCCTTGGTCGAGCTGACGCTGTCGCCCGAGGCAGAACCGTCTGCCGCGCCCTTCTCGACCAGCTCTACGCTCAGCGCAGCCTTCGAGGCGTCCCACGCGCCGTCGGGCGCCTGCAAACGCGCCTTGGTCCTACCGGACTTGGGCAGGTCGTCGTAGGTGATGCTCACCGTTGACCGGTTCACGCGCGTGCCCCTGCTGGCGACGGCCGCCCAGGTGAATCCGTTCTCCACGGTCATCCTCAGCTCGGCCCCCGCTACCGGGCGCTCGCCCTTCCAGCCGAAGGCCACGGGGACGGCGAGGCGCCCCCCGCGCGGTACGTTCAACGAGTCTGCGGTCTGCGCGAAGAGGCTCATGCGGGCACCGGTGGAGGCGGAGGCAGCACTCGCTGTGGCCTTCGCGGAAGAGCTTTGGGACGACGAGCATGCGCTGACCAGCAGGGTGGCGGAGGCCAGTGCGGTGACGCAGGCACGGCGGGCGATGCGTGTGCGGGACGGCAGTGCGTGCTGGGTAGTCATATGCTTCGGGTCAACTCCGCGTAGACGATGATGTTGTCGGGCCTGTGGCCGTCGGTGAGGGAGCCGCCGCAGGTGACGACGCGCAGGGCGGCTGTGCTGGTATCGCCGTAGACCCGCCCGGTGGGAAATTGGTCCTTGGGGACCTGTTGCAGCTCCCGGACGGCAAACTCGGCTCGCGTGCCGTCCGCCCGGTCGACCAGGATCGTGTCCCCGGGGCTTATCCGGGAGATGTCGTGCAGCACGGCGGGGCCCTTGACGGTGTCGAAGTGGCCGATGAGCACGGCCGGCCCTCGCTCCCCCGGAGTGACTGCTCCGGCGTACCAGCCCATGCGGTCCGCCTGGGCGACAGAGGGCACCTGCACGCTCCCGTCGCTCCGCAGCCCGAGTCTCAACAGTGGCCCCGTGTCCACGCCCGCGGCCGCCATGCGGACCCGGATCGGCTCGGACCGGGCCAGGGGAGGCACGGCAGCGGGCGTGGTCGCCGAGGGAGAGGTGTCTTGCCGAGAGGCTGCCGCTGGGATGTGCGCGCCCGTGTCGTCGGCCGGGGCGCCCAGGCCACCGTACACGGCGATGCCAACCCCGAGGGCAAGCGAGCCCGCCCCCGCCCCGGCGCCGCCGGGGCGTCGCGGACGCAAGCCCGCTACGCCCCGGCGGCATGCGTGCCTGCCGGTCATCAGGCGGCGGAGCCGCGGCGCCGCCTGATGACGGAGTAGCCCAGGGCCGCGGCACCAAGGGCGGCGACGCCGCCGCCTACGGCGATGAGAGTGGTGTTGTTGTCCGTGACACCCTCGGCACCCGCGTCGACGCCACCCTTGGGCTTGTCGGCGGTTTGTCCGGCACCCTTGTCCTTGCCCGCGTCGGAGCCCGCACCTCCGGCGGAAGCCTTGACGGCGAGACGCTCGCCGTCGGCGCCGACGAGGTACCAGGTGGTCCCGGCACCGCCCGGGGCGAGGCCGTGCCCCTTGACATCACCGGCCACCGTGTCCTTGGCGAAGTAGTACAGCGGCTGGTCGTTGACGGTGAGCTGCTGCTTGCCCTTGGTCGGGGCCTGCACGGAGTCGATGTGGCCGAGCTTGCCGGTCACAGCGCCGTCCGCCTCCTGCTTGTCGTCGGCGAGTGCGGCAGGCCAAGCGGTCACGCACTTGTCGTCGGCGCAGGCGGAGGCGCCCGCAGAGTCCTTCTCCCAGACGTAGAGGGCGTTGCCGTCCGAGTCGGCAAGCGCCTTGCCGTACGGAGTGTCGATCAGTTTGAGTTCGCCGGTCACGGTGGACCCGGTGAGTGCGAGCGCGCTGGGGGCGCCGAGGCCGACGAGAAGGAAGGCGGCGGCCGTCGTGGTCACGAGGCGCTTGCTGGTCATGCTGTCACTCCTGTTGGTGTTGTGCTGCGATGCGGTGGCCGACAGGACTGGCCGAACTGCCGTGCCGGGAAAGGGAAGATGAAGCGGGCCCTAAGGGCTGTCCCGTAATCCGTGGCGGATCGGCGCGCGGCGTCAGATGTGGTGCATCGCAAGGCGGAGGGGCGCCCGCATACGGGACGTATGTGGGCGTTCCGACAACGCGGCGAGGTGCCGCGGCTGTCGTCGCGCGCCCGTCAGGGATTACGGGACAGCCCTTAGGCGTGAAACCGCGTCAGATCCTGTTGCCGGGCGTCGAGAATGCTGATGCGGACGATGTCCTGGGCTTTGATGCCCGTGGCGCCGGTGACGCTGGCCTTGCCGTTCTCGGGGCTTACCCAGACCGCCGCCACTTCCTTGCGGCCGTCGCGGTTCTCGGCCACGAGCGTCACGCGCTCGCGCGGTGGAAGGTCGCGCAGAGTGAGGCGTACCTCGGTGCCCCAGGGCCGGGAAGCCAGCTCGGCGGTGCCGGTGACCTGGCCGGGGGCTCCGCCGAGGGGCACATCGCGTACGGCGGCGGCCTGCGGCGGCGCGCCGCCACCGGACGTGGCGGCGCCGAGAGCGAAGCCGACCCCTGCGGCACAGGCGGCCAGGGCGACCCCGGCCGCGGCCAGCCGCCATCTCATCGGCCGTGCCGACGACGGCATGGTACCGACGCGGCGTGGAGGCACCGGTGGGGCGCCTGCGGCCAGGGCGTCCGGGACGTCGAGCAGCGCGTCGCAGGCACGGATGCACTCGTCACAGGCCAGCAGGTGGGCATCGACACGGGCTCGGTCGCCGATGCTGAGACCACCGAGTACGTACGCCCCCAGCCAGCCGCTGACCTCGGCGTGTTCGGACGACGGATGCAGTCGCGGGTCATCCGGGTCGGACGCGCTCACGGCACCAGCCCCTGGTCCTGCAGTGCGGCACGCAGAGCACGGGCGCCGTAGTAGGCACGGGACTTGACCGTCCCCTCAGGGATACCGATACGTTCGGCGGTCTCTGCCACGGTGCGTCCGTGGTAGTAAAGCTCCACAACTACCTCTCGATGGGATGGGGTGAGCCGGTCGAGCGCCGCGCGCACGAGCCAGATGTCCGCGAGCCGGTCGGCCTCCGTGACCGGCAGGCTCGTCGCGTCGCTGAGGGCGACCAGTTCCTCGTGACCTCGGGTCAGTGCGGGCCGTCGGCTGTCGGCCCGGTGATGGTCGACGAGCACGCTGCGCGCGATGGTGAACAGCCAGGACCTGATCTGGGCTTGCGTGTACGGACCGTCGGATGCGGGCACGCCCGAGCGCCAAGCCCGCAGGAAGGTCTCCTGGAACATGTCCTCGGCCTGGTGCCTGTCCCGCCAACGGGAATTGAGGTACGCGCGTACCGCAGGGCCGAACTCCAATTGGAGCCCGTCGAGGCTGCGGATCGCCTCGGTCAACGGGTTGCCGCAGCGGCTGGTGTCTGCTGGCGGGCTGGGTTCCTGTGCATGTCGACTCCCGGGTCACGGCATTTACCTTGCTCAGCACCTGGAACGGCGAGCCCGGGGCGCTGGTTCAACCGGGGGCGGATTTCTATGAGGCCCGGTGAGACCCTCCGGGCCACGGAACTGGGAAGGCATTCGAGTTCCAGCCCGTATTTTCCCCTGACCGGAAAACTCGACGGTCAGGTGGGCATGGCGAGGTAGCCGCTGGGCTCCGGGTGCTCCGGGGCCTGCTGCTCGGGTGTGGAGCCGGCCTCGGTCGACCCCGAGAACATCACCTTCACCACAGTCCCGGTACTGGACGACCCGGACGGCAAGACGCCCGTCACCCTCGACGAGTCCAGGGCGCCGGCCGCGAACTCGGGCTGCAGCGCCCGGGACCGCGATGGCGACGGCGGGGCTCCGGGGACGCCTTCGTCCCCGGAGCCCCGCCTCTTCCCGTGATCCCCGTCAGTCACCCGGGAAGTGACACGCCACCTCGCGCGAGGCGGCAAGCTGCAGCAACGGCCGCTCGGTGCGGCAGATCTCCCGCGCCTTGGGGCAGCGCGGGTGGAAGGTGCAGCCCGGCGGCGGGGCGGCCGGGCTCGGCGGGTCGCCGAGCAGCACGATCCGCTCCCTGCGTCGTTCCGCCGCCGGGTCGGGCAGGGGCACGGCGGACAACAGCGCTCGTGTGTAGGGGTGCTGGGGGTTCTCGTAGAGGGACCTCTTGTCTCCGATCTCGACGATCCGGCCGAGGTACATGACGGCGACGCGGTCGCTGACCCGCTTGACCACCGAGAGGTCGTGCGCGATGAACACGTAGGCGAGGCCGAGTTCCGCGCGGAGCCGTTCCATCAGGTTCACGATCTGGGCCTGGACGGAGACGTCGAGGGCGGACACCGGCTCGTCGGCCACGATCAGCCGGGGGCCGGTGGCCAGCGACCGGGCGATGCCGATGCGCTGGGCCTGACCGCCGGAGAACTCGTGCGGGTAGCGGTCGATGTGCTCGGGGATCAGGCCGACCAGCTCCATCAGCTCGGCCGCGCGCCGACGGGCGTCGGCAGCGCTCCGACCCTGTACCAGCAGCGGGTCGGCAATGATCCGGGCCACGGTCTGGCGGGGGTTGAGGGAGGAGTGCGGGTCCTGGAAGACCATCTGGATGTCGCGGCGCAGCGGCCGCAGGGCCCGCTGCGAGATCCGGCTGATCTCCCGGCCGTCGAAGGCGATCCGGCCCGAGGTGGGCTCCAGGAGCCGTACGAGCATGCGGCCGGTGGTGGACTTCCCGCAGCCGGACTCCCCGACGAGGCCGAGGGTCTGCCCGGCCGCCAGGTCGAAGGAGACCCCGTCGACGGCGCGCACGGGCGCCCCCCGGCGCCCGGTCGCGGTCCGTCTCCCCGGGAAGGTCATGGTGAGATCCCGTACGGACAACAGGGGTCCGGCGGCCGAGGTGTCCGTCCCGTCGGCGGCGGTGGTGGCGGTGGTGGTGGTCATCGGGAAGCCTCCTCAGCGGCCTGGGAGCCGGCGTGGTGGCAGGCCACCGTCCGCGCCGGCCCGTTCGTATCCCCGTGGGCCAGGAGCTCGGGGCGTACGTCGGCGCAGGGACCGGCGGCGCGCGGGCAGCGGGGTGCGAACGCGCAGCCGGGCGCCGGGATGAGCAAGGAGGGCGGGGAGCCGGGAATGGAGGGCAGCGGCACGTCGTCGGCGGTGTCGAGGCGGGGCAGCGAGTCGAGCAGCCCCCGGGTGTAGGGGTGGGCGGGGTCGGCGAACAGGGCGTCGGCCGGGGCCTGTTCGGCGGCTCGGCCGCCGTACATGACCAGCACCTCGTGGGCGACGCGGGCGACGACGCCCAGGTCGTGGGTGATCATGACAACGCCGAGACCGCGCTCCTGCTGGAGGCGGGCGATCAGTTCCAGGATCTGGGCCTGTACGGTGACGTCGAGCGCGGTGGTGGGTTCGTCGGCGATGAGCAGCTCGGGTTCGCAGGCCAGGGCCATGGCGATCATCGCGCGCTGGCGCATGCCACCGGAGAACTGGTGCGGGTACTCCCCGGCCCGGCGGGCGGGTTCGGGGATGCCGACCTCGCCGAGCATGTCGACCGCCCTCCGCCGGGCCGCGGCCCGGCGTGCCTTGAAGTGCACCCGGTAGTGCTCGGCGATCTGCTCGCCGACCGTGTAGTAGGGGTGCAGGCTGGACAGTGGGTCCTGGAAGATCATGGCCATGCTGCGGCCGCGGACCCGGGAGAGCTCCCGCTCGGACAGGCCCGTCAGCTCCCGGCCGGACAGCCTTACGGAGCCTGCGACTTCGGCCCCGGACCGGTGCAGGCCCATGACGGCGAGGGAGGTGACCGACTTGCCGGAGCCGGACTCTCCGACGATGCCGAGGGTGCGGCCGGCCTCGACGGTGAAGCCGAGCGAGTCGACGGCCCGTACGGTGCCGCGCGGAGTGGTGAAGGTGACGCGCAGATCGCGTACCTCCAGGAGCGGAGCGTCCATCAGTACCTCACCCTCGGGTCCACGACGGCGTACAGGAGGTCGACGACGAGGTTGGCGACGACGATGAAGAAGGCGGCGAGCAGGGTGACGCCGAGAACGACAGGCTGGTCGGAGCTGACCAGCGCCCCGTAGAAGAGCCGGCCGATACCGGGGAGCCCGAAGATGGACTCGGTGATGACGGCTCCGGCCAGCAGCCCGCCGAGGTCGATGCCGAAGATGGTGAGGATCGGGGTCATTCCGGAGCGCAGCCCGTGTTTGACGACGACCGTGCGCTCGGGCATGCCCTTGGCGCGGGCGGTGCGGATGTACGGCTCGGCCATCGCCTCGATCATGGAGCCGCGGCTCTGGCGGGCGTACATGGCTGCGTAGAGCAGGGCGAGGGCGGTCCAGGGCAGCAGCAGGTTGGTCGCCCAGGCGAGCGGGTCGTCGGAGAATGCCTGGTAGGTGGGGTAGGGCAGGAGTCCGGCGACGCGGATGACCCCGTAGATGAGCAGAACGGAGGTGAAGTAGACCGGCAGGGAGGCGGCGGCGACGGCGCCGACCATCAGGGCCTTGTCGGTGACGGTGTCCTTGCGCAGGGCGGCGGTGACGCCGGCGCCGAGGCCGAGGAGCAGCCAGAGGGCGGCGGCGCCGAGGGCGAGGGAGGCGGAGACCGGGAGCCGGTCCATGAGCAGGTCCCACACCGGCAGGGAGTTCTCGTACGAATAGCCCAGGCAGGGGAAGTCGCAGGCGACGGCGTACTGGCCGGTGCCGAGGGTGCGGCCGGTGAAGATGCCGGTGAGGAAGTCGGCGAACTGCCGCCACAGGGGCTGGTCGAGGCCCAGGTAGGCGCGTACGTCGGCGAGGCGCTCGGCGCTGCAGGTCTTGCCGCAGGCGGCCGCGGCCGGGTCGGCGGGCAGGACGTAGAAGATGAGGAAGGTGACGGCGGCGATGGCGAGGAGCACGCCGGCGAGGGCGAGCAGGCGGCGGGCGAGGTAGAGGATCACGTGCGGCCGCCCCTCGGGTCGAGGATGTCGCGCAGGGCGTCGCCGAGCAGGGTGAAGGCGAGCACGGCGAGGAAGAGGAAGACGCTCGGGATGACGAAGTACATGGGGTCGGTCTCGTAGAAGGCGACGGACTCGGCGATCATCTGGCCCCAGGAGGGGGTGGGCGGGCGCACACCCACGCCGAGGTAGCTGAGGGCGGCCTCGGTGCTGATCATCCCGGGGATGAGCAGGGTGGTGTAGGCGATGACGGGGCCCGAGACGCCGGGGAGGATGTCGCGCGTCAGGATCCGCCAGGAGCCGGCGCCGCCGACTCGGGCGGCGTCCACGTACTCGCGGTGTTTGAGGGAGAGGGTCTGGCCACGGACGACGCGTGCGACGCCGGGCCAGCCGAAGACGCCGATCACGGTGGTCATGAGGAGGATGCGGTTGACGTCCTTGGCGACGGACAGCATCGCGATCATGAAGATGAGGGACGGGAAGGACATGGTCAGGTCCATCAGCCGGGACAGGACGGCGTCGGTGCGACCGCCGAAGTAGCCGGCGGCGATCCCGGCGGCGGTTCCGGCGACGACCACGATGGCGGTGGCGGCGAAGGCGATGAGGAGGGAGATCTGGGCGCCGTGGACCACGCGGGCGAACAGGTCGCGGCCGGTGACGGGTTCGACGCCGAGCCAGTGCTCGGGGCTGATCCCGCCGAAGGAGCCGAGGGGCTGGCCGCCGAGGTAGGGGTCGACGGCGGACTTGTCGAACTCCTCGGGGGACCAGCCGCCGAGCGCGCCCAGCCAGGGGGCAGTGGCGGCCATCAGGACGAAGAGGAGGACGACGCAGAGGCTGATGCGGACGGCGGGGCGGCGGCGGAGCTCCCGCCGGGCGAGCTGCCAGGGGCTGCTGCCCGGCAGGGCCTCCTTCGCCTCGCGGGCCGCGGGGGCGGATGCGGTGGCGGTCATGGCGGGCCCGTCAGCCCTTGCTCTTGGACGGGTCCTTGAGGCCGACGGTGGCGTAGTCGATCGTGCCGGTCCAGACGGGGTGGCCGTAGGCGCCCGCGATGTTGGCGCCGACGAGCAGCGGCTTGCGCTTCAGCAGGACCGGGATGGACGGGGACTTCTTCATGATCTCCGCGTCGAGGTCGATCCAGGCCTGGTTGGCCTGCCGGGCGTCGGCCATGGCGTTGATCTCGTCGATCCGCTTCATGGTCGCCTCGTCGCGGAACTGGGCGTTGTTGCCCTGGTTGCCCTTCTCCCTGATGGTGCGTCCGTCGAAGACGAAGGGGATCCAGGTGGAGCCGGAGGGGTAGTCGGGGCACCAGCCGGTGAGCGTCATGTCGGGGGTCGTGGAGAGGTCGCCGATGACGTCGTAGTAGGCGCCCGGGTCGATGGTGTCGACGACGACCTCGACGCCGGCGCGGGCCAGACCCTGCTGGATGGCTTCGGCCTTGCCCTTGTCGCCGGTGGAGACGGCGAGGGAGACCTTGAGGGTCTCCTTGCCGGCGGCCTTGAGCAGTTCCTTGGCCTTGGCCGGGTCGCCGGAGGGGGCGATCTTCAGGGTGTCGGCCTGCTTGCCGCCGGAGAGGGCCGGGGGCAGGTAGGCGGTGGCCACCTCGTTGAGGGCCGGTCCGCCGCCCGCGGTGACCACGGCCTCCTTGTCGACGGCGTACTGCATGGCCTCGCGGACCTTGGGGTCGTCGAAGGGGGCGCGGGAGTTGTTGAGGTGGAGCATCTCGGTGCAGCCCTGGGACTCGGCGAGCATGCGCGCCTTGACGTCGGGCTTGGGCAGCACCTTGGGGGCGCTCTCGGGCCGCATGTCGGAGTACTGGACGGCGGAGGCGTCGGCGCCCTCACCGGCGATGATGCGGTCGTCGATCTGGCCGCCCTTGAGGCCCATGACGACGACGAACTTGTCGGGGTAGGCCTTGCGGACGGTGTCGGTCTTCGGGTCCCAGTGCTCGTTGCGGACGAGCACGAGCTTCTTGTCGCGGTCGTACTTCTCGATCTTGTACGGGCCGGAGGAGAAGGGGCGGGCGTCGTACTGGGTGCCCTTCTCCTGGGAGGCGGGCACGGGCGCGAAGGTCGACAGGGTGGCGGTGGCGGAGAACTCGGCGACGGGCCGCTTGAGTTCGAAGACGATCGTGCGGTCGTCGGGGGTCTTGACCGAGTCGAGGTGCTGCCCCTTGAGGGGGCCCTTGTAGCCCTCGGCGCCGGCCAGGTACTGGGCGGCGTAGTCGGGGCCGCCGGTGAGGTCGGGGGCGAAGGAACGCTCGACGTTGTACTTGATGTCCTGGGCCTTGATCGGTGAGCCGTCCTCGTACTTCACGCCCTCCTTGAGGGTGAAGGTCCAGGTCCGGCCACCGTCGGAGGGGGTGCCGAGGTCGGTGGCGAGGTCCGGGACGAGTTCGCTGCCGCGCTTGCCGGGCTCGGCCTTGAAGGTGACGAGCGTGCGGTAGAGGAGGCGGATGCCGAAGTCCATGGTCGGCATGACCCAGTTGCGGGCGGGGTCGAGGTGGGAGAAGTCCTGGTTGGACAGGACGGTGAGGGTCCCGCCCTTCACCGGGGTCCCGCCGAGGATCTTGCCGTCGTTGGCGGCGGCGGGGTTGGCGCCTGCGTCGTTGCCCGCAGAGCCCTTCTTGGGGTCGGAGCAGCCCGAGGCGCCGAATGCGAGTGTCGCCACCAGGGCGGTGGCGAGGGCGAGTTGGGTGCGCTTGGTCATGGGTCACTCCAGTGAAGGGCAGCGCTCTAGGATGTGACCGGTAACATAGTAATGTGAAATTGCACTGCACAAGAGGTGCGCACCACCGTTATCCAGCCGTGTCCAAATCGGCTCGGATCAGGGGTGGTTGACCGGGGTCCGTCAGTCCAGGACGTCCGGGATCGCTCGGTGTTGCCGCGCTGGAGCGCGGCCTTGGAGTCGGCTGTCGGGCCGAGCGCCCGGTCCGACAGCGCCATGGAGTCCACGTGGCGCTCCTCGACATTGAGCAGGACCCCGATGATGGTCCTGCCGCCCCGGGTCACGGCGAAGACGAGGCACTTGCCGACGGCGGCACCCGTACCGGTCCTGACACCGAACGCGCCGGGATACGCGTACTCGGCGGGTAGGGGCCGGCCGAGCAGGTTGCTGTGCGACCAGTTGGCGTCGGTGGATGCGCCGCCGCTGATGGTGGAGCCCGGCCCCGGCGGACTGGCCCATCGCGAACGCGTCCTCGACGGCGGCCCAGAGCGTGCTTCGGAAGTGGCGTCGTTCGCCCGCGGGCCGGACGGGACTTTCGCGGCACTAGTGCTGTGACCGGGAAGGTTTGCCGGGTGGCTCGCGGCGTCCGGTGCGGTGCATCGCAAGGCGGAGGATCGCCCTCGTACGGGACGTACTCGGGTGATGCGACAACGCGGCGAGGAGCCGTGCCGGCCTCGCGAGCCGGTGAACCTTTCGGTCGCGGCACTAGTAGTGCTTGGTCAGGTTCTTTCGTCGGTGGCGTGTCCGTTTGATCGGTGTGTCGTTGACCAGGTGTGATGGGTGGGGAGTTGGC
>NZ_JBIAUE010000030.1:0-76245 GCF_042892615.1 Streptomyces sp. NPDC001750 | reverse complement strand
GTCGAGCAGCAGGACGTCCTTGACCTCGCCCTTGAGGACACCGGCCTGGAGCGAGGCGCCGATGGCGACGACCTCGTCCGGGTTCACACCCTTGTGCGGATCCTTGCCGGTCAGTTCCCGTACCAGTTCGGTGACCGCGGGCATCCTCGTCGAACCACCCACCAGGATCACGTGGTCGATGTCCGACACCTTGACCCCGGCGTCCTTGACCGCGTTGTGGAACGGCGTCTTGCAACGCTCCAGCAGAGCCGCCGTCAACTGCTCGAACTGCGAGCGCGTGAGCTTCTCGTCCAGGTGCAGCGGACCCTCGGCGGACGCCGAGATGTAGGGCAGGTTGATCGTGGTCTCGGTCGCCGACGACAGCTCGATCTTCGCCTTCTCCGCGGCCTCGCGCAGACGCTGGAGCGCCATCTTGTCCTTGGACAGGTCCACGCCGTAGCCGTTCTTGAAGCGCTCCACCAGGTGGTCGACGACGCGCTGGTCCCAGTCGTCACCACCGAGGTGCGTGTCACCGTTGGTCGCCTTCACCTCGACCAGGCCCTCGCCGATCTCCAGCAGCGACACGTCGAAGGTGCCACCACCGAGGTCGAACACCAGGATCGTCTGGTCGTTCTCCTTGTCCAGACCGTAGGCGAGGGCCGCGGCGGTCGGCTCGTTGATGATCCGCAGGACGTTCAGGCCCGCGATCTGCCCCGCCTCCTTCGTCGCGGTGCGCTGGGCGTCGTTGAAGTACGCGGGCACGGTGATCACCGCGTCCTGGACGTCGTCCCCCAGGTACGCCTCGGCGTCCCGCTTCAGCTTCTGCAGCACTCGCGCGGAGATCTCCTGCGCCGTGTACCGCTTGCCGTCGATGTCGCCGGAGCCGGGGAACCGCCACTGGGCGTCCCCCATGTGCCGCTTGACCGATCGCGCGGTGCGCTCGACGTTGGTCACCGCCTGGCGCTTGGCGACCTCGCCGACCAGCACCTCACCCTTCTTGGCGAACGCCACCACCGACGGAGTGGTCCGCGCACCCTCGGTGTTCGTGATCACGGTCGGCTCGCCGGCCTCCAGAACCGCCACTACGGAGTTCGTCGTTCCCAGGTCGATGCCCACTGCCCGCGCCATGACTGCCTCCCTTCACGGCGAGGACCGATGCCCTGCCGGGCGAGCGGTCGACGGGCCCCCGCCGAAACCGTCGGCGGAGTCCGATGCCGGGCACCGGCCGTCCGCCCGTGTGCGAACCTCCGCGGTCGCGCGATCCGCCGGGTGGCGTGCCGGCACCGCCAACAAGCATCACATTTGTCGCCTTTCGGTTGATATGTTACAGCCCGGTTCGGTGCGGACGCAGCGCGGCAGGGCGCCGGACCGCCGGGTCCGGCGCCCTGCCGTGGCGTTGATTCCGCCCCCGGCAGGCGGAGGTCCCGGGGAAGTCCTCGGCGCCTGCGTCCGTCATCGGCGGGCTCCCCCTGACGGATGCGCCCGCCGCACCCGCTGCCCGTGCGCCGGCTCCCGGTCCGTCCGCCCCGGTCGTACGTCGCCGCTTCGCTCAGGAGCTGAGCACGACCGGCTCGCCGAGGCGCCCGACGGCGGTCCGCCAGGCCGCGGTCACCGCCTGGTGGGCGTGTGCGGTGCGGTCGGCGTGGCTGCCGGTCAGCACGACGGGGGCGCCGACGTGGACATGGACGCCCGGGCGGCGCAGGGGCGCCGTGACCAGTCCGGCGAACTGCTTCGGGCGGCTGCCGGAGACGATCCGCCGGGCCCCGGCCTGACCCAGGGGGACGACGGGCGCGCCGGTGCTGCGGGTGAGCCGTGCGAGGCCGCTGCGGAAGGGCCGGGGTCCTGCCTCGCCGGGGTCCCTGCGCCGGGGCAGACCTCCTTCGCCGTAGATCAGGACCAGGCGGCCCCGCGCCAGGGCCTCGGCCGCGGTGTGCAGGGCCTCGACGGCCCGCCGGTCGCCGCGGTGCACCGGGATGTGCCCTTCCCGGGCGAGCGCACGGCCGAGCACCGGGACGCGCCACAGCCCCGCGGCGGCCATGACGACCGGCTCCACACCGAGCCGGCGGAGCGCCGCGAGGACGACGGCCGGGTCCGCCAGTGAGGTGTGGTTGGCGGCGATGATGCTGCCCGGTGCGAGACGAGCGCCGACGTCGGTGGTGACGTTCAGGCCGACGGCGGCGGGCACCAGGGCGGCGGCGAGGCGGCTGAGCATGTGGACGGGGCCTTTCGGGGGTCGGTCCGTTCACCCCATCGTGGCTCGGGGGCCCGGCGGACGCGTGAGTACCGGTACTCACCCCGCCGCGCCGACGCTCTCCCGTCCGTCGCGCACGGGCAGGGGCGGAGCCGGCGATCCCGGCACCGCCGCCTGCCCGTTCTCCTGGTCCGCAGCCCTCAGACGGCCACGGAGTCCAGGGGGATCGGCCGGAACATCTCCGGTTCCTCGTCGGGAGTCAGAGCCGTCGGGCCGTAGATCCAGTCGATGAACGAGTAGTCGTGGACGTCGCGTTCACGCAGCACCGCGTTGCGCTGCATCCTCCGGACGCCCTCCAGGTGCCACAACTCGCCCCAGACCCGGGCGGTCCCGACGACCCGGCGGCAGTGCTCGGGACGTACCGCCTGGTAGGCGGTGAGTGCCGCGTCCCAGTCGACGCCCGAACCGTCGCCGGTGCGCCGCGCGCGCTGGGCGGCGACGTGCTCGCCGAGCACCCAGCCGTCCTCGATCGCCATGATCGCGCCCTGGGCCATGTACTGCAGGGGCGGGTGCGCGGCGTCCCCGAGCAGCGCGATCCGGCCGGTCACCCATGTCGATATGGGGTCGCGGTCGTACATCCGCCACCACCGGTCGCGCCACATCAGGGCCAGGCCCTTGCGGACCGGGTCGCAGGTCCGCGCGAACGCGGAGTCCAGCTCGTCCGGGGTTCCCCAGTCGTCCTCCCCGGCCAGCGCCTTCGGCGACTCGAAGACGGCGACCTGGTTGAACATCTCGCCGCCCCGCAGCGGGTACTGCACGAAGTGGCAGCGCGGGCCGACGTACACGACGACGTCCTTGCCGTGGACGTCGTCGCCGGCGACCGTCTCGAACGGCACGGCCGCGCGGTAGGCGACGTACGCCGAGCTGACCGGCTCGTCGTCGACCAGCAGCTCCCGGGCGACCGAGTGCAGACCGTCCGCGGCGATCACCACTTCCGCCTCGTCGGCGCGGCCGTCGGAGAACCGGACACGGGCCCCCGCGCCGGTGTTCTCGTACGCCGTGCAGTGGGCGTCGGTCACGAGGTCGACGCCTGCCCGCTCACAGCCGCGCAGCAGGATCCCGTGCAGGTCGCTGCGGTGGATCACCAGGTACGGGTAGCCGTAGCGGGCCTCCAGGTCGCGGAGGTCGAGCCGGGTCAGCTCGTCGGCGTCCACCGCGTCCTTCATGACGATGTTCTGCGGCAGCACTCCCAGGGCTGCCGCCTCCTCCAGCAGACCGTAGTGGTCGAGGATGCGGGTGCAGTTGGGTGCGAGCTGGAGGCCCGCGCCGACCTCGCCGAAGGCGGGCGCCTGCTCGTACACCCGGACCTTCAGGCCCTGGCGGGTGAGGGCGAGCGCGCCGGAGAGGCCGCCGATGCCGCCCCCGACGATGATCACGTCGACGGGTGCGGAGGGGGAGTCGTCCATGGATCAGGTCCTTCTCTTCACAGCCACGGGGGCAGAACGGGGAGGGGGCTTTTGTCGACGGTCGTCACTCCGGTCGTGGGGCGTCCCGCCAGAAAGGCGACGACATCGGCCCGGTCCCCCACGAGCCCGGGGACCGCGTCGGGTCCCCGCCGGGCGCGGATGTCCGCTTCCAGCTCCCGCAGGAAGTCGTCGGGCAGACCGGCGAAGGAGAGCCCGGTGGCGAGGTCCACGGCGTGGACCAGGACCTCGCGGGCGCGCATGTACGGGGTCTCGCTCGCCGGTACGGTGCGACCCCGCGCGGTGACCACCTCGGTCCGCCACGCCTCGTCGGACAGGGCGGCCATCCCGGCGGCCAGTGCTGCGGCGGACTCGGTGAACCACCGCGTCAACTCCACCCCGCTGAACCGGGATCCCTTCTCGATGCCATCCGCGCGCTCCTGCGGCGAGGCGTACATCGGGGTCCTCTCGCCGGTGCGCGCCCAGTGGACCAGGTTGCCGATCGCCTCGGCGTTGGCCGCCAGATGTGCCACGACGTGCTTGCGCGTCCAGCCCGGGAGGGCCGAGGGAGCGGCGTACTCCTCCTCGGGGAGTCCGGCGATCGCCGAGGCGCAGAGCCGGGTCCCGGCGTCGACCCACCCGAGCGCGGTGGCGAGTTCGCGTGCCATCACGCGCCTTCGGGGACGACGCGGTTCTCGAGACGGCCGAGCCCCTCGATCTCGGTGACGACCGTCTCGCCGCCCTTCAGGAAGACGGCGGGCCGACGGGCGTGGCCGACGCCGCCGGGGGTGCCGGTCGCGATGATGTCGCCGGGGTTGAGCCGCACCATCGTCGAGACGTAGCGAACCAGGTGGACCGGGTCGAACAGCAGGTCGCCGGTGTTGTCGGACTGCATGACCCGGCCGTCGACCTCGCAGCGGATGTCGAGCGCCGGGCGCGGCCCGGTCTCATCCGCGGTGACCAGGAACGGGCCGACGGGGGTGCTGGAGTCCCAGTTCTTGCCCTGGAGCCATTCCCGGGTGCGGAACTGCCAGTCGCGGCAGGTGATGTCGTTGAGCACGGTGAAGCCCGCGATCGCGGCGATCGCCTGCTCCTCGTCCGCCCGGCGCACCTGCCGCCCGATGACGACGGCGAGTTCGGCCTCCCAGTCGAACTGCTCGGTCTCGACGGGGCGGCGGATGTCGTCGCCCGCGCCGATCAGGGTGTCCGCGAACTTGCAGAAGAGCGTGGGGTGTTCCGGGAGGTCGCGGCCCATCTCCTTGATGTGGTTCTGGTAGTTCAGCCCCACGCACACGACCTTGGAGGGCCGCGGCACGAGCGGGGCGAAGTCGGCCCCGGCGAGCGGGTGGCGCGGGCCGCCCGCGGTGGCGGCGGACGCGAGACCGCCGGGAGCGGCCAGCACCGCGCCGACGTCGGGCGGGCCCACCTCGACGAGCTGGTCGCCGTCGACGCGGACGGCGACGGTGTGCTGGTCATCCAGGCGGATGGTGGCGAGCTTCATCGGTTGTCCTTCTCGGTCCGGCTGCGGAACAGGTTGAGCTTGGTGAGGATCGGGGCGTCGCTGAACTGGAACAGGTCGAGCGCTCCGGAGTCGGAGTCGGACGCGGACGCCTCGGAGCGGATCGACAGCGGCTGCCAGGACGGAACGACGAACAGGTCGCCGCGCGTCACCGACCAGGAGCGCTCGCCGACCGTGACCCGGCCGGAACCGTCGAAGACCTGGTAGACGGACGAGCCGGTCTCGCGGTACGGCGCGGTCCCGGTGCCCGCCGTGATCCGGTGGAACTGGGCCCGGATGGTCGGCAGCACATCGCCGCCGTGGGTCGGGTTGGTGTAGCGCACCAGGGCGTGGCCGGGTTCGACCGTGCCGGCGTGGCCCGCGCGCTCCAGTTCCAGCTGGGCGGTGAGCGCGGCGTCGGTGTCGACCCAGCGGTAGCACAGCAGCGGGGTGCCCTCGCGGTGTCCGATCTGCGAGACGGGCGCCAGACCGGGGCGGCCCCACAGCCGTTGCGAACGGGACAGGGCGGGACTGGCGTGCTCCTCCTCGCCGAGGGCGTCCCGGCCGAAGTCGAAGAACTGCGCCTCGATGCCGTACTGGAACGGGATGTCGAGCCCGTCGAGCCAGGCCATCGGCTGCTTCGCCGCGTTGTGGTGGGCGTGCCAGTGCATACCGGGCTGGGGGAGGAAGTCGCCCCGGCCCATCGGTACCGGGTCGCGCTCGACCACGGTCCACACGCCCTCGCCCTCGACGACGAAGCGGAACGCGTTCTGGGTGTGCCGGTGCTCGGGGGCGTCCTCGCCCGGCATCAGGTACTGGATCGCGGCCCACAGTGTCGGGGTCGCGTAGGGCCGCCCGCCCAGGCTCGGGTTGGCCAGCGCGATCGCCCGGCGCTCCCCGCCCCGGCCGACCGGCACCAGGTCGCCCGCCCGCGCGGCGAGGTCGAGCAGCCTGCGCCACTCCCACAGGTGTGGCCGGGCGCTGGAGCGCGGATGCTCCGGCATGAGGTCGCCGATCTCGGTCCACAGCGGAACGAGCAGCTCCTGCTCGAAGCCTCGGTAGAGGTGCTCCAGTTCCGGGGTGACGGGGGGCCGGCCGGGTCGGTCCTCGGCCGTGAGGCTGACCGGCGATATGACGGCGTTGGCTTCAGACATGGCCCGACTATCGGCCGGATCCACCGTTCCAGAACATAGAATTCTGCTCTGTGGAACAGCATGTGTGAGGATCGGGACCATGGCGAAGTCGATGAAAACACCCCCCGCCTATACGCCGAGCAGCGTCGACCACGCGCTCCGGCTGGCACAGATCCTCCAGCTCGACGGGTCGGTCACCGTCACCGCGGCGGCCGAGCGCCTGGGCGTCGCCCGCTCCACCGCCCACCGGCTGCTGACCGCGCTGGTCTACCGCGACTTCGCGGTGCAGGACGAGGACCGGACCTACCGGGTGGGCCCCGTGCTCGCCCTGGCCGAGAGCGCCCGGTCCGGCCTCGGCGCGCTCCGCGCGGCGGCCGTCGGACCGATGCGTGCCCTGGTGGACCGGATCGACGAGACGGCGAACCTCAGCATCCGGACCGGGCGGAACGTCCGGATCATCGCCTCGGTCGAGTGCGCACAGGCATTGAGGGCGGGCAGCCGTGAGGGCACGGTCTTCCCGGCCCATCAGGCCACGGGCGGCCTGATCGAACTGGCGGCGCTCTCGGACGAGGAGGTCGGGGCGCTGTACGCCGACGACGACCGGCGGGCGCCGGGGGAGCAGCTGCCGGACCCGGTGCAGCTGCGCCGGGAGCTGTGGGCGGTACGGCGCAGCGGCGTCGCGCTCAACCTGGAGCGCACCGAGCGGGGCGTGGTCGCGGTGGGGTGCGCGGTGAAGGACCGCGCCGGTGCGACGACCGCCGCGTTGTCGGTGTCGATGCCCGGCGTCCGATACTCGCCCAGGATGCTCAAGCCGCTCACGGCCGCGCTGACGTCCGCGGCCGACGCGATCACCCAGGCCCTCTGAGTGCGGAGCCGTGGCAGGCCCCGACGGGAGAGGGCCGTCGGCAGAACCGACAGGAGAACCGGATCCCGGCACGGCGGCTGAATCCGGCAGGAGCGGGAGAGCGGCGGCGGATCAGCTCGGCGGGTCGCGCCGGATCAGTGTGCTGCCGAGCCCGGCGGCCGCCGCCCGCACTTGCGTCACGAACCGCTCGGGCCGGAACCTGCCGGTGGGGCCGGCCACGCTGATCGCGGCGAGCGCCTCGTTGTCGCGCCCCAGCACCGGCGCGGCGACGCACATGAGCCCGGTGGTCGACTCCTCCCGCTCGAACGCGACGCCGGTCTCGGTGACGTCCCGCAGTTGGCGGCGCAGAGCACCCGGGGCCACGATCGTGCGCGGGGTGCGCCGCTCCAGCGGCCCGGACAGCACCTCCCGCCGCAGCTCGTCGTCGGCGTGCGCGAGCAGCGCCTTGCCGATGGCGGTGCAGTGCAGCGGCATCCGCCCTCCGGTACGCGAAGGCGCCCTTGCCTGGCGGTGACCGCCGATCTTGGCGACGTACACGACGTCATGTCCCTCGCGCACCCCGAGGTGGACGGTCTCGTGCGTGCGTTCGTACAGGTCCTGGAGGAACGGCATCGCCACCTCCAGCAGGCTCCGCTCGGGCGCCGCGAGCATGCCGAGCTCGAAGAGGCCGCCGCTGGGGCGGTAGCCCCCGTCGACCCGGTCGAGCAGGCGGTTGTCGACCAGGGCACCGGACAGCCGGTGCACGGTCGCCTTGTGGAGACCCGTGCGCCGTACGAGCTCGGCGAGGCTGACCGCCCGGTCGTCGGGCCGGAACGCCCGCAGGATCGTCACGGCCTTGCCCAGCACCGTGTCGAGACCGCTCGACGCCGATTCCGTCATGGATGCAGCGTATCGCTGAGCGAGACGAAGTGCTGGTTCGGGCGTGCGCCCCGGGCACACAGTGAAGCCGTGACCGAGAACCAAGGGCTCGCCTCCGCGAGCAAGTCCGACATCGCCGCAGCGGCCGCGCGGCTCGCCGAGGCATCCGCCTCCGGTGTGCCCTGCGCGCCCGTGCGAGACCTGATCGGCCGGGACGACCTGGCCGCCGCGTACGCCGTACAGGCCGCGCTGACCGAACGCCGCCTCGCCGACGGCGCTCGGATCACCGGCCGCAAGATCGGCCTGACCTCCGAGGCGGTGCAGCAGCAGCTCGGCGTCGACCAGCCCGACTTCGGCGTCCTCTTCGACGACATGGCCTACGAGGACGGCGGCGCCGTCCCGGCCGGGCGGATCCTCCAGCCCCGGGTGGAGGCGGAGATCGCCTTCGTCCTCCGTGCCGACCTGGCCGACGGACCGCTCGACGCCGCGCAGGTCCGGGACGCGATCGACTACGGCGTCGCCGCGCTGGAGATCTGCGGCAGCCGGATCGACGGCTGGGACATCAGCTTCGGTGACACGGTGGCGGACAACGCGTCCGCGGGCGCCTACGTGCTCGGCACGGACCGGCGCACCCTCGACGAGACCGAACCGGTGGGTGTCGTGATGTCGATGAGCGTCAACGGCACGGAGGTCTCCACGGGAACCGGCGCCGCCTGCCTCGGCGACCCGGTCGAGGCCGTCGTCTGGCTGGCCCGTACGGCCCGCGAGCTCGGCGACCCGCTGCGCGCGGGACAGGTCGTGCTGTCCGGCGCGCTCGGTCCGATGCGGCCGGTGTCCCCCGGCGACACCGTCACCGCCACGCTGTCCGGCTTCGGTGCCGTGACAGTCCGCTTCAGCGAGGGAGAGGCTTCATGAGCAGGACGAAGGTCGCGATCATCGGGTCGGGCAACATCGGCACCGACCTGATGATCAAGGTGCTGCGCGGGGCGAAGCACCTGGAGATGGGCGCCATGGTCGGTATCGACCCCGATTCCGACGGCCTGGCCCGCGCCGCGCGGCTCGGCGTCCCGGTCACGCACGAGGGCGTGGACGGGCTGATCGCGATGCCCGGCTTCGACGAGATCGACATCGTCTTCGACGCGACCTCGGCCAAGGCGCACGAGGCGAACGCCGCCAAGCTGGTCCCGTTCGGCAAGCGTCTGATCGACCTCACCCCGGCCGCCATCGGCCCCTACGTCGTGCCCGCCGTCAACCTCGACGAGCACCTGGGCGCACCGAACGTCAACATGGTCACCTGCGGCGGCCAGGCCACCATCCCGGTCGTCGCCGCGGTCAGCCGCGTCGTGCCCGTGGAGTACGCGGAGATCGTCGCGTCGATCGCCTCGAAGTCGGCCGGCCCCGGCACCCGCGCCAACATCGACGAGTTCACCGAGACCACCTCGGCCGCCATCGAGCGGGTCGGCGGGGCGCGCCGCGGCAAGGCGATCATCATCCTCAACCCCGCGGAGCCGCCGCTGATGATGCGGGACACGGTCTTCTGCCTCGTCACGGCCCCGGACCCGGCGGTCCAGGAGGAGATCCGCCGGTCCGTCACGAAGATGGCCGCCGACGTCGCCGCGTACGTGCCCGGATACCGGCTCAAGCAGCAGGTGCAGATCACCGAGATCCCCGAGGACCAGCCGGTCGGCACGCTCCTCGCCGACGGCGGCACCCGGCCCACCCACCAGGTGTCGGTGTTCCTGGAGGTCGAGGGCGCCGCGCACTACCTCCCGGCCTACGCCGGGAACCTCGACATCATGACCTCCGCCGCCCTTCAGGTCGCGGACCGCATCGCAGCAGGGAAGGCAGACAGCTGATGGGCACCCCGATCTTCGTCCAGGACGTCACGCTGCGCGATGGCATGCACGCCGTTCGCCACCGGATCACCCCGGAGGACGTCAAGCGCATCGTCACCGCGCTCGACGAGGCGGGCGTCGACGCGATCGAGGTCGCGCACGGCGACGGCCTCGCCGGCGGCTCCGTCAACTACGGTCCCGGCTCGCACACCGACTGGGAGTGGATCGAGGCTGCGGCCTCGGTGCTGAAGCGCGCCCGACTCACCACCCTGCTGCTGCCCGGCGTCGGCACCGTGGATGAACTGAAGCACGCGTACGACCTCGGGGTCCGCTCCGTCCGCGTCGCCACGCACTGCACCGAGGCGGACATCTCCGCGCAGCACATCGCGGCGGCGCGCGAGCTCGGCATGGACGTGTCCGGCTTCCTGATGCTCTCCCACATGGCGCCGCCCGAGGAACTGGCCCGGCAGGCCAAGCTCATGGAGTCCTACGGCGCGCACTGTGTGTACGTCACCGACTCCGGCGGCCGGCTCACCATGGGCGACGTGGCCGCGCGCGTCCGCGCCTACAGGGACGTGCTGGACGCCGGGACCGAGATCGGCATCCACGCCCACGAGAACCTCTCGCTCTCGGTCGCGAACTCCGTCGTCGCGGTCGAGAACGGTGTCCGCCGCGTCGACGCCTCGCTCGCCGGTCATGGCGCGGGGGCGGGCAACTGCCCGCTGGAGGCGTTCATCGCGGTCGCGAACCTGTCGGACTTCGAGCACGGCTGCGACCTGTTCCGGCTCCAGGACGCCGCCGACGACATCGTGCGGCCGCTCCAGGACCGTCCGGTGCGCGTCGACCGGGAGACCCTGACCCTCGGCTACGCGGGCGTCTACTCGTCATTCCTCCGCCACGCCGAGGCCGCCTCCGCGCGGTACGGGGCCGATGTCCGCGACATCCTCATGGAGTGCGGGCGGCGCCGTCTGGTGGGCGGACAGGAGGACATGATCGTCGACATCGCCCTCACGCTCGCGGACGAGCGCGCGGAGCAGCCCGCCTGATCCGTCCTCGGGCCGTGACCGGCGCTCAGCGGGGAGCGATCAGCGCCTCGCCGAGCGCCGTCATGGCGTCCGTAAGCTCTCGCATGTACTCCGATATCGGCTTGCCGTCCTCCGACTGGAGGGACACGAAAGCGCCGTCGAAACCGGCCATGCCGAAGTGGGCGAGGGCGTCCGCGACCGTGTTCGCGGCGTCCTCGCCCTCGCCGATGAATGACGAGCGGATCATGTGGCGCATGTAGTCGCGCCCCTCGTCGCGGACCGTGATCACGGTCCGCAGCGCCTCCGGCGCCTCGGCCGCCTCATGGCTCATCACCAGCACCAGCAGCAGGCGCAGGAAATCCTCCCGGTGCTTCAGCACCTCGCCCGTCCGCTGGAGGTACCAGCCCAGTCGCTCGCGCGGACCGCCGCCCTCAGGAGGGTCGCGGTGGGCGTCGCGCATCGCATCGAAGAAGTCGTGCGCCCCTCGCTCCATGACGGCCGACAGCAGCCCCGCCTTGGAGTCGAAGTGGTGGTAGAAGGCACTCTTCGGCAGGCCCGTCTCCTTGACGAGCGCCGACATCGACGTGCCCGCGTAACCGCGCGCGGACATCACCCTCGCGGTGGCGTCGAGGATCTCCTGCCGTGACCGTCGGCCGCGTCGGTTTCCGGAGTGCGCCTGCTGCGCGGAATTCTGCACTCACCGAAGTCTAACGACGTCGTCCACGATTGGCGGTGGGAGAAGGAGCGGCTTCTGGGGCCTTCGAATCCAAGGCGGAGGTCCGGACGCTGCGACGCCGCTGACAATCGTGGGCGAGGTCGTAAGGGCTGCCCCGACCGCCCCTGGCGGGCGCCCGTCCGCGACTGCCGCGCCTCGCCGCGTCGTCGGAGGCGGAAACGGCCTTGGGCGGGCCTTCCGGACACGTCCGCCGCACCGTGTGCGACCCGTCCCGCGCCGCTCCGATCGCGGGCCAGATCGTTTCATCGCGCATCGACCCTTGACACGCGTCCGACGCACGTTGTTAACCTCCCCTGCAAATGGACCGATCGGTCCAAAACTTCCGCACCCATGGCAGTGCGGATGGACAACGGAGTCATCGCATGACCCAGAGCTACGACGCGGATGTCGCCATCGTCGGGTACGGCCCGACCGGAGTGATCGCCGCACTCACCCTCGCCAGGAACGGCGTCTCCACCGTCGTCATCGAGCGGGACAAGGATCTCTACCCCCGCGCCCGGGCCGTGACCGTCGACGACTGGACGATGCGGATCTTCCAGGACCTCGGCATCGACGAGCGGGTCGAGAAGAAGATCGAGCCGCAGCGGGCCCTGCGCTGGGTCACCTACGACGGCACGCAGATCATGCGCATCGACCGGCCGAGGTCGGCGCTGGGATGCAGCGCCCGTGCCTTCAACATCTACCAGCCGACGATGGAGGCCGAACTGCGCGAAGCGGCGCGGGAGTACGGCGACCGCGTCACCGTGCACTACGGCGCCGAGGTCACCGGCATCGACCAGGACGCCGACGGCGTCACGGTCACCTCCGAGGACACGGCGACCGGCGAGAAGCGCACCGTCCGCGCCCGGTACGCGATCGGCGCCGACGGCGGCAGCAGCGCGACCCGCGGCCAGGCGGGCTGTCGGCTGCTGGGCGACACCGGCGACGTCACCTGGGTGGTCATCGACTGCCGGGTCAAGCGCTGGTGGCCCGACCGCGACGTCCTGACGTTCTGGTCCGACAAGGAACGCCCGGTCGTCGACATCGCGCTCTCCGCGGGCAACCACCGCTGGGAGATCCCGCTCAAGCCCGATGAGACCCCGGCGGACTATCCGACCGCCGCCGAGGTGTGGCCGCTGCTCGAAGCCCTCGGCGTCACACCGGACGACGTCGAGATCCACCAGCACGCCTTCTACAAGCACCACGTCCGCATGTCCGACACCTGGCGCAACGGCCGGGTCTTCCTGGCCGGCGACGCGGCCCACCTGATGCCGCCGTGGGCCGGAGCCGGAATGCAGACCGGCATGCGCGACGCCCACGACCTGGGCTGGAAACTGGCCCGTGTCATCAAGGGCGAACTGTCCGAGAGCTGGCTCGACACCTACGAGGCGGAGCGGCGCCCCAGCGCCGCCTTCTACACCGACCTCGCCGTCGCACTGGGCCAGGTCATCAAACAGGAGGTCACTGGGGTCGAGCCGCCGCTCAACGCCCCGCCGGCGCTCCTGGCCGGGTGGCTCAGGGGCCCGGTCGGCGAGACCAGCGCCGTCGGCCAGATGGTCCCGCAGCCGGTCGTCGGCGACACCACGGGCCGGATGGCACGCCTGGACGACCTGCTCGGCAGCGGCTTCGCCCTGCTCGGCGACGACGTCGACCCGGCGACCCTGCTGACGGCCGAGGAGAAGGCCGCCTGGGACATGCTCGGCGCCCGGTACATCGCGGTGCGCCCGAAGTCGGCGCGCACCCAGGGCCCCGACGAACTGGTCGACCTCGACGAGGTCCTGCTGCCGTGGTTGCGCGGATACGGCGCCCGCGCCGTGGCGGTGCGTCCCGACAAGTTCGTCGCCGCGGCCGACGCCAGCGGCCTGGCCGTACCCGCCTGAGACCGGCAGGACCGCGCCCGTCGTCCGGTCCGGGAAGAAGCCCGAGAAGGACGAGGAGGAGTCAGATGTCCGGGGTCAAGGAACTCGGTTACGTCGTCTACGAAGTCAGCAGCACCACCGATTGGGAGAACTTCGGTGTCGAACTGCTGGGCATGCAGCTCGGTGAGCGGACCCACGACGGGTTCACACTGCGCACCGATGAGAAGGCGCACCGCTGGATCATCGTCGAAGGGCCGGCCGACGACCTCGCGGCCTCCGGCTACGAGGTCTCGGACGCGGTCGCGCTCGACGCCCTCGTGGCGAAGGTCCGCGAGGCGGGGATCGAGGTCGTCGAGGGCGATGCCGGTCTCGCCGCGGCCCGCAAGGTGGAGCGGATCTTCGTCACCACGGACCCGATGGGCAACCGGGTCGAGCTGGTCACCGGTCTGGCCGACGCGGCGACCCCGTTCGAGTCCGCGAAACTGCTCGGTGGCTTCGTGACCGGCGCGGGCGGCGCCGGCCATCAGGTCCTGCTGGCGCACGGCGTCTCGCGGGAGGACTACCTGGGCTTCTACACCGACCTGCTCGGGTTCAAGGTCAGCGACACCATCGTCGAGGAACTGGCCCCGGGCATCGTCGCCGACCTGATCTTCCTGCACTGCAACGGCCGTCACCACACCGTCGCCTTCGGGGACATGCCGTCGCCGAAGAAGACCCACCACTTCATGGTCGAGGTGACCGACATCCGTGACGTCGGTGCCGCCTACGACCGGTGCATGGACGCCGAGCAGCCGTTCGAGATGACGCTCGGCATGCACCCCAACGACCACATGTTCAGCTTCTACGTCTTCACGCCTTCGGGCTTCAGCGTCGAGTACGGCTGGGGCGGGCTGATCATCGACGACGAGACGTGGGAGGTGAGGACGCTCGACCGGCTGCACAGCTGGGGCCACAGGCCCCCGGGCGCCGTCGCCGAACTGCTCGCCGCCGCGCCCAATCCCCATGGAGAGGACCACTGATGACCCTCGACCCCAACGAGATCGCGCGCACCGTCCGGGCGGGCGAATGGAACCTGCGCTACTACGAGGCGGGCTCCGGCCACCCGGTCGTCCTGCTGCACGGCAGCGGTCCCGGCGCCACCGGCTGGAGCAACTTCGCCGGGAACATCGAGGCGCTGGCAGAGCACTTCCACGTGTTCGCCGTCGACATGCCCGGCTGGGGAGAGTCGGACGCCGCCACCGTCGACCAGCTCGACCACGTGGACACGGCGATCCGGTTCCTGGACGCCCTCGGCATCGAGAAGGCCGCGTTCGTCGGCAACTCGATGGGCGGCCAGACCTCGCTGCGACTGGCCACCGAGTACCCCGACCGCATCTCGCACCTGGTCACCATGGGGCCGCCGGTCGGCCGGATGCCGACGCTCTTCGGCGCCGGGGACGGCCCCTCGGAGGGCCTCAAGGTCCTCATCGAGGCCTACCACGACGCCGGCCCGGAGAACATGCGCCGACTCGTCGAGATCATGGTCTACGACAAGGCCCGGTTCGCCACCCCCGAGCTGTGCAAGGCGCGTTCGGACGCCGCGCTCGCCCGCCCCGAGCACCTGCGCAACTACGTGGACGGCCTGCCGAAGGGCGCGCCGCTGCCCAAGTGGGTCGACCCGGCTCTCCTCCCGACGATCCAGGTGCCGACGCTGCTCATCCATGGCCGCGACGACCGCGTCGTCCCGTACGAGACCTCGCTCCACCTGCTGGCGAACATTCCGGACAGCCGGCTGGTGCTGCTCAACCGCTGCGGGCACTGGGCGATGATCGAGCACGCCGACGAGTTCAACCGGCTGGTCATCGACTTCGTCGCCAACAACTGACCCGGTCCGCAGGGCCGAGAGGCGCGGCGGGGACGTCACCGTTCCCGCAGCGCCGCATTCCGTACGGGCGGGCGTGCGGGAGAGCGGCCCGGTGTCAGGAGAGCGCGGACTCCGACAGCTCGGTGAGGCCGTCGGGCGTCGTGTCGAGAGGCTGCTCGGTCCAGATGGTCTTCCCGCGCCGGCCGTAGCGGCTTCCCCAACGGGAGGTGAGCTGAGCGACGAGGAACAGGCCGCGGCCGCCCTCGTCCGTGGTCCGGGCCCGGCGCAGGCGGGGCTGGGTGCTGCTCGGGTCGGAGACCTCGCAGACCAGCACGCTCTCCCGGATGAGCCGCAGCCCGACCGGGCCACCCGCGTAGCGGATGGCGTTGGTGACCAGCTCGCTGACCACCAGCTCGGTGGTGAAGGCCAGCTCGTCGAGCCCCCAGGCGGTGAGCTGCCGCGAGGCCGTCTCCCGAGCGGTGGCGACCTCGGAGGGGTCGGTGGGGAACTCCCAACTCGCCGTGTTCTCCGGCGCGATGGCCCGGGTGCGGGCGAGGAGGAGGGCGATGTCGTCGTCGGGCGGGGCCTCGCCGGTGTCCGCGAGGAGGTCCCGGCCGAGGTCGTCCAGCGGCCGGTCGGGGCGGCAGAACGTTTCGAGGGCGTTCACCAGCCGCCGCAGTCCGCGGGCGGGGTCGTGGTCGCCGCGTTCGATCAGACCGTCGGTGTACAGGGCCAGGACGCATCCCGGCTCCAGCTCGACCGTGGTGGCCTCGAAGGGCATGCCGCCGACGCCGAGGGGCGGGCCGGGGGACAGCTCCAGCACCTCGGTGGTGCCGTCGGGGTGGACCAGGACGGGTGGCGGATGCCCTGCGCTGGCCAGGGTGCAGCAGCGGGTGACCGGGTCGTAGACCGAGTACAGACAGGTGCCACCGATGGTGTCGCGGTGCCCCGGGGGAGCCTCGTCCTCGAGCTGCCGCACGAGGTCGTCGAGATGGGTGAGCAGTTCGTCCGGGTCGATCTCCAGGTCGGCCAGGGTCCGGACGGCGGTGCGCAGGCGGCCCATCATGGCCGTGGCGTGCAGTCCGCGACCGACTACGTCGCCGACGACCAGGGCGGTCCGCAACGACGGCAGCGGGACGACGTCGAACCAGTCGCCGCTGATCTCCGCCCCGCCCCCCGCCGGTCGGTAGAGGCCTGCGGTCTCGGTCGCCGGGGTGTCGGTGGTGGCACGGGGGAGCAGGCGCTGCTGGAGCGCGACGGCCGCGTGGTGCTCGTGCGTGTACCGGCGGGCGTTGTCGACGGCGAGGGCCGCCCGCGTGGCGATCTCCTCCAGCAGGTCCGCCTCCGCCTGGTCGAAGGGATCCGGCTGTTCGGCACGCCAGATCGCGACGACACCGAGCACCAGCCCGCGCGCGAAGAGCGGCGACGCCACGAACGAGTGCCCGTGTTCGGGAACGAACAGCGGTGCCAGCTCCGGGACATGGCCCATGGGGTACTCGGCGAGCCCGCCGGTGACGGTCCTGCCGCGCTGGAGGTTTCGCATGATGAGGCCGTCCGGCAGCGGCGGGCACGGCGCGAGGGGTTGCAGCAGTGCGGCGGGCCAGGGGCCGGGGTCGGCCGCCACCGCGGCCCGGCGCAGATGCCACCGTCCGGCGCCGAACAGTTTGGGCGGCTCCTCGCCGTCGAACACGGCGTCGGCGAGCTCCACCCATCCCACGTCCCCGAGGGCGGGAACCAGCGCGTCCAGCATGTCCTGGGCGGTCTGCAGGACGTCCAGGGAGGTGCCGATGCGCTTCGCCGCCCGATGCAGCAACTCCACGTGGCGGCGGGACCGGTCCTGTTCCGTGGAGTCCGTGAACACCACGGCGGCGCCGCTCGGGCTGCCCGTCGCGTCCTCCATCCGGAATGCGGACAGGGAAAGGGACCGGCGCTGCCAGGCACCCTGCGGCGACCGCATCCGCTGGTGCTTCCCCACCAGGGGAACACCTGTGTCCAGCACCTCGCGGAGGGATGCTTCGACGTTCTCGGCGTCCTGCGCGGACATCACGTCCCGCAGCCGGTCGGGTGTCGGTCCGGGCCGCGCGCCGAACACCTCCGAGGCGAGATTGGCCCGCACGATCCTCAGGTCGGTGTCGTGGACGCTGACCGCGATCCGGCCCTGGGAGAACAGGCTCTCCAGGAAGGACACGCCCTGCTCCACGCCCGCGAGCCGGCACGTGGGGACTGCCACGACCACGAGCTCGGACGCACCTTCCAGGGGTGTCACCCGGAAGGTGACGTCGATCGTGCGGCCGGACCGGTGGCGCAGCCGCGTCTCGCCCGACTCCGGGATCACGCCGGGAAGCCGCGCGCCTTCCCGGGCCTCGCAGGTAATGTCTCCGAGCAGGTCCCGGACCGGACGCCCGCAGACCTCCTCACTCGAACGGCCCAGCAACTCCGCCGCCCCCCGGGACCAGCGCAGGACCGTGCCGTCCCTGTCGAGCACTGCGGTCGACAGGGACGGCAAAGCGGATGTTCGACCGCCCGGCCGATCCTCGGAGGCGCTCATTTCGCTCCTCGTCGCAGGTGGGGCCACCACACAAGCGAGACGCATCCATTATGGGCCCGTCGGCCTGTGGCCGCAGGGCCCGCCGGTGCGGCGTTCGCGCGAGAGGACCACGCATGATCCGCCCGACCGCGTGGAAGGCAGGCCGGCGACGGGCGACGGGCAGCGGTGATGAGCGACGGGTGACGGGCGAGGACCGGTGGTCGGCGGGCAGCGATTCCGAAGGGAGCGCAGGACACGTGCGGCCGGTCGACGTGTGGTCGGAGCAAGGCGTGTATGCGAACGGGTGGGCCTCGTCCGCCGCTGATGTGCCTGCGCCCGCGGTCCGCGCGGACGCGGGGTCTGGGCGAGATCTTCCTCCCGGCTGCATGTACGAGGGAAGGAGCACGCATGCTTCGTCGTATCGTGATCACCACGGCGGCTGTCGTCGCCGCCGGACCCATGGCTGCTACGCCGGCCTTCGCCGAGTGGCTTCGAAGGTCCACACGTCGTCGGAGGCGGTCGGCGCGACCCCTGCCCGATAGTTGCCGTGCGCCGTGACCGTGGTGAATCCGGCCTGTTCCAGGAGCGCGGTGAACTCGGAGAGGCCGAACCAGAGCAGGGAGAAGATCTGCAGTTCGGTCCGCTCCAGGACCCCCTCCTTCCAGGACTCGTAGCGCAACCAGCGGGTCGAACGCTGGGCGACCGGGTCCACTTCCTTGTGCCACGTGGTCAGGGTGATCAGTTGCTCGTCGTTCCACCAGTGCCGGACGGGGTCCGTGCCGGGGTGGGTCGTGAAGGACGGCGGTTCGAGATCGACTATCAGCCGACCGCCCGGGGCCAGGCTCTCGTGCATGGCGCGCAGCGCGGCGAGCGCGCCGGACCGGTCGGACAGCAACGCGAACGATCCGGTCGGAATCACGATCGCCGCACAGGAACCGGGATCGCGGTACGTGGTCATGTCGGCTTCGAAGACATCGGCCGACAGGCCGCGCTTCGCGCAGTTGGCCCGGCACTGTTCCAGCATCGGGAGCGAGGTGTCGTAGCCCCGCACCGTCAGTCCCTGTTCGAGCAGCGGGATCAGGATCCGGCCCGTGCCCACGGCAGGTTCCAGGATCGGGCCGGACACGCCCTGGAGCCGGTCCGCGTAGAACTCGACATCCCCGAACGACGTCCCGATCGGCTTGTCGATTTCATAGACCAGTGAGGCCAGAGGTCCATAGCGCCAGGCCGCCTTGTCGATCGCGTTGTCCATGACGCTCCTTGAGAGTGCGGTCGTTCCACCGGGACCATTGTCCCCGATGCGCCGTGAACCTCCCGATGGGGGCCTCCCGGTCTGCGGGCGGCGTCGTTCCGGTGGAGAACGTCGAGCGCACAATGGCCCGGCCGCTTTCGAGGCATTCGTCCACGCCCTGTCGGCACGGCGTCGGAGAACGAACCACACCGATTGCTCGCGCTCTGCGAGGGCTTCACCGTCACCGTGCTCGTGCTTGCGGAGCGCGCCGGAATCAGAGTGGACCCGTCACAACTCGAAGCCGACCCGGGAGGCCCGTTCGAGGACGTGCAGATTTTCGCCGTCACCACGAGGTCCGCCCTGACCGAATCAGGAGCTCGTGGCAATGAACTGCATGAAAGCGCAGGGTAGTTGGTCCGAAACGTGCCCCGCTGACCAGTGCCGCCGCGTACGTCGCACCGATATGACCAGGCGCTCGGGCGCTCCACCGACGAGCCTTCGGCCACCTGACGATTGTCCAAATGTCGGGGAGTGCCCCACGCGGCGGTCGCCGTATCGTGGAGGTGTCTTTCGGGGTGAGGGCGAGACCGGAAGCGCGGTGTGGAGCGGTGGCCCTGAGCGTGAGCGAGGCTTCGATGGTCCGGGGATCGCAAGCCCGTAACGGTTCGTGCCGGTGAAGGGCTGCCGGTTGTTGTCGGCAGTGGAGTCCGTCTGCTCGTCGCCCACCGGAGCCGAGGAGAATCTCATGATGGCCGTCGCGCTCACCTCTTCTCCTCGCGCGGGGAGAACGCCTCTGGGACGGGGGAGTCCCGGGCGGGCGACGATGGCTCCGACTCCCGCCCGGTCCACCCCGCCGGGTGGGGCCGCCGCACCGGCGCGGCAGCGGTGACCGGAACGGGCCGGCTCCGGATGCGGGCCGAGGGGGTGTCCCACGCCCCGGCCCACCGGGTCCCGGACCGGCGAGCGTGCTGCCCGTCGTTCGTCACCGACGTCCGGGGCGTCCTGCCGAACAGCGCCCGACGGGGCGAGAACCGGACGGCCGGTGACCGGGGACACGTCTGCGGACGTGCGCGATGAACGACCGACTTGGCTTCAGCCTCACCCAGTTACGGTATTTCGTCGTGTCCGCCGAGCTCGGCAACATATCGGAGGCGGCCGAGAAACTGTGTGCGTCGCAGTCGACGGTCTCGTCGGCTGTGATGAGGCTGGAACGTCAACTGGGTGTGCAGTTGCTTCTCCGCCATCATGCCCGTGGGGTCACCCTCACGCCGAGCGGCCGGCACCTGCTGCGCGAGGCACGCGCGCTGCTCGGCCAGGCGAGGAATCTGAAGGCCCAGGGCGACGCCCTGGCGGGTGACACCACCGGTCAGCTCGATGTCGGGTTCTTCTTCTCGATCGCCCCGTTCCTCCTCCCTCTGGTCCATCGGATGCTGAGGGAGCGGCATGCGGAGTTGCAACTGAACCCTCACGAGGCATTCGCCGACCGGCTGTTGGGTCTTCTGCAGGACGGTCGATGCGAACTGGCCGTGACCTATGACTTCCTCGCGAATGATTCCAGGTTCCACCCCCTGGTGGACCTGCCCGTCTACGCCCTGCTGGCCGATGGCGACCCGATGGGGCGGGCCGGCGCGATCGGCCTGGACGAGTTGGCCGCTCGACCGCTCGTCACTCTGAACGCCCCGACCGTCCTCCGGCACTTCGAGAAGATGTTCGCCGGTGCCGGTGTTCCCATGCCGCGTGTGATGACGACAGCCAGTCCTGAGACGATGCGCGGGCTCGTGGCCGCCGGTTCCGGGTTCGCGTTGATGTATCAACGCACGCCGAACATGACGACTTTGGACGGCGGGAGGGTTCGAGCGGTCGAGATCGCCGGGGACCTGCCTTCTCTGTCCCTCGGTGTGGCCATGATGCCGGACCTGATCATGAGCGGACGCGGCAGAGCCTTCGTGGACGTCCTCAGATCCGCGGTCGCGATCAGTTATGCCGCGCGTACGTCGGCGTGACCCGGAAGTTCCTCGCCGCGCTCCGCCGCGTCACGCTCTGCAGCGACGACGGGCGGGCACCGCGACGGGCCGTCGTGACCCGGGCGGCGCGGCCCGCTCGTCGCGCGGACCGTCCTCAGACCAGCGTCCTGAGCACGTTGGGGTCGTAGGGGACGGTCAGGGACAGCTCTCCGCGGAGCGCCTTCGCCGCCCAGTCCGGGTTGGCCAACAACGTCCTGCCCACGGCGACGAGGTCGAACTCGTCGCGCCCCAGGCGGGCCAGCAGCTCCTCGATGCCGGTCAGCCCGGCCTGGCGGGTGTAACCCTGGGCGAATTCGCCTTCGCCGTACTGCCGGTCCAGGCCGACGGAGCCGACCGTGACGGTGGCCCTGCCGGTGAGCTTGCGCACCCAGCCGGCCAGGTTGAGCCCACTGCCGTCGAACTCGGGCTGCCAGTAGCGGCGGGTGGAGGCATGGAACGCGTCGACACCGGCGTCGGTCAGCGGAGTGAGCAGCTGCGCCAACTCGTCCGGATTCTCCGCGATCCGGGCGTCGTACCGGTTGACCTTCCACTGGGAGAGCCGGAAGAAGACCGGGAACCCCGGACCGACCACCGCGCGGACAGCCTGGACGATCTCCGCGGCGAAACGGGCGCGGGAGGCCGGGTCGCCCCCGTAGCGGTCGGTCCGCCGGTTGGTGTCGCTCCACAGGAAGTCGTCGATCAAGTAGCCGTGCGCGCCGTGCAGTTCGACGCCGTCGAAGCCGAGCCGCTCGGCGGCGACGGCCGCCTGCGCGAAGGCGGCCACGGTGTCGTCGATGTCCTGCTGGGTCATGGCCTTCCCGGCGGGGGCGCCGTCCAGACCGAGCCCGGACGGGCCCTCGGCGGGCGGCTCGGTCGCCGCGCGGACGACCCCGGTGTGCCACAGCTGCGGAATGATCCTGCCCCCGGCCCGGTGCACCCGTCGCACGACATGTGCCCAGCCGTCGAGGGCCCGCTCGCCGTAGAAGTGGGGCACGTTCTCGTACGCGCCGGCGGCGGCGCGGTCGACGTAGGTGCCCTCGGTGATGATCAGCCCGACCTGGTTGGCCGCGCGGCGGGCGTAGTAATCCGCCACGTCCTGGCCCGGCACACCGCCGGGGGAAAGCATTCTGGTCATCGGGGCCATGACGATCCGGTTGGCGACCGTCAAATCACCCACGACGAACGGCTCGCCCAGGCTGGCCATTATTCCTCCCGAGTTGTCGGCACCGCATGTACGTACCATCCGTTGTGCGCCTGTTTCTTCCGGTCCGGCGAAAGAATTCCGGCCGGTACGAAACGCGACGGCGCGCATCGACGGCGCACGATTATCTGCAACGCGGGATCACGGCGTCCAGACGGCCGCGACGGCGCGGACCTTCCGACGGCTCATTTCTTTCCCGTACCGGACTGTGCGGATCCCTTTCGTGCCCTGCTCTTGCGGCCCGTACGCGCCATCTCGTGCGCACCCGGCGGCGACCACGCCGATGTCTTGATTGCCGACCATGAAGAACGGCGATGGGGAGCCGGGCCCGGCGGTTCGTCCCCGTCACCCGGGTGTCGCGGAAAGAATCGATCGGGTGGACACCCGATGTCATGCGTGGAAACAACCCGGTGCAGGCGTCTTCGACGCATCGCAAGATGCGATCCAGCGCATCGAAATAATCATCTTGACCGTGTCAATGAGATCGCCGATAGTGGTCCCGGCGATTCCGCGCCGCCATGATCAGTCGGATCAAAAACTCTCATTCCGAATCGCAGCCCGAGAAATGGCCTCGGTCGCCGATTCGTGTCGCGGACACTAGGTTTTCGACGAAATCGAGGGGGTGGAACCAAGGGTGAGTCGAAGTCGCTCTACCGCGCAGGTCTCCAACGAGCTGGAAGGCAAGCGAGCCGTGGTCACCGGCGGCAGCCGCGGCATCGGCGCCGCGATCGTGCAGAACCTGCTCGACGCGGGCGCAACCGTCGTCACCTCGGCCCGCAGCTCGACCGAACACACCCCGTCCGCAGCCAAGTTCGTCAGGGCGGACCTCAGCACCCCCGACGGCGTACGCGAGTTCGCGGACGCCGCGCTGGAAGACCTCGGCGGAGTCGACATCGTCGTCAACAACGCGGGAGGCTGCCGGGCCCTCCAGAGCGCGCTGGAGATCGAAAACGACTGGCAGTACACGATGGACATCAACTTCCTCGCCGCCGTCCGGCTCAACCGCGCGCTCGTGCCGTCCATGCGTGAGAACGGGGGCGGGGTCGTCCTGCACGTCTCTTCCATCGCCACCATCGCTTCCTATCCGATGATCCTGCACTACGCCGCCGCCAAGTCCGCGCTCGAGACCTACAACAAGGGGCTCGCGGCCGAGTTGGCGCCGCAGGGCATCCGCGTCGTCGCCGTCTCCCTGGGGAACGTGGCGACACCGGGGGCGGACGAGGCGCGCGAGCAGATCGTCGACTACCTCGGCAGCGACGAGGTGTCATGGGCGGACGAGATTCCGCTGGGGCGTCTCGGCCGGTCGCAGGACATCGCCGAGGCGGTCGGTTTCCTGGTCTCCGACCGGGCCTCGTGGATCACCGGCAGCACGCTCGTCATCGACGGCGGGCGGATCGCGGCCATGTGACCCGGGGCCCGGTGCGGACGCCGACACGGCGGTCCCGCGCACCGATTCCCGGCACCTCCGACACGGGCGGTCCGCACACCGAACCCCAGCAGGCCCGACAGACCTGCCGACCGCGGCGACGGACCGGCGGTCCGGGCAGCACACGAACCGCAGCCGCATCAGTGAGCAGTTGTTCATGTTGTGAACGAGTGACCGTCTGCCAGGACTGGAAGGACTGACACGATGACCACCACAGGGGACGGGGCCCGACCCTATCCGTTCGGTCCGGTCGACCGGCTCGAAGTGGATCCGCGGCTGGCCGAGCTGAGCGGCGAACAGCCGGTACTCCGTGTGAGCCTTCCCTTCGGCGGCGACGCCTGGCTCGTCACACGGCACGCGGACGTCAAGACGGTGCTGGCCGACTCCCGGTTCAGCCGCGCCGCCGCCGTGGGCGACCACGTGCCCCGCACGGTCTCCGCCGGGCTGCCCAGCACCTCCATGCTGAGCATGGACCCGCCGGAGCACAGCCGGCTGCGGCGCCGGGTGGCCAACGCGTTCACCGTACGACGCGTCGAGGCGCTGCGCCCGTACGTCCGGCGGATCGTGAACGGCCTGCTCGACAACATGATCGCCGCAGGACCGCCCGCCGACCTCACCAAGGCGCTGACCTGGCCGCTGCCGATCACGGTGATCTGTGAACTGCTCGGTGTGCCCGTCGCCGACCGCGACCGGTTCAACGTCTGGGTGGACGGTCTGCTGATGCTGTCCGACCCGGAACAGTCCGCACAGGCGCGCGAGCACCTCAACGACTACCTCGCCGGCCTGGTCGCGCTCCGTCGCACCGCCCCCACCAGTGACCTGCTCGGCGAACTGGTCACCGCGCAGGCCGAGGAGGAGGACCCGCTGCGCGAGGAGGAACTGGTCAGCCTCGGGGTCAGCCTGTTGTCCGCCGGGCAGGAGGCCACCGCCAACCAGATCGGCAACTTCGTCTACACACTGCTGACCAACCACGATCTCTGGCGGGAACTCGTCGCCGATCCCGGGCTGATCCCCGACGCAGTCGAGGAACTCTCCCGGATCGTCCCGATCAGCGCCACCGCCGGCTTCACCCGCATCGCCACCGAGGAGGTGGAGCTGGGCGGGCAGACCGTGTGCGCCGGTGACGCGGTGGTCGCCGAACTGGGCATGGCCAACCGGGATCCCGAGGTGTTCGACCGCCCCGGTGAGATCGACTTCCACCGGGGGAGCGTCCCGCACGTCACCTTCGGGCACGGCGTGCACCACTGCCTCGGCGCGCAGCTGGCCAGGATGGAACTGCGCACCGTTCTCGAAGCCCTCGTCTCCCGTCTGCCCGGCCTGCGCCTCGCGGTAGCGGCCGACGAGGTGCCGTGGCGGACCGAGCGTCTGATCCGCGGGGCGGAGACGCTGCCGGTCAGCTGGTGAGGTCGCGCCGGCGTCGAGGTCGCGCCTCGGACGGTCCGCCGGAGCCGGAGCCGGAGCCGGAGCCGGAGCTGGAGCCGGAGCTGGGGCCGGGATCAGGGCCGGGTGAGGGGGCGCCGGATGCTCGGACCGGACGTTCCGTCCCGGTGCCCCGGTCGTTCGGAACGAACCACTCACCGGCACAACAGGGACGCTACGGGAGGGCTGGTCATGGCCGAACCACTGGAGACGATCGCCGCTGCGGCGCATGATCCGGACAAGGGTCTGGCCGAGGTCATGGCGCTCATCATGGAGGGCTACGGGGACCGCCCGGCCCTCGGTGAACGCGCCAGGCAACCCGGGACGGCGCGCCTGCTCCCGCGGTTCGACACCATCAGCTACCGCGAGCTGTGGGCACGCGTCCGCGCGGTCGCCGGCACGTGGTACCACGACCCGCGCCACCCGCTGAGCGCGGGCGACCGCATCTGCACCCTGGGCTTCACCAGCACCGACTACGCGACGCTCGACCTCGCGTGCATCCATGGGGGTGCCGTCGCCGTGCCCCTGCAGTCCAGCGCGCCGCTGTCCCAGCTGATGCCGATCATCGCGGAGACCGAGCCGCGCGTCCTCGCGGCGAGCACCGAGCGCCTCGGTATCGCCGTCGAGGCCGTGCTCGAGGGCACCTCCGTCGAGCGCCTGATCGTGTTCGACCACCACCCCGAAGCCGCGGACCACCGCGACGCCCTCGAGGCGGCCCGGCGCCGTCTCGCCGAAGCGGGCACTCCGGTGGCCGTGGACACGCTGGCCTCGCTGATCGCGACGGGAACCGTGCTCCCACCCGCCCCGTTGTTCACCGCCGATCCGGGCGACGACCCGCTGGCCCTGCTCATCTACACCTCCGGCAGCACCGGGACCCCCAAGGGGGCCATGTACACACAGCGGCTGGTCGGCACCGCGTGGTACGGGTTCAGCTACGGGGCGTCGGACGTGCTCCCGGTGAGCATCCTCTACATGCCGCAGAGCCACCTCGCGGGCCGCTACGCGCTCATGGGCTCGCTCGTCCGGGGCGGTGTCGGCCACTTCACCGCCAGGAGCGACCTGTCCACCCTGTTCGAGGACATCGCGCTGATCCGGCCCACCGAACTGACCATGGTCCCGCGTCTGTGCGACATGCTCTTCCAGCAGTACCAGAGCGAACTGGACCGGCGTACGGGCGAGCCGGGCGACGTCGAGACGGCGATCAGAACCGATCTCCGTGAGAACTTCCTGGGCGGGCGCGTCACCAAGGCGTTCTGCGGGACCGCCCCGCTCTCCGCCGAGGTGGCCGCCTTCGTCGAGTCCTGCCTGGATCTCCACCTGTACACCGGATACGGCTCCACCGAAGCGGGCGGGGTGCTGCTCGACACGGTGGTGCAGCGCCCACCGGTGATCGACTACAAGCTGGTCGACGTCCCGGAACTGGGCTACTTCCGCACGGATGTG
Source organism: Streptomyces sp. NPDC001750 (assembly GCF_042892615.1). NCBI lineage: Bacteria > Bacillati > Actinomycetota > Actinomycetes > Kitasatosporales > Streptomycetaceae > Streptomyces > Streptomyces sp. NPDC001750. The sequence continues at coordinate 49,731 of NZ_JBIAUE010000030.1, read as the reverse complement.
CCCCACCCGCGCGGGGAACTGCTGCTCAAGACCGAATCCATCATCCCCGGGTACTACAAGCGCCCCGATGTCACCGCCGCGGTCTTCGACGAGGACGGCTACTACCGGACCGGCGACGTCTTCGCCGAACTCGGCCCCGACCGGCTCGTCCACGTCGACCGCACCAAGGACACGCTGAAACTGTCCCAGGGTGAGTTCGTGGCCGTCTCCCGCCTGGAGACCGTCTTCGTCGGCAGCCCCCTCGTCCAGCAGATCTTCGTGTACGGCAACAGCGAGCGCGCCCACCTGCTCGCGGTCGTGGTGCCCACACCGGCCGCACTGGCCAGGAGCGGCGGGGACGTCGAGTCGCTCAAGGCGCTGCTCGGCGCATCGCTCCAGGACGCCGCCAAGGAGGCGGAGCTCAACCCGTACGAGATCCCGCGCGACTTCCTGATCGAGACCGAACCCTTCAGCGCCGAGAACGGCCTGCTCGCCGAGAGCCACAAACTGCTGCGCCCCAGGCTCAGGGAACGGTACGGCGAGGCCCTGGAGCGGCTGTACGCGCGGCTCGCCGACGGGCAGTCCGAGCGCTTGCGCGAGCTGCGACAGGCGGGGCCGGACCAGCCGGTGCCGGAAACGGTCGCCCGGGCGGCCCAGGCCCTGCTGGGCCGTTGGGACACCGACCCGAGTGCCGACGCGCACTTCACCGACCTGGGCGGGGACTCCCTGTCCGCGCTTTCCTTCTCCCAGCTCATGAAGGAGATCTTCCGCGTCGAGGTTCCGGTCGGGGTGGTGATCAGCCCCGTCAACGACCTGGCGCGGGTGGCGCGGTACATCGAGGCGGAACGCGAGTCCGGCACGAAGCGCCCCACATGTGCCCTGGTGCACGGCGAGAACGGCTCCGAGGTCCGTGCGGGTGATCTCACCCTGGACGCCTTCATCGACGCGCCGACGCTCGCCACCGCCCCGGCGCTGCCCCGCTGCGACGGCACCCCGCGGACCGTCCTGCTGACCGGCGCCGGCGGCTACCTCGGCCGGTTCCTGTGCCTGGAATGGCTGGAGCGGCTGGCGCCCTCGGGCGGCCGGCTGATCTGCGTCGTACGCGGCAGCGACGCATCCGCGGCGGCGAAACGGCTGGAGGGGGCCTTCGACAGCGGCGACGCAGAACTGCTGCGGCGATACCGGGAACTGGCCGAAGGAACCCTGGAGGTCCTCGCGGGCGACATCGGCGAGCCGCGCCTGGGCCTGGACCAGGACACCTGGGACAGGCTGGCGAGCACCGTGGACCGGATCGTCCACCCGGCCGCCCTGGTCAACCACGTACTGCCCTACACGGAGTTGTTCGGGCCCAACGTCGTGGGCACGGCCGAACTGATCCGGCTGGCGCTCACCGCGCGGATCAAGCCCTTCACCTACGTGTCCACCGTCGCCGTCCAGGCCGGTGCCGGGACCCTCGACGAGGACGCCGACATCCGCGTCACCAGCCCGGTGCGGAGCCTCGACCAGAGCTACGCCAACGGGTACGCCACCAGCAAATGGGCAGGGGAGGTCCTGCTCCGGGAGGCGCACGACCTGTGCGGCCTGCCGGTCACCACGTTCCGGTCGGACATGATCCTCGCGCACCGCAGGTACCGGGGACAGCTGAACGTGCCCGACGTGTTCACCCGACTGCTGCTCAGCCTGGTCGCCACCGGAATCGCGCCGGCCTCGTTCCACCGGACCGGCACCCGCGCGCACTACGACGGTCTGCCGGTCGACTTCACCGCCGAGGCGATCACCGCACTCGGCGCGCGGCCCTCCGACGGCTACCGCAGCTTCAACGCGCTGAACCCGCACGACGACGGCATCTCGCTGGACACCTTCGTCGACTGGCTCATCGAGTCCGGCCACCCGATCCGGCGGATCGACGACTACGACACATGGCTCGCCCGCATCACGGCCGCGATGCGGGCCCTGCCGGAGAAGCAGCGCCAGTACTCGCTGCTGCCCGTGCTGCACGCCTTCGCGCACCCCGACGAGGGCACCCCCGGCGCGGCACTTCCGGCCGAACGCTTCCACGCCGCCGTCCGCTCCGCCGGGATCGGCCCCGACAAGGACATCCCCCATCTGTCGGCCGCCCTCATCCGCAAATACGTCACCGACCTGCGCGGCCTCGGCCTGCTCCGCTGACTTCGTCCGAGTCCAGGCCGACGCCGTGATCCACTCCTTGTGGGGAAGCGCCTGCACCAGCGTGGTCGTCGCGAATTCGGCCTGGAAGTCGCGCAGGAAGCACATCACGAGGCGGCCCCGGAAACCGGTGGCGCGCTCGGTGTCGTCGAGGGCCCGGGTCACGGGTCAGACCGCGGATGACGGTGTCGAAGGCGACGCCGCGCGCGGTATGCGCCTGCGGGTCGAAGAAGATCTCCGCGTAGCGCACGTTCTGGGAGTGCGCCTTGGCCGCGCAGGCCGCCGCGAGGTCGTAGAAGTCCTGCTCGGTGCGGAGCACGGACGGGCTGCGCGAGGTCTCCCGCCGGGCCGGTGTCTCCGTCACCACCGCCTCGCACGCGCTCGACGGGGTCGGCCGGGTCGGAGCCGAGACCCGTCAGCGGGTCCTCGCCGTCGCCGCGGAGGTCGGCTACCGCGCCAATCCCAACGCGCGCGGGCTGCGCGGCGCCCGTACCGGGCTGCTCGGTCCGACCCACCGCACGGCCGTCGAAGGCGGCATCACCGACATCGAGTACTTCGTCAAGATCGTGAACGCCGTGACGTGGACGGCGATGCGCACGACTACTCCCTCGTGCTCGTCCCGCCGTCCCTGGACGGGTGCCCCTTCGACTCGCTGCCGCTGGACGGCACCATCGTCATCGACCCGCTCACCGACGATCCGCTGCTCGGCCGCCTCTCCGGCATGGGCGTCCCCGTCGTCACCACCGGGCGTGACCTGTCCCGCAAGGACGCCTTCCCCTGGGTCGACAACGAGCTGTCCACCTGCGCCGTCGCCGCCCTCGACCATCTCGCCGCCACCGGCGCCCGCCGCAAGGCTGCTGACCGGGTCGACCGGCCAGTCCTACGGCGAGGACGCGGCCGACGCCTACCGCGACTGGTGCGGGCGAACCGGCCGTCCCGTGCTCATGGACCGGGCCGAGTCCGGGACCGATTCCACCGCCGCCGCGCACCGCCTGCCGGCCCGCCCGGACCGACCCGACGCGTTGTACGTCGTGATGGAGAAGTTCGGCTTCGCCACTCTCGCCGTCTGCCGTGAACTCGGCCTGGGCGTTCCCGACGACGTGCAGATCGTGGTGGGCGCGGACGGGGAGTTCGCGCGCAGCGCGCGCCCCGAGCTCACGGCGCTCGACCTTGCCCCGGAGGAGATCGGCAGACAGGCGGCCGAGCTGCTGATCGACGTGATACGGCGGCCACCGCCGGCCGGAGCCCGGCCCGGACACCGTCTCGTCCCGGCCAGGCTGCTGCCGCGCGCCTCCACCCGTCCGGTGCGCACGGAGCACTGAGGCCCCGGACGACGCCCGAGGACACCCGGTGCGGGCGGCGGCAGGGATCGGACCGGGGCGGTCATGGCGCCGACGGATCCCCGACCCCGTCTCGACGGCGCTCCCGCACGGCCGGGCGGCCCCCGCCGGGCCGTGCGGGCGTTCAGCCGGACGTGTGCCGCCGAGGTGCCGCAGGGGTGGACGCCGAGAGGGCTCAGGGGCCCGGCCCCGGCGCGCACCGCTCCTCCGGTCGCCCGCGGCTCACTCGCGCAGGGACGGCTCGGCGAGGCCCCCGCCCAGGAGGTCGCGCAGCAGGCGCGTGGCGGGCAGGGCGGAGTGGAGGTACACGTACTCGCTCCGGAGCTCGACGACCGCGAGCAGGGTGCGCAGCGTGTCCACCGCTTCCTCCGCCTGTCCCGCGTGGTGCTGGGCCTGGGCGAGCAGGCCCAGGTGGAGGGGCTGGCGGATGCGTGTGCCGCTCAGGCGCAGTTCCGCGAGCGCGTCCTTCATCTCGGCGATCCCCTCGCCCCGCCCGGAGCGGGCCAGCGCCCACCCCAGCGGCAGGCGGAGCATCGTCTTCCAGTAGTACAGACCGTGCTCGACGGCCAGCCCGATGCCCTCGGCGCAGGAGGACCGCGCCGTCTCCGCATCGCCCTCCCAGGTGGCCACCACCGCATGGGTGTAGAGGGCGTGGATCCGGTCCCAGGGCCTGCTGTCGTACCGCGTCAGCCGCAGCAGGCCGCGGCGCTGCTCGGCCACCGTCTCCCGGTCGCCGGTCAGCCAGCGGGCCGGCACCTCGTAGCACCGGAAGTAGACGCGCGGGTCGGACTGGTACATCCGCTCCGGAAGCCGTCCCTCGCGGGAGTAGCGGTCGGCCAGAGCGACGCCGTGCTCCAGCTCCGCCAGCGCCTCGGACAGCCGGCCGCGGACGAACAGTACGGTCGCCTCACCGTACGCGGCACCGAGCCGGGCCGTCGGTTCGTCGGTCCGCTCCGCGATCTCCCGCAACCGGAGCGCCAGTTGACGGGACTCGTCGTAGCGGCCGCGGACGAGGAGCGAGGCGCCGAGCATCGACAGGGCCGCGGGGTCGTCGGCGGTGCCCGCCTCCGCGGCGCGGCCCCGGTTGAACTCCGCCTCGGCCTCCGGGTCCCCGAACCCGCGTACGTGCGCGAGCAGTTGGCCGAGCTCCAGATGCAGTCGGTGTTCCAGCTCCCGGGCCGAGGCGTCGTCCGGGAGCAGGCGGACGGTCCGCATCGCACGGCGCAGCCATGTCTCGCGGTCGTCAGACGCCAGACGCGGCTCCGCGTTCGCGGCGGCGCGCAGCAGCCAGGGCAGGACGCGCTGCGCGGGCATGGCGCCCCTGGCGTGCCAGGCATGGTGGGCGACGCGGTCGGCCTCCTCGGGGGCGCTCTCCGCCCCCGGCCGCGAGGACAGGGCCTCGGCGTACCGGGCGTGCAATCGTTCGCGTGCCTCGTCGGTCAGTTCGGCGGTGAGCACCTCCTGGGCCTGGGGGCAGCCGAGACGTAATCGTCCGGGGCGGTTCGGGTCCGGGGCCAGCAGACCGTACCGGATCGCCGATTCCACCAGCGCGATGGCCGAACTGCCGCCGGAGGCACGGCACAACGCGTCCACCTCGATGTCGGGGGCGACGACCGCGCACAGGCGGAGCAGCAGCAGGAACGGCTCCGGCAGCATGGCGAATTCCTGGCGCAGGACCTTGCGCGCGTACGTCGTGACGAGGCCCAGGAGTTCGTCCGTGGCGTCGGAATCGCGCAGGTCCCTCGCGCCGCCGAGGTAGGAGAGCATCTGGAGGACGAAGTACGGGCTGCCCGTGCCCTGGCGGTGCAACGCGTCCGCCAGCCGCTCGTCGGCACCCGGACCGGCCTGGGCGTGGACCAGCGCGGCGACGTCGGACCGGGCCAGTCCGGTGAGCCGGAGGATCTCCGTACGGGGGCCCTTGAGCACCTCGGTCATCAACCGGAACCTGGAGGCGTCCGGCCAGGCCTCCAGGTCCCAGCCGGTCAGGACGATGCTGAGGCACTGTCCCTGACGGCGGGTGGCGAGCAGCCGCAGAACCTCCAGGGACGCGGTGTCCGCCCAGTGCACGTCCTCCAGCAGCAGCACCAGCGGACGACGCGCGGCCAGGGCGAACAGGATCTCGCAGACGGCGTCGTGCACCCGGAACGGGTCCCGGGAACCCTCCGGTTCGCAGCCCTGCCCACCGCTCGTCCCGGCCTCGCGCCAGCCGGGCAGCAAGGGGGCGAGCAACGTTCCGAAGGGCGCCGCGGCTTCCTGGAAGGCGTCGGGCCGGGAGGTCGAGAGCAGGCGCAGCACCTGCGTCCAGAGCCAGTACGGCGGGACGCCCTCCCCGGAGAAGGAACTGCCCCGCACCGTCTCGATGTCGCTGTCCCCGTCCCGGATCCGCTGGGCCAGTTCCATCACGAGATGGGTCTTGCCGAGCCCCGAGGATCCGAACACGCAGGAGAGATGGCCGCGGCCGTCGGCGGCACCGGCCGTCGCCACGACCAGGCGCCGCAGCTCCCGGTCCCGGCCCGTCATCGGCGGCGCCGTACCGGGCTTGCGCGGGGACGGTTCGTAGGGGATGGGCCGGACCCGGGGGGCGCGGCTCCGGGCCGCCGGTCCGACGGCACAGGAACGGGCCGTGGTCGCCACCGTCCGGGGCGCCGCCCCGGACACCGGCGGGGCCCCGACAGAGACCCCCGCGCTTCCGGACGCGGCCCACCGCCCCGGTGCCCCGGCCGGCTCCTCGTCACCGAGCTCCTGCCGAAGGAGTGCCACGTGCAGCCGTTGGAGCTCGGCGGTCGTGTCCACGCCGTACTCCTCCACCAGATGGCCCCGCGTCCACTCGTACACCTTCAGCGCCTCGGCCTGACGGCCCGTCCGGAACAGGGCGGTCATCAGATGCCCCACCAGACGTTCTCGCGTCGGATGCTGGCGCGCCTCGCGCTCCAGTTCGGTCACCACCTCGGCGGGCCTGCCCAGCGCGAGTGCGGCCTCGGCGGACGCCTCCAGGGTGGTGAGGCGGACCTGTTCAAGCCGGGTGCTCTCGTCGGCGAGCGGCTGGTGGGCGGCGAACTCGGCGTACGGGGCGCCGCGCCACAGGGAGAGGGCCCGGGTGAGGCGGTCACGGGCGGCGAGCGGGTCACGCGCCAGCAACTGCCGCCCGGAAGCCGCGAGTTGCTCGAAGAGCTGGGCGTCGACCTGATCCGGTGGCAGCTGGAGCACGTACCCCGGGGCCTGGTAGCGCAGCACCGAGGCGCCACCGGGACCGCCCGCCGGGGCCAACGACCGGCGCAGATGGGAGACGTGGCTCTGCAGCGTGGCCACCGCCCGCAGCGGGGGATCGTCCCGCCAGAGCCCCTCGACCAGGGCGGGCGTCGGGACGACCCGGCCCAGTCTGATGAGCAGCAGGGCCAGCAGCGCCCGGCGGCGCGGTGGTCCGAGCGACACCTCGTGTCCCGCGTACCGCGCCGACATCGGCCCCAGGACCTGGAGCACCGGCCCGTCGGGGGCGGGCGGGCGCGGGGGCGTCGCTGTGATCCCTATCCGACGTGCAGACATACTCGGCCCCATTCGTTCTCACGCTTGAGACGCGCCCGGTGAATTGATCCTAGAACAGCGGATGTTGCTTCCGGTGAATCGCGCCCGGTGAATGGCCGGTAAGCGATCAGACGGCCGTTCCCCCGATATGTCCGGGGAACCGGCAAGTGATCCGCAAGCGAATGGCAAGGGAAGCGGAGAGTACCCGGGACCGGCAACAGAATTCCGGCCAGCGTGCGGCAAGGGGTGTGGCGCAGCATGGGCACGGCGCCGCCGGTGGCGTGGGCCATCCGGCGCGGACCAGGGAGGCACAACGGTGTTGGCGGTTCTCTTCCCGGGGCAGGGCTCGCAGTTCCGGGGCATGGGCGCGGACGTCTTCGGCCGCTACCCCGGCCTCACGCGGTACGCCTGCGACCTCCTCGACTACGACCTCGTAGCGCTCTGCCGCGACAATCCGGACGACATGCTCTCCCGCACGGAGTGCACACAGCCCGCGCTCTACACCGTCAACGCGCTGCACGCGTTCGAGCGCGAGCGGCGCGAGGAGCCGCCCGCCGACTGCTACCTCGGACACAGCCTCGGGGAGTACAACGCGCTCCTGGCCGCCGGGGTCTTCGACTTCGAGACGGGGCTGAGACTCGTCAAGCGGCGCGGCGAACTCATGGCCGCGGCCACCGGCGGCGGGATGACGGCCGTCATGGACGTCCCGCCCGCGCGCCTGCTCGACGCCCTGGCCGAGGACGGCGTCGAGGGAATCGACCTGGCGGCCTTCAACACCGATGCCCAGGTCGTGGTCGCCGGCAGCGACCAGGCGCTGCGCGCGGCCCACGCCGCACTGAAGCAGCGCGGCATCCGCCACGCCCCGCTGCGGGTCCGCGCGGCCTTCCACTCCCGGCACATGGAGCCCGTCCGTGCCGAATTCGAGAAATTCCTCGGCGAGTTCACGTTCGCGGAACCCCGGACCGCTGTGATCTCCAATGCGAGCGCGCGCCCCCACGAACGCGACACGATCCCCGCCATGCTCAGCAGACAGCTCGTCGAGCCGGTCCGGTGGGCCGACAGCATCCGCCATCTCCTCTCCCTGGGGACGGGACTGGAGTGCGAGGAGATGGGCGGCCGTTCCCTCACCCGCATGGTGCGGAGCCTGATGAAGTCCGATGTCCACAGCCAACCAGTCGAAAGCGCGGTGTGAGAGATGGACCGAGCGGGGCACATAAAGAAACTCGTCGAGGACCAGTTCCTCGTGGAGTTCGACGACGAGCTGACGGCCGCGAGCGATCTCTTCAAGGCCGGGGTGATGGATTCCTTCGGGTACGTCCAGCTCCTGAGCGCCCTCGAAAAGGACTTCTCGCTCGACATGACGGACGAGGATTTCATCGCGAACGTCTTCACCTCGCTCGAAGCCATCGACGCCTTCGTGGCCAAGAAGATCGCCGAGCGCGACGACCACTGAAGCAAGGAGACCCCGCATGTGCGGAATCGCTGGGTTCGTCTCGCCGTCGCTCGACGCCGGGGCCGCGCCCGAGGTCATCACCTCCATGCTGTCGCTCATCCGCCACAGAGGACCGGACGAGGCGGGCTACTACCTGGGCGACGGCATGGCCATGGGCACGGTCCGGCTGGCGATCATCGACATCTCCCACGGTGCGCAGCCCATGGCGGATCCCGAGGAACGCCACTGGATCTGCTTCAACGGCGAGCTGTACAACTACGTCGAACTCCGCGAGGAACTGCGCGGACTCGGCCACCGGTTCCGCACCCGCTCCGACACCGAGGTCTTCCTGCGGGCCTGGATGCAGTGGGGCCCGGGATGCCTGCCCCGGTGCAACGGCGCCTTCGCCGTGGCGATCCGGGACGCGGTGTCGGGAGACCTCTTCCTGGCACGCGACAGATTCGGCAAGCGCCCGCTGTTCTACGCCGACGGCACGCGCGGCGGGGGCGACCGGGACGGTGCGTTCCTCTTCGCCTCCGAGATGAAGGCGTTCCAGGCGTTCCCGGACTTCCGGTTCGAACTCGACCCCGCCGAACTCGCCTCCACCTTCGCGGCCTGGACACCGCTGCCCGACCGGTCCCCGTTCCTGGGCATCCGCCAGCTCCCCATGGGCAGCTGGATGGTCGTCGGCGGCGGTCGGACCTCACTGCACCACTACGAGGAACTCGCCCTGGAAGCACCGCCCTTCACAGGAACCGCGCGCGACGCGGAACACTTCGTGCGCGAAACCCTGCGGCAGAGCGTGGAGATGAGGCTGCGCAGCGATGTCGAGGTCGGGGTCTACCTGAGCGGCGGGCTCGACTCCTCGATCGTGACGAAACTGACCACCGACCTCTCCTCCCACGAGGTGCGCACCTTCTCGGTGCAGTTCGAGGAGGCCGCCTTCGACGAGTCGGGCAGTCAGCAGGTCGTGGCCTCGCACCTGCGCACGCTCCACTCGTCGATCACCGTCTCCGGCGCCGACATCGCGCGGACCTTCCCGGCGGCCGTCTACCACGCCGAAGTGCCCGCGTTCCGCACCGCGTTCGTCCCGATGTACCTGCTGGCGCGGCACGTCCGGGACGCCGGCATACGGGTGGTCCTCACCGGCGAGGGCGCCGACGAGGCGTTCCTCGGCTATTCGCTGTTCCGCGAGACGCTGGTGCGCGCGGAGTGGAACGAACTGTCGGACGCCGAGCGGATGAAGAGGATCGGCAATCTGCACCCGGAGCTGAGCCACTTCGGCCCTGCGAACCGGGCACGACTGGCGGGCCTCTTCGAGCAGTTCTCGGTGGAGCGCCTGCCCGGCCTCTTCTCGCACGAACTGCGCTACCAGAACGGGCGGTTCGCGGCACGCCTGCTGAAGCGCCGCGAGGACCCCTTCGCGGATCTGCTCGCACTCACGGGGACGACACCGGGCTACGCCGGGCTGAGCGCAGTCCAGAAGGCGCAGTGGCTGGAGTACAAGACCCTGCTGCCCGGCTATCTGCTGTCGACGCAGGGCGAGCGCATGAGTCTGGCGCACGGGGTCGAGAACCGCTGCCCCTTCCTCGACCCGGCCGTGGTGCGGGCGGCGGCGTCCGTGAACCTGCGGTTCGACGACGGGTTCGAGGAGAAGGCGATCCTCAAGCGGGCGTTCCACGGGGAGCTGCCGGAGTCGAGTCTGAAGCGGCGCAAGCAGCCGTACCGCGCACCGGGCGCGAGCGTCTTCAAGGAGCAGCGGCCGGACTACCTGGACCTGATCCTCTCGGACACGGAACTGGCGAAGATCGACTGCGTCGATCCCGTGTTCGCGCGCAGACTCGTGACGAAGATCATGACCACGCCCGACCGGCAGATCAGCACCAAGGAGGACCAGGCGTTCCTCTATCTGCTCTCCACCGCCGTCCTCGACCACCGGTTCGTGAGAGGGCGGGAAGGGCAGCGGAGCGCCCCCGCCAGGGGCGGCATGCACATCCGGACAGTCCACGACCACCGGAAGAGCCGGGGGCCGGAGTCCTCCCGTCCCGTCCTCCCCCGCGCAGAAGGAGTCCGATGAGCACGGTCGAACCGACCTCCGCACACCAGGAAGTTCCCCCCGTGCACGAGGACGAGGCCCTGGCCTCCGAGGACAGGACCCTCGCGCACGAGGACGCGGTCCCCGGCCGCGAGGACGCGGCCCCGGCGCCCGACGACGTCGCGATCATCGGACTCGCCCTGCGGTTCCCCGGTGCCGACACTCTGGAAGAATTCGGCGAACACCTCGTCGCCGGACGCTCGCTCATCTCGGAGGTGCCCGCCGAACGCTGGTCCAAGGAGGACCACTTCGGGGACCCGAGGCGAGGCGCCCAGAAGACCAACAGCGTCTGGGGCGGCTTCATCGAGCACGCGGACCGCTTCGACGCCGACTTCTTCAGCATCTCGCCGCGCGAGGCCGAGAGCATGGACCCCCAGCAGCGCATCGCCCTCGAACTCGCCTGGCAGGCCGTGGAGAACGCCGGGTACGCGGCGAGCGCGCTGGCCGGGACGGAGACCGGCGTCTTCATGGGGGTCTGCCACGCCGACTACGCGGAGCTGATGGAACGCGAAGGAGTGCGGACGGACGTCTACTTCCCCACCGGCACGGCCTACTCGATCATCGCCAACCGCATCTCCTACCACTTCGACTTCCAGGGCCCCAGCATCACCAACGACACGGCCTGCTCCAGTTCGCTGGTGTCCGTGTACGAGGCGGTCCGCGCGCTGCGCAACGGCGACTGCGCTCTGGCCCTGGCCGGAGGCGTCAACCTGATCTGGTCGCCCAAGCACTTCGTCGCCTTCAGCCAGGCGAGCATGCTGTCCCGCACCGGCCGCGCCAGGGCCTTCGACGAGAGCGCCGACGGCTACGTCCGGGGCGAAGGAGGAGCCGTGCTCCTCCTCAAACCCCTTGCACGGGCGGTCGAGGACGGCGATACCGTGCACGCCGTCATCAAGGGCGTCGCGACGAACCACGGCGGCCGGACGAACTCCCTCACCGTCACCAACCCGGCCGCACAGTCCAGGCTCATCGAGCGGCTCTACACCCGGGCCGGCATCCGCCCCGAGACCATCGGCTACATCGAGGCCCACGGCCCGGGGACACCGGTGGGCGACCCGATCGAGATCATGGCCCTCAAGCGCGCCTTCGGGAACCTGCACGCGGCCCAGGGCACCGTCGCCCGCCCGGACACCTGCGGGATCGGCTCGGTCAAGACCAACATCGGACACCTCGAAGGGGCCGCGGGCGTCGCGGGCATCGCCAAGGTGATCAGCGCCTTCGCCCGCCGCGTACTGCCCGCGACCGTCAACTTCGAGAAGCAGAACAAACTGATACGACTCGACGGCACCCCGTTCCACATCGTCCGGGACACCCGGCCCTGGGACCCGCCGCCCGCGAGGACGGACGGCACCATTCCGCCGCGCCGCGCCGGGGTCAGCTCCTTCGGGTTCGGCGGCACCAACGCCCACCTGGTGCTGGAGGAACACCTCCCGGACGACCGACCGGCGGTCGCGGCGTCCGGGAGGGGCCCGGAACTCGTGCCCCTCTCGGCCAGGACCCCGGAACGCCTGCGGGCCGTCGCCCGTCGGCTGCGTTTCCATCTGCGGGGGCGGGCCGCGCCGACGCTCGCGGACCTCGCCCACACCCTGCGCGCCGGCCGGGAACAGATGCCCGCCCGGGTGGCCTTCGTGGTGACCGGACGAGACGAACTCGTCGCTCTGCTCGGGGAGTTCATCGACGGTGCGGACGAGGCCGGCCGGATCCTCGTGGGCGATTCGGTGCGCGGAGCGGAAGGGGACCCGGACGGGACGGTGGAAGCGGCGGAGCGGTGGGCCGGCGGCGCCGCCGCCGACTGGGCGGAGCCGTCCGGCCACCGGGGCACCGCACGGAGGGCGCCCCGGCGCGTGCCCCTGCCCGCCTACCCCTTCGCCCGGGAGCGCCACTGGTTCAGGGCCCCGGGCCGCGACGCCGGGGCGGCGGCCTCGCCTCCGCCCCTCGCCGCCGCTGCCCACCCGCTCCTGCGCGACGGCGGGGCCGGCCCCGAGGGCGGGAGCCTCAAAGCGGTCTTCGACGGGCAGGAGCCCTTCCTGGCCTCACACGTCGTGCGCGGCGAGCGGGTGCTGCCCGCCGCCGCCCAGGTGGAACTGGTCCACGCCGCGGTGGCGCGCGCCACCGGGCGCGACGGGCGAGGGCAGTTCGCCGTCCGGCTGCGCGACGTCGTCTGGCGGCGCCCGATCGTCGTGCGGGACGCACCGGTCGAGGCCACCGTGGGACTGGCGCCCCAGGACGGCGGCGCGCTCGCCTTCGAGATCTCCACCGGCACCGGAACCACCGCGGTGCACTGCTCGGGCACCGCCGAGACCGGTGACCACGGGAAACCGGAACGTCTCGATCTCGACCGGATACGGGCCGCGTGCCCGACGCAACGCGTCCCGCGGGACGTGTACACCGCCTTCCGGGACCGGGGGCTGGAGTACGGACCGGCCATGCGCGGACTACGGGAGATCCGCCTGGGCGAGGGGGAACTCCTCGCCCGCATCGACGCACCCGCGGACGGCCAGGGCACGGAGTCGGGATTCGTGCTGCCCCCGAGCGTGCTCGACGCGGCCTTCCAGGCCTCGCTCCTGCTCCTGGCGGAGACCGGTGACGGACGGGCCGACGGCCCGCCGATGCCGTTCGCGTTCGAGGACCTGACGGTCCACGGCCCCTGCCCGTCCGAGACCTGGGCCCGGGTGCGGCGCCGCGCGCCGCACAGCACCCTCGACGTGTTCGACATCGACCTGTGCGACGCCGGGGGAGCCGTCACCGCCCGGCTGCGCGGCCTGGTGCAGCGCACCTCGTCCGCGAGGCGGGACACCGCTGCGGGCACGGGCGTCGTCACGGCCACCACGGAGTGGACACCGGCACCGTCCGACCCCGACGCCCGGGACGCGGCACGGGCCCCGCACGTCCACGTCCACCTCGGCGGGAGGGCCGCCGCCCATCTGGACACCCTCACGGACATGACCGGTTTCACTGCCGCGCGACTGGCCGACCTCGTACCGGGCCGCGTCGCCGACACCGTCGCCGCGACGACCGGCCAGGTCTTCGAGCAGGTGGCGGAGGTGGTCAGGTCGAGCCCCCGCACTCCGCACCGCTTCGTGGTGCTGGTGGACGACCGGGTGCCGAGGCAGGTGCACGCACCGCTCGTCGGACTCTTCAGAACCGTCGTCCTGGAGAACCCGCGCGTCTCCGGCCGGGTCGTCCGCGTCGCGGACCTCGACGCCGCGCCGCCGGAACGCATCGCGCAGATCCTGCGCACGGAGGCGGCGGACGAGAGCGCCGACTGCGAGATCCGCCACGCCCCGGACGGAACACGCCACGTGGCACGCACCGTCGCGGTCGACCTGACCGAGGGCCCCGCGATCCCGCCGCTCAAGGAGGGCGGGGTGTACTGGATCACGGGCGGTCTGGGCGGCCTCGGACTGCACACCGCGCGCTACTTCGGGCGGCGCGCCGGAGTCAGTGTCGTCCTGAGCGGCCGGTCGGCGCCCGGCGCCGCGAGCGAGGCGGCCGTGCGGGAGCTGCGCGCCTCGGGCATCGACGCCCACCACCTCCCCGTCGACGTCGCGGTGAAGGACGAGGTGGAGCGCGCCGTGCGCACCATCGAGCGGGAGCACGGGCGGCTCGACGGCATCGTCCACGCGGCGGGCGTCCTCCGGGACGCGTACGTCTACACCAAGGACTCGGCCGACCTGCGTGCCGTGCTGGCGCCCAAGGTCGACGGGGTGCTCAACCTCGACGCCGCCTCGCGCGACACCGCGCTCGACTTCTTCCTCGTCTTCTCCTCGGTGGCGGGGGTGTTCGGCAATCCGGCGCAGTCGGACTACGCGGCGGCCAACGCCTTCCTGGACGCCTTCGCCCACCACCGCCGGGCGCTGGCCGACGCCGGGGAACGGAGCGGCAGGACCGTCGCCGTCAGCTGGCCGTTGTGGGCCGACGGCGGTATGAGCGTCGACCACGTGACGAGCGACGCGATGCGCCGCGAACGCGGCTGGGAACCGCTCCCGACCGAGGCCGGGCTCCGTCTCCTCGGCCGCGTGCTCGACGACGGCCCCGCGCACCTCGTGGTGGCGTACGGCGCCTCCGCACGGCTCACCACCGCTCCCGCCGCCGTACCGAAGGACCCGCCCGCCCCCGCGCCCGCCCTTGTCTCGGGGGAGGAGCTGACGCGGCGTACGACCGATCTGCTGAGGCGGGTCGTGGGCGAGGTGCTGCACCGTGATCCCGGCACCATCGACGAGACGGTCGACCTCATCGCCTACGGGATCGACTCGCTCAGCATCCTGGAGACCACGGCGTCGCTCGAAGTGTTCTTCGGCCCGCTGCCCAAGACCATCTTCTTCGAACACACCACGCTGGCGGGCGTCGCCGGCTACTTCGTCGAGGAGCACGCCGACCGGCTTCCCCCGGTCCTCGACGCCGAGGACCCGGCACACCCCGCCGCCTCCGCACACGACGTGCGCGACGTGCCGGACGAACGAGACGCACCCGAGGTACGAGACACACCCGAGACGCGGGACGTGCCGCACGCACGGGACGGCGCAGCGGTTCCCGCCGCCCCCGTCCCGGACACACCGGAGGCCCGAGTGACCGCCGAACCGCCGACCGTCCCCGACACCCGCACCGCCCGGGTGCCGGCCGTCGACGCCCCGCGCGTCCGGCACGACGCCCGGGACCGCGACGTCCGGCACGACATCGCGGTCATCGGCGTCGCGGGAACCTACCCCGGCGCGGAGACACTGGGCGAGCTGTGGCCGATCCTCGAACAGGGCCGTCATGAGTTCCGCGAGGTGCCGCGCGAACGCTGGGACCACGACGCGATCTACAGCCGTGACCGGAGCGTCCTCGGCAAGAGCTCCATCCGGACCGGCACGTTCCTGCGGGACATCGACATGTTCGACCCCCGCTACTTCCGCATCTCGAAACGTGACGCGGAGGCCATGTCGCCCGAGGTGCGCCTGTTCCTCCAGACGGTGGTCCACGCCCTGGAGGACGCGGGCTACTCGCGCGAGACGATCCACCGGCGGTACGACGGCGACGTGGGTGTCCTCGCCGGCTCGATGAGCAACCACTACGGCCTGTACGGCTTCCAGAACAGCCTCGTCCGCGGTTCCGCGGCGACCGGCAGCTACACGGCGACGCTCCCCAACATGGTGTCGTACTTCTACGGGTTCACCGGTCCCTCCATCTTCGTGGACACCATGTGCTCCGGTTCCTCGACCTGTGTGCACCAGGCCGTGCAGATGCTGCGGGCGGGCGAGTGCCGGATGGCCGTGGCGGGCGGGGTGAACCTCCTGCTGCATCCGTACAACCTGATCACCTCGTCGCACGAGCACTTCACGACGACGACCTCGGAGGTGATCCGCAGCTTCGGCGTGGGGGCGGACGGGACGATCCTCGGGGAAGGCGTCGGCGCGCTCGTCCTCAAACCGCTCGTCGAGGCCGAGCGCGACGGCGACCACGTGTACGGGGTCATCAAGGGAACCGCCCTCGCCAACGCGGGCGTGCGCAACGGGTTCACCGTCCCCAGCCCGCGCATGCAGGCGCGCGCGATCCAGAAGGCGATCGACGACGCGGGCATCGACCCACGGACGATCGGCTACGTCGAGGCGCACGGATCGGGGACGTCCCTGGGCGACCCGATCGAGGTCAAGGCCCTGACCACGGCCTTTCGCACGTACACGCAGGACACCGGCTTCTGCGCGATCGGCTCGGTCAAGTCCAACATGGGACATCTTCTGCACGCCGCCGGAATGATCGGCATCACCAAGGTGCTCCTCCAGCTCCAGAAGGGCAGGATCGCGCCCTCGCTGCACAGCGATGTGATCAACCCTGACATCGACTTCTCCCGCACGCCGTTCCGTCTGCAGCGACGGCTCACCGACTGGGAGCCCGTGGTGACGACGGTCGACGGCCGACGCGTCAGCCATCCCCGGCGTGCGGGGATCACCTCGATCGGCGCGGGCGGGATGAACTCGCACATCATCGTGGAGGAGTACACGCGCGCGGACACCGCCGCGCACGGCGGAAGCGACGGGCGCGAGGAACTGTTCGTCTTCTCCGCGATGAACGACGCCGTCCTGGAGACATGGCTCGCCCGCTTCCGGGCCCATCTCGCGGCCGGTTCGCACGAGCCCGCGGATCTCGCCTCGATCGCGTTCACACTCCGCGTGGGCCGCAACGAACTGCCCTGCCGCTGGGCCTTCTTCGCGAGGACCGCGGACGAGGCCGTGGCCGCGCTCGACCGCCGTCTCGCGGGCCACCGCGACCTCGGCCCGGCACTCGCGAGCACCGACCCCGCGTCCGAGGGCCCGCGCGCACTGGCACGGGCGTGGGTCGGCGGCAGGAGCGTCGACTGGCGGGAGGCCGAGGGCGAGCCCCGCGCGTTGCGGCGGGTCCCGCTTCCCCCGTACCCCTTCGAGCGCGTGCGCTGCTGGGTGGACCCGGAGCGGGGTGCGCCGACCGTGACCGCCCCGCTCGCCCTGCGCGAGAAGGTGCATCCGCTGCTCGGCGGGAACGCGTCGGACGTCGACGGGCCGCGCTATGTGCTCGACGTGCACCTCGACGACCTCCTCGACTACGGATACACGTCGGGGGAGCGGCGGGACAGCACGCCGGGGATCGTGCCGACGTTCGCCGTGGAACTGGCGCTCGCCGTCACCCGGGTCTCCGGATTCGCCGAAGGCGCGGTCGTACGCCGGCTGCGCCTCCTCGCCCCGGTCGACTGGAGGGCCGCCGCCCGGCTGGTGACGGTCCTCGGCGCAGCCGACCGGAAGGCGGCCTCCGGCACGGTGTTCGTGGAGGAGGCACGGGGAGCGCGGGTGGCCGTGGCGGAGTTCGACGTACGGACCGGTGACCCCGCACGCACAGCCGCGACCGGGGTATTCGGGGCAGGGGCCTTCGGCGCCGGACCGTACAGGGGACTGCGTGCCGACGACCCGGCGGCCGACGCCGTGGCCACGCTCTCCCGCACCGCGTTCCTCGCGGAACTCGCCGAGGGCGCACTCGGCTACGCGCCGGAGCGCAACGGCACCGAGAGCGCGTACCGGATGCCGGACGGACGGCTGGTGCTCGACGTCCTCCCGCCCGAACTGCTACGGGATCACGTCCGGCCGAACGTCACCCTCCCGCCGCATGTCCTCGCCGCGGTCGCGCAGGGCCTCCAGTTCGAGGCGAAGCGCCTCGGCGCACCGGACTGGGCACGCACGACTCCCCGTCGGATCGACGAGATCCGGCTCTTCGCGCCGGGGAGCGACATCCCGGACGCGGTGAGGTACGTCGTCCTCGACGTGACCGGCGGACCGGACGGTCTGGGCGGGCGCGTCGCGCTGCTCGACGGAAAGGGCCAGGTGGTCGCGGTGCTGTCCGATCTGTGGTGCGGCGAGGGCGAGGCGCCGCGGACCGGCCCGGCCGCGGAAATGGCGCGGGTCGTGGCCGGCGCGGCGGACACCGGCCGGGGACCGGGGGAGGAACCGGCCGGGGAGGTCCGGGACGACCTCGTCTCCTTCGCCGTGGACGAACTGCGGGACATGGCGAGCGACATCCTCAAGTACGAGGCGGCCGAGCTCGACGCGCGGACCGGCTTCGACGCGTTCGGTTTCGACTCGATCTCCCTCGTCGCCCTGGCCGGGCAGGTGCGCGACCGGCTCGGCGTCGACCTGACACCCGCGGCCTTCTTCGACCTGAACACATTCGAGTCGCTGGGCAGGCATCTCGTCGCGGAGTACGGGGAGATCCTGCGCCCGGCCTACGAGCGGTCCCGCCCGACCGGCCCGGCCGAGGAGAAAGCACCCGACGCCGCACCCGACGCAGGAGTCGGCGACGGCGCCCAGGCGGGCGATCGGTCCGAGGCCGAGGAACGGTTGGAGGCGGCGCCCGCGCGCACGGCGCCCGCACGCTCCGCGCCCGGCGCGCAGCCCCTGCCGATCGCGGTGATCGGCGCCGCGGGGCGCTTCCCCGACGCCCCCGATCTGCACGCGTACTGGACGAACCTGGTGGCGGGGAGGGACAGCGTCACGGCGTTCCCCCTCCACCGCTACGACGCCGCCTACGCACGGATCGCGGAATCGTCCGACTTCCCGCACCACGCTGGCGTGCTCGACGACGTGGACGCCTTCGACGCCGCGTTCTTCCGGATCCTGCCGCGCGAGGCCGAACTGATGGACCCGCAGCACCGGTTGGCCCTCGAAACGGTCTGGAACGCGCTCGAACACAGCGGATACACTTCCGCCGGTCTGCCCGAGAGCACCGGACTCTTCTTCGGTGTCTCGGGCACCGACTACGCGACCCTGCTCTCCGCCCACGGCACCCCGCCCGACGCGTTCACCTCCACGGGGAACGCGCACTCCATGCTCGCCAACCGCATCTCCTACGTGCTCGACATCCACGGGCCGAGCGAGCCGGTCGACACGGCCTGCTCCAGTTCGCTCGTCGCGGTCCACCGGGCGGTCGAGGCGATCCGTTCCGGGACGTGCGACGCGGCCATCGCGGGCGGGGTCAACCTGCTGCTCGGCGTCGACACGTTCGTCAGCGCGGCACGGGCGGGCATGCTGAGCCCGGAGGGGCGGTGCAAGACCTTCGCGAGCGACGCCGACGGATACGTCCGGGGCGAGGGCGTCGGCGCCGTCGTGCTGAAACCACTGGCCGACGCCGAACGGGACGGCGACGCGATCCTGGGCGTCATCGTCGGCAGCGCCGAGAACCACGGCGGACGGGCGAACTCGCTCACCGCGCCGAACGGCGCCGCGCAGGCCGACCTCGTCGTACGGGCGATGGGGGACACCGACCCCGCCACGATCGGGTACGTGGAGGCCCACGGAACCGGCACGGCTCTGGGCGACCCCGTCGAGGTGCGCGCGCTCCGAACCGCCTTCCGACGCCTGGGCGGAACCGGCCGGGGCACCTGCGGCCTGGGATCGGTGAAGACGAACATTGGCCACCTGGAGGCCGCGGCGGGCATCGCCGGCCTGCTCAAGGTGCTGCTCGCCATGGAGCACGGCACCCTGCCCGCGACCCGGAACTGCGACGAGATCAACCCGTTCATACAGCTCGACGGCAGTCCGTTCCGCATCGTGCGGGAACGGGAGGCGTGGGAGCGGCCCCGCGACCGCCACGGCCTGCCCGCGCCGCGGCGGGCGGGTGTGAGCAGCTTCGGCTTCGGCGGTGCCAACTGCCATGTCGTCGTCGAGGAGTACGTCGCGCCGGACGCCCCTGGCACGGGACACGCTCCGGACACGGGACACGACCGGGCCACCGGGCACGTCCCGTACACCGGCGGCGCGCAGGACACGGCCGTCGTGGACCGGGTGGTCGTCCCGCTCTCCGCACGCACCCGGGACCAACTCCGCGAACGGGCACGGGACCTGCTGGCGTACCTGGAGGAGACGCCCCGCCCCGCCCCGCTCGGCTCCATCGGCCGGACGCTCCAGTTCGGGCGCGAGCCCATGGCCGAACGGGTCGGCTGGGTCGTCGCCTCGCACGAGGAACTGGCTGAACGGCTCCGGGCGTTCCTCGACGACGGCACGGTGCCCGCCCCCGAGCGCGGTACGGCCCCGGGCAGGGAGCACGGCGCCGTGCCGGGCGGCGGCCCGGACGCCGCCGGGATGCTCGCCCGCTGGACGGATGGCGCCGATGCCGACTGGCACGTGCTGTACGGCGGCGCGTCCGGTCCCGCCCTGCCGCCGCTCACCCACCTGCCCACGTACCCGTTCGCACGCGACAGGTACTGGATCCCGGCCGGTGACGCGGCGGCCCACGGCAGGACGGCCGCCGGAGCACTGCCTGGTGACACGGCGGCAGGAGCGTCGACCGGCGCCGCCCGGGACGACGGCGCGGCCCGGACAGCCGGTGCGTCGATCGGCACGACACTGCTCGTGCCGCGCTGGACACCGAAGCCCGCCATGCCCGGCCTGCCCGGGACCGCCGCACCCGGTCCGGCCGACAGGAAGTCGTACCGGCACCACGCCGTCATCCTGTGCGACACCGCGGCGCACGCGCGCACCGCCGTCGAGCGCCGCATGCCCGACGCCCGCTGCCACACCGTCAGGACCACGAAGACCCGGCCGGAGAGCCGCTTCACCGACCTCTCGCGGCAGGTGTTCGAAATCGTCCGTGAAGTGGTGCGGGAGACTCCCGACGGTGGCGCCCTCGTACAAGTGGTGACCCCGGCCCAGGGCGACCAGGCCGTCGGCCTGGCCCTCGCCGGACTGCTGCGCACCGCCTCTCTCGAACACGCGGTCGCCGGTCAGGTCGTCGGACTCGAAGGGGAACGCGACGCGGACGCCGTCGCGGAGCTCGTCGCGGCCGACGCACGGCAATCGGAGGACGAACTGGTTCGTCACCGGGGCGCCGAACGCCATGTCCGTACCTGGGAGCCGAGGACGCCGGACGGCACCCGCACGCCCTGGCGAGCCGGGGGCGTATATCTGGTCACCGGCGGGGCGGGCGGCATCGGCGCGCTGGTCGCGCGCCGGATCGCCCGGGACGTCGACGCCCCGGCGCTCGTGCTGGTCGGCAGGTCGCCGCAGGACGCGCGCGTGGACCGGCTGCTCGCCGAGCTGCGCGAGGCCGGTGCCACGGCCCGGTACGCCGCCGCGGACGTCTCCCGCTGGGAAGAGGTGCGACACCTCGTCGCCCGCACCGTCGAGGAGAACGGCGGGATCCACGGAATCGTCCACGCGGCGGGCGTGATCCAGGACGGCCGGCTGCCGAACAAGACCGCGGAACAGTGGGAGGCGGTGCTCGCGCCCAAGGTCGACGGCATGGTGCATCTCGACCGGGCGACGGCGCGGCTGGCGCTCGACTTCTTCCTCGCCTTCTCCTCCGGTGCCGCCGTCACCGGCAACCCCGGCCAGGCCGACTACGCGACCGCGAACGCCTACCTCGACGCGTACGCGGCCGTGCGCAACTCGCGCGTGGCGGCGGGTGAACGACCGGGGCACACCCTCGCGATCGCCTGGCCGCTCTGGAAGGACGGCGGTATGACGGTGGACGACGCGACACGCGCCCGCCTGCGACGGGAACGGGGTCTGGTCCCCATGGAGTCGGACGAGGGGATCGAGACCTTGCTGCGGGCCTGGCGGCTCGGCGAGGCGGGCGAGGACCGGATCTGGGTGCATCACGGCGAGACCGCGAAGGCCGTACCCCCGTCGGGCCCGGCCCGCCCGACAGCATCCGCACCGGAGTCCGTGCCGGCGACCGCACCCCTGCCCGAGTCCGCACCCGTACCCGCGTCCGTGCCCGGGGCGGTCGCCGTCGGCCGGGAGCGGGAGACGCTCCGCTCCGTCGTCGAGACCTTCGCCCGAGTCACCGGGGTTCCCGTCGAGGACATCGACGCCGACCGGCCGCTCGCCGACCTGGCCCTCGACTCGGTCATGGTCATTCAGCTCAACCGGGAACTGTCCGTACGGTACGGCGAGGTCCCGACCACTCTCTTCTACGAATTCCCGACGCTGCGCGCCGTCGCCGGTCGCCTCGCCGGTCCGGCAGCCGTCCCCGGACCCGCGTCCGCACCCGCCGCCGACGACGGCCCGTCCGGGCCGGCCGCCGTGGTGACGGCACCCGTGCCGCGGCCCGCGGCGGACGCACCGGACGAGTCCGCCCGTCCCGAACCCCCCGGCCCCGACGAGGCGATCGCGATCATCGGCATGAGCGGGCGCTACCCGCACGCCGGGAACATCGAGGAATTCTGGGAGAACCTCAAGGCCGGACGCGACTGCGTCACCGAGATCCCGCCCGGCCGATGGCCGCTCGACGGTTTCTACGAACCGGACCGTGCCAAGGCCATCGCCACGGGCCGCAGCTACCACAAGTGGGGCGGGTTCCTGGAGGACTTCGACGCGTTCGATCCGGCCTTCTTCCGGATCGCCCCGCGCGACGCCTACGCGATGGATCCGCAGGAGCGCCTGTTCCTCCAGGCCGCCTGGGAAGTGATCGAGGACGCGGGCTACACCCCCGAGGAACTGGCACGCCGTCACCGGCGCAGGGTGGGGGTCTTCGCCGGGGTCACCAAGTCCGGTCACGCCCGGCACGGAGCCGCGCTCCTGCCGTCGGGCGAGACGGTCGTGCCGTCGCTCTCCTTCGCCTCGCTCAGCGCGCGGACCTCGTACGCACTGGACCTGTGCGGGCCGAGCCTCACGATCGACACGATGTGCTCGTCCTCGCTCACGGCGATCCACGAGGCGTGCGAGCACCTGCGCAGGGGCGCGTGCGAACTCGCCGTCGCCGGAGGGGTGAACCTGTATCTGCACCCGTCCGACTACGTCGAGCTGTGCCGTTCCACCATGCTGTCGACCCGGCCGCGGCTGCGGAGCTTCGGCAAGGGCGGGGACGGATTCGTGCCCGGCGAGGGCGTCGGGGCGGTGCTCCTCAAACCGCTCGGGCACGCCCTGGCGGACGGGGACCGGATCCTCGCCGTGGTCCGCGGGACCAGCGTCAACCACGGCGGACGCACCCACGGTTACACGGTGCCCAGCCCGACCGCGCAGGCGGAGCTGATCGACGACGCGCTGACCAGGGCCGGGATACCGGCGCGACGGCTGAGCTACGTCGAGGCGCACGGCACCGGGACTGAACTCGGCGACCCGATCGAGGTGCAGGGGCTCTCGCTGGCCTTCGGGCGGTCCACCCGGGACAGGCAGTTCTGCGCCATCGGGTCCGTGAAGTCGATGATCGGCCACCTGGAGGCCGCGGCGGGCATCGCGGGCCTCACCAAGACCGTGCTCCAGCTCCGGCACCGCACGCTCGTCCCGAGCCTGCACTGCGAGGAGCCGAACCCGGGCATCCGGTTCGAGGAGACGCCGTTCTTCGTCCAGCGGACCCTGGAACCCTGGGAGTCCGAGGACCCGCGGATCGCGGCCGTCTCGTCCTTCGGGGCGGGTGGGTCGAACGCGCACGTCGTGATTGAGGAGTACGTGGCCGACGAGACCGTGCCGGAGCCGGTGCCCGAAGCGGGCGAGCAGCTGGTCGTGCTCTCGGCACGGACGCCGGAACGGCTCCGCGAGGCCGCCGCACGCCTGGCGGCGTACCTGGAACGCGGTGAACGCGACGCCTCGGAGCGGCGGGACATCAGCCTGACGGATCTCGCCCACACGCTGCGGACCGGACGCCGGGCCATGCGCGAACGCCTCGCGCTGACCGTCTCCTCGCTCGCCGAACTGCGGCACGCGCTGCACGGCTACGCGACGGCCGGGGACGGCGTACGGGCGCCGGGCCTGCACCGGGGGAGCGCGGGGAGCGCACGGGGCGCCGTCGCCGAGATCGCCGCCGACGACGAGCTGCGGGAACTGCTGGTCCAACGGTGGGTCGCGGCGGGGAAGCTCGACAAGCTGGCCGCTCTCTGGGTCGACGGCGTGGAGCTGGACTGGCACGGTCTCCACCCGGTGCGGCCCCGCCGGGTGTCCCTGCCGACGTACCCGTTCGCGAAGGACCGGTACTGGATCGGTGACCTGGAGCCGGCCGGGGAAGCCGGCCCCGGCGCAGCCGCGCCGATCGGCACGCCGCGCCCCCGGGACGACGCCGCCCCGCACTCCGACGCCGCGTCCGCCGAGGCCCCGGACACCGACGCCCCGCCCACCGGCGGCCTGCTCACAGTCGCCCCGGAAATCGGCGACCCGCCGACCGGCGCCCCGGACACCGGGGGCGCGACCGCCGATGGACTCACGCGTGAGGGGCGCGTCGCAGCCACCGTGCGCGCGAAGGTCGCGGACGTACTCGCGATGCCGCAGGACGAGCTCGACGGCGCGCTCGCGTTCGCCGACCACGGGCTCGACTCGATCCTCGCGGTCCGGCTCGTGCACCTGCTCAACGAGACGTTCGGACTGGACCTGCCGACCGGTGTGGTCTTCGACCACAGCTCCCCGGACCGTCTCGTCGCCCATCTGCTCGCGGAGTACGAGGACATCGGGGCCGTGCCTTGGACCCCGGCTCCGACCGCACCGCCCGTCCCGACCACACCCACGGTCCTCTCCACACCCCCGGCAACGGCCGCGTCCCCGGCCGCCCCTCGGAACGCGGCCTCCCCCGTACTCCCGGAAGCCGTCCGGGAACCGGTCCCCGCGGCCTTCGCGCCCGCTCCCACGTCCTCCCGGCCCGCCGCCGACCGTCCACCGGTCGCCGTCGTCGGCATGAGCGGACGGTTCCCCGGCTCCGACACCCTGGACGAACTCTGGACCCACCTCGTCGACGGCGACGACCTCGTCACCGAGGCGACCCGCTGGGACCTCCCGGGTACCGGGCCCGACGGATCACCTCGCTGCACGCGCGGCGGATTCCTGCGTGGCATCGACGAGTTCGACCCGCTGTTCTTCCGGATCTCGGGGGTCGAGGCCGCGGCCATGGACCCGCAGCAGCGCCTGCTCCTCCAGGAGTCGTGGAAGGCCCTGGAGGACGCCGGGCACGCCGGCGGGCAGCTCGACGAAGCCCGTTGCGGCGTGTACGTGGGCTGCTGGAGCGGGGACTACCAGGACATCGTCGGGGACCACGGGCCCGCGCAGGCGTTCACGGGCAACATGGCGTCCTTCATCCCGGCCCGCGTCTCCTACTACCTGAACCTCAAGGGGCCCGCGCTGGCCGTCGACACCGCCTGCTCCAGTTCGCTCGTCGCGATCGACCTGGCGTGCCGCGGGCTCTGGTCCGGCGAGACGGACCTGGCCCTGGCGGGCGGGGTGTTCGTCCAGTCGACCCCGCGCCTCTACGAACTGGCGGGACGCGCCGGGATGCTCTCGGCGACCGGACGGTGCCACACCTTCGACCGGCGCGCCGACGGCTTCGTTCCCGGCGAGGGGGTCGGCGTGGTCGTGCTCAAGCGCCTCGACGACGCCCTGGCCGACGGTGACCACATCCACGGCGTGATCCGCGCTTCGGGCACCAACCAGGACGGCGCCACCAACGGGATCACCGCGCCCAGTTCCGTCTCGCAGGAGCGCCTGCTCCGTGACACCCATGCCTCCTTCGGCGTCGACGCGGGCACCATCGGGCTCGTCGAGGCCCACGGCACCGGTACCCCTCTCGGCGATCCCATCGAATTCTCGGCGCTCGACCGGGCGTTCAGGGCATCCACCACGAAGTCCGGCCACTGCGCGCTGGGTTCGGTCAAGACGAACATCGGGCACACCCAGTTCGCCGCGGGTGTCGCCGGTGTGTTCAAGGTCCTCCTCGCCCTGCGGCACCGACGCATCCCCGCCTCGCTCCACTTCGAGACCGCGAACGCCGCCATCCGCCTGGACGGCAGCCCGTTCTACATGAGCACGCGCGACCACCACTGGGAGGCCCCCTTTGGGGGCGGTCCCCGTCGCGGCGCCGTCAGCTCCTTCGGCGCCGGGGGGACGAACGCGCACCTCGTCATCGAGGAGGCGCCGCCCACCACCCGCGCCCGCCGCACGACGCGCCCCGCCCAGCTCGTCCTCCTCTCCGCCCACTCACGCGAGCAACTCGCCCGGCAGGTCGCCCTTCTGGCGGCGCACTGCCGCCGTGAGGCGTCCCTCGACCTGAGCGACCTCGCCTACACGCTCACCGTCGGCAGGGCCGGGCTCGCCCACCGGTTCGCCTGCGTGGCGCGTGACCGCACCGAGCTGCTGAGGATCCTCGACCAAGGACTCGACGGACCCGACGCGTACACCGGGCACGCGACGCGGACGTACACGACCGGTGCGGATCCGGAGGCCGACGCGGGCGCCGACCTGCTGCGCCGCTGCGCGGACCCGGCACGGGCCGCGTCCGCCGACCTCCACCACGCGGATCTCACCGCCCTCGCCGGGCACTTCACCCGGGGAACGGCACTCGACTACGGGAAGGTCTTCGCCCCCGGAGCCCATCTGCGGGTGCCGCTGCCGACGTATCCCTTCGCCAGGGAGAGCCACTGGGCCGGACCGGTCCCCCCGGCGGACCCGCCCGCACTGTCCCCCGTCACGGCGCACCGCGCGACGGCGGCCCATCCGCTGATCCACGAGACGTCCCCGGCCGGGGACATCGGGAACGAGCCGGGCACACTGCGCGCCACCACCGTCTTCAAGGGTGACGAACCGGTGCTGCGCGACCACACCGTGCGCGGGCAGCGCGTCCTGCCGGGTGTCGTCCACCTCGAAATGGCGCGCGAAACCGCTGTCCGGGCGCTCGGCATCGACGCGGGGACGCCCCTGCGGATGCGCGACATCACCTGGATACGGCCCCTCGTCCAGGACCAGGAGCCCGTGACCGTCGACGTCCTGGTGAAACCGGCGCGTTCCGGCGGCGACCTCACCTTCGAGATCAGCTCGCGGGCCGAGGACGCCACCGCGTCCGTCGTCTGCTCCACGGGGCGGGTAGCGGTCCTGGACACCTCCCGTCCCGAACGCGTCGACATCGCGCCGCCGCGCGCCGACGGCACGCGCACCGTGCCCGCCGAACGCATCCGCGAGGCGCTGGCCTCGATGGGAATCGTCCACGGTCCGTCGCTGCGCGCCGTCCGCGAGGCGCACGTCGGTGAGGGCACCGTCCTCGCCGTCCTCGACCTGCCCACCGAGGCCGACCCGGCGGGCGCACCGTACGTCCTGCACCCGGCCCTCATGGACTCCGCCATTCAGGCGTCGACCGCGCTCCACATCACCGGCGGCGCCCAACCGCCGGAAACGGCCGTGCCGTTCGCGCTCGATCGCCTGGAGATCCTGGCCCCGTGCCGGGCGTCGATGCGGGCCGTGATCCGGGTCGCGGACCCGGCGGGGGAGACCACGCCGCTCAGCAGACTCGACGTGGACCTCGTCGACGAGGACGGCCAGGTGTGCGTCCGGATGACCGGCTACTCCTCGCGACGCGCGAAGGACCCGGTGCCCGAACTCTTCGCCCCGGTATGGGAACCCGCGAACACGCGTGGGCACACGGACGGCGGCGCCCCGGCCCCCGGCCACGTCCTCGTCGTGGGTGGCACGGACGAACAGCGTGCCGCGCTCACCGGCCGGTACCCGCGCGTCACGACATGGGGCCTCGCTCCCGGGGCATCGGTCGACGAGGCGGCCGAGCGGCTGCGGACCGTCGGCCCGATCGACCATCTCCTCTGGATCGCCCCCGAGACCGGGGACACCGCGCCGGACGGCCCGTCGGCCCTCCCGCCGACGGACACCGCCGGCTTCGTCGCGGCCCGGGAGAGCGGCGTCGTCGCCGCCTTCCGGCTGATCAAGGCGCTCCTGCACACCGGACACGACGCCCGCCCGCTCGACATCACCCTGGTCACCCGGCGTGCCCTGGCCACGTACGACACGGAGCCGACGGCCCCCGCCCACGCCGGGCTGCACGGCCTCTTCGGATCGCTCGGACACGAGTACACGCACTGGTCCGTCCGCCGGACCGACCTCGACGCCACCACCCTGCCCGCCGACCTCCTCACGCTGTCCGTCCCGGCCTCGGACGGCCCCCTCGCACACCGCGCGGGCCAGTGGCTGGTCCGGCGGTGGGCGCCCGACGAACCGGCCGGCACGCGGGAACAGGTGTACCGGCAGGGCGGCGTGTACGTCGTGATCGGAGGCGCGGGCGGACTCGGCGCGGTCTGGACCCGGCACGTCGTGGAACGGTACGGCGCACACGTCGTCTGGATCGGACGGCGCCCCCACGACGACGAGATCGAAGCGAAACTGCGCGCCTGCGGCGGCGACGTGCGCTACGTGTCCGCCGACGCCGCGGACCCCGCCGCCCTGCGCCGCGCCCGCGCCCGGATCGAGGCCGACCACCCGCGGATCCACGGAGTGGTCCACGCGGCGCTGGTGCTGCGGGACCAGAGCCTGGCCCGGATGGACGAGCCGACCCTCCGCGCGGCCCTCACCGCGAAGGTCGACGCCACCGTCGCCACCGCCGAGGTCTTCGCGGACGACGTACTCGACTTCATGCTGTTCTTCTCGTCGGTCCAGTCGTTCACGACGGCCGCCGGACAGAGCAACTACGCGGCGGGATCCACCTTCACCGATGCCTATGCCCAACACCTCTCCCGCCACCGGCCGTACCCCGTCAAGGTCATGAACTGGGGCTGGTGGGGGAGCACCGGAAGCGCCTCGTCGCAGCTCCACCGGGAGAGCATGGCGCGCTGGGGACTGGTCTCGATCGAGCCCCCCGAGGCGATGCGGGCCCTCGACACGCTGCTGGGCGGCCCGCAGCGACAGGTGGCCTTCGTCAGGTCGAGGCGGCCCGACGCCCTCACCGGCATCGACCCGGGCTCACGCATCACCGTCCACGAGCGGGCGCGGACGCGTGTCACCTCCGACGCGGTCCGGGCCGGTGTCGCGGCGCCCGCCGACCCCGAGGCGCTGCGCGCGGTCGCCGACTGGCGCAGGACCGAACGCGATCCGCTGCTCGCCCGCATGCTCCGCGCACACCTCGGAACCCTCGGCGTGCTGCCCGGTCCCGGAACCACCGACCCACGCGAGCGCGCCACCCGTGTCGCGGAACTCCGCGAACGCGCCGGAATCCTGCCCGGGTACGACACCTGGCTCGATCACGCACTCCGCGTCGTGCCACCGTCCGGCCCGTCACCGGCAGAGGCCCGGCGCGAGTGGGAACGGTACCGGGAGCGGTGGTCCGCGGACCCCGACAAGAAGGCCGAGGCCGCCCTCCTCGACGCCACCCTCCAAGCCCTGCCCGACATCCTCACCGGCAGGACCCGGCCCACCGACATCCTGTTCCCGCAGGGCTCCGTCGCGCTCGTCGAGGGCACCTACCGGAACAACCGGATCGCCGACCTGTACAACCGTGCCATGGCCGACGCCGCCGCGGCCGTCGTGGCCGAACGGCTGCGCCTGGACCCCGGCGCGCGTCTGCGCATCCTGGAGATCGGCGCCGGTACGGGCGGCACCAGCGTCGGCATGTTCGCCGCGCTGCGCCCCTTCCAGGAACACATCGAGACCTACCTGTACACCGATCTCTCCAAGGCGTTCCTCAACCACGCCCGCACCGCGTACGGACCACAGGTCCCCTACCTCGCGTACACCCGCTTCGACGCCGAACGGCCCCTCGCCGGGCAGGGCGTGGAGACCGGGGGCCACGACCTCGTCATCGCCGCCAACGTGCTGCACGCCACGCGCGACACGCGCAACACCATCCGCAACGCGAAGGCGGCGCTGCGCGACGGAGGCTGGCTGCTGCTGAACGAGCTCGCCGCGTTCGACATCTTCAGCCACCTCACCTTCGGGCTGCTGGAGGGCTGGTGGCTCTTCGAGGACCACGCGCTGCGCATCCCGGGCTCGCCGGCGCTGTCGCCCGACAACTGGCGACGGGTACTGGAGAGCGAGGGATTTCGCTCGTCCGTCTTCGTCCTGCCCCAGGCGCACGAGCTCGGGCAGCAGATCATCGCGGCCGAGAGCGACGGGATCGTACGGCAGGAGGTGTCCGCGCCGGAGCGCGCGACGCCCGCGCCCCGGCGAGCGCGTCCCGGAACCGGGACGGGGACGGTCACGGGCACCGGGACGCGGCCCGGGATCGTCGCGCCGTCGGCCCCGCATGCGGTTCCCGCACCTGAACGGGTCCTCGAACCGGCGCGTGAACCGGCTTCCGGAGCGCCGGATCCGGCCTCGTCCGTACGACGGCGCTCCGGAAGCCCGGCCGGGACCGAGGCGACCACGGGGACGACGGAGTCCGCCAGGACCGCGGGGGCCCCGACCGACCCCGCCCCGGAGGAGCGGGCGGAGACGATGGCACGGTATCTCCGCGAACAGGCTGCGCGGACCCTCGGCATCCCGGCGGACCGGATCGCCCCCTCGGCACCGCTCAGCGACTACGGCCTGGACTCCATCCTCGTCCTTCAACTGACCAACGCCCTGCGCGAGGACCTCGGCGACATCTCGTCCACCCTGCTCTTCGACGCCGAATCGGTCGAGGGACTCACCGCCCACTTCATGGAGAACGGCGGCTCCCGCGTCGACGGCCTCATCGCACGCCTGCATCCCCACGCGCCCGAACCGCCCCCCGCCCGACTCCCCGACGCGGGCGCGCCCCGGGCAGCGTCACCGGCGCGCCCCGCCGCCGGTCTCCTCCGCACGGCGGTGGAGACGGGCAGCCCGGAACAGGCAGCGGACCTCCTGTCGGCCGCCGCCCGGATCCGGCCCGTCTTCGCGGCCGGGGACGGGCCCGAACCGGCCACGCTGCGGCTGTCGGACGGCGCGGGGGAACAGGCCCTGGTCTGCCTGCCCTCCCTCGTCGCCCCGACCGGGGCCCACCAGTACGTGAAGTTCGCCACCGCACTCCACAACCGCCGCCAGGTGTGGACCGCCGCCATTCCCGGATACGCCGTCGGCGAGCCGCTCCCCGCGACCCTGGAAGCGGCCGCGGACACACTGGCGACGACACTGCTCCGGCGCCTGGGGGAACGGCCGTTCGCGCTCGCCGCGTACTCCTCCGGAGGCTGGCTCGCCCACGAGGTCGTCCGGCGGCTGGAGCAGGCCGGCGCCCCTCCCGCCGCGCTGGTGCTGCTCGACACCCCCCGGTCGACCGGCACCGCCATGGCGCGCGGAATGTGCGTACTGACCCGGCGGCTCCTCGAAAAGCTCCCCCAACTTCCGGCGATCGAGGAGCAGTTCACCGCGATGGCATGCTACGCGGAACTGCTCGACGGCTGGCGGCCCGGACTGGTCGCCACCCCGACCGTGCTGGTACGGGCCGCAGACAGCACGGCCCTGCTCGGCGACGGCACACGTGCCGGATGGCCCGTTGACCACGAGCTGCTGGAGGTGACGGGGGATCACTTCTCCATGCTCGAAGAGCATGCAGGGGCGACCGCGCTCGCGGTTCACCGATGGCTGTCCACCCTCGGCCACGACCGTCGGGCGCGCTGACGCCACGACCGACGGGAGCCCTGACCCGAAAGCCGTTCCCCGCCGTCACCACCGGACGGCGGGGAGCGGCCGTACCGGGAGGCGGACCGTACGTCCGTCGCTTCGGCCCCGGCACACGTCGGCCCGGACGACGTTCCCACAGACATATCGGTGCCCTTTCCGGTATGTGAAGTCTTCATATCGGGGGCGTGAGCCCGTAGCTGTCCGGGGGCTACTGGCCAGTTGCATAATCTGTCCACCGAGTCGCCCGGGCGACCGGAGAGTCGAGGGGGAGTGCCATGGCGGAGATGGCTGAGCACCGGACGGTGCACCTCTGGTCGTTGGCCGAGGACGTCACCGTCGAGTCCGGTGACACCGAGGACCAGCTCGTGCTCACCGGCCGTTGGGGCAAGGAGTGGGTCGACGGCGCCGACCCCGTCGTGCGGGCGGCGCTGCGCCGGATGGAGCTCGGGCCGATCCTGCTCGCCAACGTCGTTCCCGGTCCGGACCGGGCCGATGCCGGTCTGCGGGCCGGACCGACCGAGCCGCACGGACCACCGGGCGACGGGACCACCGACGGGAGCGGCGTCCTGGTGCTGCTGCCGGTTCTCGAACGGCTCAGTCACCTCGTCGTGCGCACTCTGGGCCTGGACGACCTCCGCGGGCCCCTGCTCTCGGTGACGCCGGTGTCCCGTCAGGCGTCCTTCGCGCTGCTGCGGCTCCCGGGCGGGCGGCTCATCTGGCTGCCGCGCGACATCACGCTCACCCTGCGGCCCGGCTGCTTCATCCTGGAGTCGCCCAGCTCCGCGCACCGAGTGGTGCTGCACCGCCCCGAGGCCGTGTGGGTGGTGGGGATGCTGGCCTGGCCGGCCACCCCGGACGACATCTCGGCGGCGCTGCCGCTTCCGCCGTCGGTCACCGAGGACATCCTCGACTACCTGGCCGCGGCCTCCATGACGGCGCCGGCCGACATGTCCGCCCTCCCGTTCCCCGACCCGGCCTGACCCGACCCGGCCTGCCCCGGACCGGGCCGAGGCGGAGGACCGGTTCCTACATCAGCCAGCCCGCGTCGCGGGCGATGCGGATGGCGTCCACCCGGTTGCGCGCGTTCAGCTTGGTCACGATGTTCGTCAGATAGTTCCGCACCGTCCCCGCCGACAGGTGCAGCTGCCGCGCGATCTCCTTCGCCTCGGCGCCGTCCGCGGTCAGCCGCAGGACCTCGGTCTCCCGCTCCGTCAGCGGCGTCTCCGCGCCGCCCCAGGCGGCCAGCGCCAACTGAGGGTCGATCACCCGCCTGCCCGCGGCCACCCGCCGCACCGCGTCTGCGAGTTCGCCGGGCGGGGCGTCCTTGAGCAGATAGCCGTCGACCTTGGTCGTCAGGGCCCGACGCAGCGTACCCGGGCGTCCCATGCTGGTGAGGATCAACGTCCGGCAGCCCGGCAGTTCCTCGTGCAGCCGTGACGCGGCCGTCAGCCCGTCCATGCCCGGCAGATCGATGTCGATGACCGCCACGTCCGGGCCGTACTTGTGCGCCGCGGGCACGATCTCGTCGCCACGCTCCAGCTCGCACACCACCCGGAGGTCGTCCTCCAGGTTCAGCAGGGCGACCAGCGCCCCGCGCACCATGTTCATGTCCTCCGCGAGCAGTACGCGTATCGCCATGTTCCTCGCTCCCCCCGTGTCCACTGCACATGATCCCTCGCCGATTCCGGGGGATGCCCCCGGGGCCGGGCACCGCTCAGCGGAGCGGCGGGGGCGAGTCGCGGCCTCGATGGCGACGAGGAGCGATTCCGGACAGCCACGGATTCTTGTGACTGCCGTCGATTTTATGTGAATGATGTGAAGCACGTGAAGTGATCGACGCACTCCTCAACTGCGGCGTCCGTCCGTCGGCCGCCGCCGCGTCGCTCCGGCGGCGGCGTCCGAACGTCCCTCGTCACCGTCGTATTCCGGCCGAATCCGGTGTCAGACGAAGAGCGGAACCGGGTTGAGGTCCTCGTAGGCGACGGCCTCCGACCGCCGCCCCAGCGCCACCGGCACGTCGAACAGCCGGCCCGGCGCGAACCGCGCCCAGAACGGGCGCAGGCCCGGCACGATCACCTTCACCACCGGGAGTCCGAGGTCCGGCCGCGTCTGGTCCAGGACCAGCAGCTCCATGCCGTGCGCACGCACCAGGCCGGTGATCGCGGCGATGTCGTCGAGCAGATCGCCGCGCGGTGCGTAGCTCCAGTGCGCCGGGGTACGGGCCGGTGCGGTCGGGTCGGGGGCCAGGTACGGCTCGCCGGCCGTCGTCGCCCGCCGCCACCACTCCAGCGGCTCCGGGTCGGTGATCCGGTAGCCGGTGTGGTCCGGCCGCGCGTCGCACACGGCCGGGAGCAGTTGCCCCATCTCCGTCAGGGCCCGGCGCACCGCCAGCCGGGGATCGAAGTGCGCGCCGAATCCGAAGATCACGTCCTCGGCGGGCTTGTCGACGCGCCGGGACAGCGCCGCCACCACCGGAATGCCGAGGTCCGAGGTGAGGTCGAGCGCCCAGACCTCACGGTTCAGCCCGGCACAGCCCTCGCGGATCCGGTCCACGTACGGCTCGTCCCAGGCGTCCAGGTCGATGGCCGGCTGCCGGGTGCGGTTGTACCACCACAGGGCCACCGCGTCCCGCTCCACCAACTCCAGGAACCCCTGGACCAGCGCGTCCTCCGGACTGCTGCCGGCCGCGTTGCCGTTGGAGTCGGCGGACAGCCCGTCCGTGCCCCACCCGTCGCCGTAGTACAGCATCGACGTCGGCAGCAGCCGCTGCCGCCCGGAGGTGAGCGACCACACGGGGGTCCACTCGGTGGGCCGGTCCACGTCGAACCGCTCGGGCACGTGGCTGAGCCGCGACCCGGCGCTGTTCCAGCGGTCCCGGTCGCGGAACTGCCGCTCGCCGTACAGCTGGCAGGCGTTGGGATGCACCGCCGCGTCGCCCAGCGCCCGGAAGGTGTCACGGACCACCGCCTCGTCGCCGTGCCGTGTGCCGCTGTACCGTTCCACCGCCTCGCACAGCGCGCTCACCCGGGCCTCGGTCTCCGTGACGCCCTTGCCACCGCTGAGCGCGCGCAGTCCGGCCCGAAGTCCGGCCAGCGTAGACGAGCCCATGGCCAGGTTGTGCCCGGAGAGATAGGGGTGGACGAAGCCGGGGCTGTTCGGCGCCCGGCGGATCTCCTTGACGATCCCGGTGACCGGGTCGACCAGACCGCCGTACGCCGCCAGCATCTCATCGGGCGTCAGCGCCCGGTGGCCGCCCAGGTCGCGCTCCGCCTTCGGCCGGGAGACGGGGACGAAGGGAGTGGACGCGCGCCGGGCGACGATCCCCGGGTCGCCGCACCCGGCGCACTGCGGAAGCCGGGTGACCGCGTGCTGCGCCGACCCCGACCGGAGCGTGCCGAGCGTGGTGACCGCGTCCTGCGCCGGATCGCGCACCCCGGCCAGCCACTTGGCGGACTCCAGCACCGCCAGATGCAGCCCGAGGGCGTAGCAGGAGGCAAGGGCGCCGAGCGGCCGCGGCGGTGGTCCGTCGATGCCCAGGGCCAGTTGGAGCGGCCGTTCGGAACGCCGGTGCCCGCGCAGTCGGACCGCCAGGCACGACCAGCAGGCGCCGCCCTCGGCCGGCCGGAACACCGGGCCGACCCACGGCTCCGCGCCCCCCGGACGGGCCAGCAGCCAGGGCAGGCCCCGCGCCCGGTGAGCGGCGTCGACGTCCCGCAGACGAGGGGCCAGGTAGTCGTCGCACAGCACGATCGCGAAGTCGGAGCCCGTCTCCGGGAGCACGTACGGATCCCGGCTCGCGTCGCTCACCTCGGCGACGGTGAGCCCCGACTCCTCGCACGCCGCCCGCAGACGGCCGTGGTCCGCCGTGCCGGTCAGGTCCACGATCCGCACCCGCGCCCGCCCGGCCGCCGCCGCGGCGCGCGCCCCGTCCAGGCCGGCGAGGTCCCAGTAGGCCACGGTGCCGCGCGGGGCGGGGGGCCGCGCGCCGTCGGGGGCGAACCGGCGCAGCAGGCCCGCCCGTTCGAGAGCGTTGAGCGAGTCACGGGCCCCGGCGGCCCCGAGCCGCGCCGCCGCCTCCCGCAGGACGTCCGCCGCCGTGCGGCTGCCGTCCAGCAGCGGTGCGAGCACCTCCGCATGCTCGCCGTGGAGCGCGGTCACACCGCGCTGGGACACCAGATAGACCGCCTCGCCGGGGACGACCGTGGGTTCGAGGTGGCCGGCGAAGCCCACCCGGATCCGGTCGTCCCCCGAGGCGGCCCAGAGGTCCCGTCCCTCGCCGACGGTCATGCCCCGAGCCGTGCCGACGGCGCGGGCTCGCCCGTCGCGTCGGCCGGCCCGCTGCGGATGCAGATGGTGAACAATGCCTGGGCCTGGGCGCACGCGGCATCGAGATCCTCGATCACCAGGTGCGGAACGGGCTTCTCGGCGAGCCTGGCACGGGAGGAGAAGGTTTCCTTCATCGTGTTCTTGTCCCTTCGTGGATCGCACGGCGTCGAGAGTTCGGGAGGCCGGTCCGCTTCCGGGTGAGGAGCGGACCGGCCTTCACCCAACCGATTCTGCGAGGCATGGCCGAGAACTTACAGTGCACGGATCATCTGCCGAGAGTGAACTCTTCACATACCGGGGCCCTGAGCCTCAGGCCACCGAGTCCTCGGCG
Organism: Streptomyces sp. NPDC001750; assembly: GCF_042892615.1. Taxonomy (NCBI): domain Bacteria; kingdom Bacillati; phylum Actinomycetota; class Actinomycetes; order Kitasatosporales; family Streptomycetaceae; genus Streptomyces; species Streptomyces sp. NPDC001750. The sequence goes on along the minus strand of NZ_JBIAUE010000030.1, from coordinate 13,769 downwards.
TACGGGTCGTCGTCCAGGTCCGGGAGCGGCCGCAGCAGCCGGGTGGGGGCCTCCGCCACCAGATGGAACGACCTGTCCGGCAGGCGTTCGACGCTCAGCCTGCCGGAGATGGCCCGCAGCCGCGCCGCCAGGTTCCCCAGCCCGCTGCCGCTGTGCGGGGAGACGTCGCGATAGGCGGGATCCACCCCGTCATTGGTCATCGACAGCCGTACCCGGTCGCCCTCCTGCACGGCCTCCATCCGACACGTCGTCGCCCGGGTGTGCCGCAGCAGATTGGTCACCGCCTCGCGCAGCACCGCCGCCAGCACGGTGTCCACCTGCTGGTCGATCGTGCCGAAGCGGACGTCCGTCTCCACCCGGACGTCGGCCGCCTCCAGCAGCGACTGCGCCGAACCCAGCTCCTGCTTCAGGGACATCGCCCGCAGTCCACTGGCCACTGCCCGCACATCGGCCAGCGACTGCCGTGAGATCTCCAGGAGTTCGCTGACCTCGTCCATCGCGCGTCGCGGATGCGTGGGCACCAGACGGTGGATCAGCTCGCTCTTGAGCGTGATCGCGGAGAGGCTGTAGCCCAGCAGATCGTGCAGGTCCCGGGCGAACCGCAGCCGCTCCTGCGTCACCGCCATCCGGCTCAGCTCGAGACGGGTGTCGTGCAGGGCGTGGACCAGCGCCGACAGCCGGGACAGCCCGAACACCACCAGACCGGTCAGCAGCGTGGACAGGGAGAGGTAGAACATTTCCCGCAGCGGATAGCCGTCGACGAGAGGCGGCAGCGACATCGACAGTCCGACCGCGCCGTACGCGGACCAGGCCACCCTCGGCGGCAGGAGCAGCAGCAGGGAACCGGCGAGGAACCCGGCCATCGCGCCCCACTGGGAGTGGAACAGCGCGAGCGGCAAATAGGTCAGCAGTGCCTGGGCGGAGAGCGTGAGCGCCTTCTGCCAGGCCGGCGCGAGATGGGCGTGCGCACTGGAGTGGCGCATCTGGAGCAGGAAGACGAGAAGCAGCGCCACCACGCACGCGCCGAGCGACAGAGTCGTGTGCGCCGCGCTCACGAGGTTGATCAGAGTGATGCTCAGATAGCCGAGCAAGGCCACTTTGAGGATCGTTCCGGCCAGCCGCGGTGCCGGCAGATCCGGCAGCGGCGAGGACTTTCCGGCGCCGGGACCGATTCCGGCCCCCGGCCCCGCGGCCGTCCCTCCTTCGGCTGCTTCCCCGTTGTCCGCCCCGTTCGTGCCGGACGAGCGACTGCCCCCCTGTTTCATGCGACCGTCCCGTTCATGCGCGGTCTGCGATCTTCGGTGGCGCTTCCCGCGAAGTCGTCGAACTCCAGTGCACATGCGAAGATCATAAGTGGTACGGCGACGACGGGAATTCCCGGTCGTGAGGCCGGGCCGTGGCGGGAGCGGGGGGTGATCCGCCGTCAGGAGTGCCCGGGGGACAGTCTTCCAGTACCAGGACGATCCTCCGCATCGAGGCCGCACGCACCGGATGCCGCGCGGTCCGGCCTCCGCCCGGACGACGGCAGTTCGACGAAGGGCCCTGACCGCCCGGACCCGACGGGCGGTCAGGGTCGGCGTGACGTCCCGCTCCCGGAGCACGGAGTCGCGCCGGCCGTTCCCGGATCACCGCCCGTCGGAGGTCCGGTGGACTATCGCACGGCGGCCGACGAGCCGGCGGGCGTGCTGCGGATGCAGATGGTGAACAACGCGACGGCGTCGTCCGACGCGCCGTCCAGGTCCTCGATCACCAGGGCGCCGAGCGCGCCGCGGACCGGTCCGGTCGCGGCGTCGGGGCGGAGTGCGGAGGCATCGGAGAAGTTCATCGGGTGTTCCTTCCCTCTTGGTCGTCGGTGACTTCTGGGGCGTGTTGCGAAAGTGGCGTCGTCCGCCCGAAGGGCGGGGCCCGCGGTGTCCGCGCGGTGCGTCGCGAGGCGGAGGGGCGTCCTCGTACTGGGTGTACGTGGACGGTCCCGACAACGCGGCGAGGCGTCGTGCCAGGCGTCGCGGGCCGGACGGGACTTTCGGAACACGCCACAGGTGCGGGGTCGAACGGATGGTCGTACGAGGGCGGGGCGCGCCTCACGGAACGGGCAGCGGGCCACGGGACTTCGTCCCCGGCGCGTGCGCGCCCGGCCCGGTCCGTGACGACGCCGGGCGCGCACGCAGCCGGCCGCCGAGCAGCGCCATGCCGAGCGGAGTGACGGTGTGCAGGGCGCAGTTGCGCACCCGACGGGTGGTGATCAGCCCCGACTCCCGCAACACCGAGGCGTGTTGGCTGGCGGTTCCGGGGGAGATGCCGAGCCGTGCCGCGAGTTGACTCGTCGTGCAGGTGTCCGTCAGCTGCCGCAGCGCAGCCGCCCGGGTCTGGCCCACCAGCGCGCTGAGCGCCTGTTCGCCCCCGACCTCCTCCTCTTCGGGCAGCAGCGAGAACAGCGAGGTCACGTCCGACGGCATGCCGAAGACGAGAGCGGCCTGCCCGCTGTCCCGCTCCGTACCGATGACCCGGCCCGCGACGCCCGTCAGGAACGCCGACGGCACCAGCAACAGGCCCCGCCCGCACAGATGGACGTCCCGGTCGGTGCGGTCGTGGATCTCCAGGACCGGCGGGTTCCACACGATCCTCGGGTGCAGCGTCGACAGCAGCCGCTCGACCCCGCCCGTCATCGCGATCCGCCCGTGGGCGTCGCACTCGGTGTCCAGCCGCTGCTGCACCGAGTCCCACAGCGGGGCGACCCCGGCCCGCCAGACGCCGACGGCCAGCCGGACCGCCTCCGTCCGGGTCAGCGAGAGCGCGGCCAGTGCGGAGGCGTCCGCGCCCGGCGAGGAATCCAGCAGGAACAGCAGGTCGTCGGGGGCGTTCAACGACTGCAGCAGGGGGCCGAGCGGCTGGCTCAGAGCAGAACTCTCCCGTAGCCGGGCGGTGACCTCGGCGCGCCAGCCGGTGAGATCGGCGCTGCGGGACCTCGTGAGCGCGCCCAGAGCGAACACGCCCTCGGCCACCGGGCCGAGGGTGCTCTGCATTCGGGTGCGCGCGAGATCTGCGGCGGTGAAGTGGATTCTCTGCATCGAACGGCCCCCATGTGTTGTGGGACCCGGCTGCCCGGGCCCGGCGGCCGACTCCCCGCCCGGGCACGGAGACGGCGCCTCGTCCGGCCGCCGCCCCGGTCCGTACCGCACGACGCTCCACGGGCGTCGGACGGGCGGACCGGGGAAATGGGGTTGGATCGGCGGCCGAGGTCGGCGGATCGCGCCGCGGGGCGCCGTCTGCCGTCGTCCGGGGGAAGTCGGAACACGAGTGACCGTGTCATGCGGCGGGCGGCGGCCGACAGTGCGACGCTCCCTGAACACCCATGACCGTCTCAGCGCCTGGATCATGAATTTTTCAGGTGCGCCAGTGCGACGGCCGTGATTGGCCGAATTCGCACGTCTTCACCATGCCGCCCGAACGACCGCACACCGCAGGGCATTTGCCGTCGACAGAAACTGTGGTGAACGGGAGCCGATTGTGGCTACCTTGCGCCAGCAGGGGGCCGGAGCCCCCTGCCGGAGGTTGGGTACGGCCCGTGACCTGCCGGAAAGCACGGCGCGCACGCCCGGTGGCGAGGTCCCGCAGCGGGCTCACCCGGAGGGACGCGCCCCAGCGATCGCCGTAGGGGAGTTGCTGTGATCAGCGAATCCGTGGACGAAGCGGTACGCCGCGCCCGCGTGGCGGAGGCGGAAGTGGCGTCATGGTCGCAGGCCGGAATCGACGAGGCCGTCGCGGCCGTCGGCTGGCACTGCTATCGGGAGGAGAACGCGCGCGCTCTGGCGCGGCTCAGTGAGGAGGAGACCGGTCTCGGCGACGCCGAGGCGATGTACGCACTCCAGCGCAGACGGGTGCTCGGCATCCTGTACGACCTGCACGGGGTCCGTACGGTCGGCGTCGTCGAGGAGCAGCCCGAACGGGGACTCGTCACCCTCGCCAAACCACTCGGTGTGATTGCCGTCGCCAGCCCCGCGACCGCACCTGCCCCGGGCATCATCTGCAACGCCCTGCCCATGCTGAAGACCCGCAACGCCGTCGTCTTCAGTCCCAATCCGCGCGCCCACCGGACGGCGCTCGCCACGACCGAGGTCATGCGCGCCGCGCTGGCCGAGGTCGGGGCCCCGCAGGACCTCGTCCAGTGCCTGCCGGTGACCGGCCGCGACGCCGGTGAACGCCTCATGTCCGCCGCCGACTTCGTCGTCGCCATCGGCGGCTCCAACACCGTGCGCCGCGCCTATCGCAGCGGCACGCCCGCGATCGGCGCCGGGGTGGGCAACCCCACGGTCCTCGTGGACGAGACCGCGGACCTCGACGAGGCCCTGAACCACATCCACACCGGCGCCGGTTTCAACCACGGCACGTCCTGCTCGTCCGAGAGCAATGTGCTCGTGCACCGTTCCGTCGCCGACGACTTCCGCGACGGTCTGGTGCGTGCCGGGGCCCATCTGTGCGACGCGGCGGAGACCGCGGCGCTGGTCGAGGCGCTGTGGCCGGACGGCCGTACCCTCGACCGGGGCCTGATCGGCCGGCCGGCCGCACAGATCGCGGCGGCGGCCGGGCTGACGGTGCCGGACAAGGTCTCCGTGCTCGTCGCGGACCAGCCCGATGCCGGGCAGGACGGCCCGCTGCTGCGGGAGAAGATCTCTCCCGTGCTCTCCCTGTCGGAGTACACCGACTTCGACGAGGCCGTGCGGCTCGTGCAGCGGATTTCGGAACGCTGCGGCATCGGGCACAGCTGCGCGATCCACACGAACCGGCCGGACCGGGTCATGCGGCTCGCGGAGAGCGTCACGCACTGCCGGGTGGTGGTGAACCAGTCGACGATGACGAACACCGGATCCTTCAGCAGCGGTGTGCCTTTCACCACCACTCTCTCCAGCGGGAGCTGGGGCGGTTCCGGAGTGTCGGGGAACGTCACCTGGCGGCATTTCCTGAACTACACCACGATCTCCCGTCCCGTTCCGGAACGTGTTCCGGACGAGGCCGCGCTGTTCGGCCCGTACTGGGACCGGGCGGCGGCGCGGACGACCGAGGAGCCGAAGGCGGCCTGACGCCGCCCGTGCGGTTTCGTGGTCAACGATTCGACAGTGCGCCCGTACCGGGCGGGGAAGTGAGGGCGGCCAGTGCCGACCGCGAGAGTCAACGGCATCAGCCTGAGCTACGAGGTGACCGGAAAGGGCGACCCGGTCGTGCTGGTCATGGGATCCGGCGCCGGAGGCAGGGCCTGGCACCTGCACCAGGTGCCGGCGCTGGTGCAGGCGGGCTACCGGGTGATCACCTTCAACAACCGGGGCATCCCGCCCACCGATGCCTGTTCCGAGGGCTTCACGATCGACGATCTCGTCGCGGACACCGCGGCGCTGATCGAGCATCTCGACGCGGGCCCCTGCCGGCTCGTCGGCACCTCGCTCGGCGCCCACGTGGTGCAGGAGCTGTGCCTGGCCCGGCCCGACCTGGTCAGCCAGGCGGTCCTGATGGCGACACGGGGCCGCAACGACGCGATGCGCCGGGCACATGTCCGGGCGGAGCGGGAGTTCTACGACAGCGGCGGCCGGCTGACGCCGCTGTACGGGGCGACGCTCAGGGCGCTGCAGAACCTGTCGCCCGCGACGCTGCGGGAGGACAAGGAGATCCGGGACTGGCTCGACATCTTCGAGCTGTCCCCGGTCACCGACGCGGCCGGCTACCGGGCCCAGCTCGATGTCGACGTCGAGGAGAGCCGGCTCGACGCGTACCGCGCGATCCGCACGCCGTGCCAGGTGATCGGTTTCGCCGACGACCTGGTGCTGCCTCCGCATCTGAGCCGGGAGGTCGCCGACGCGGTCCCCGGGGCCCGGTACACCGAGATCCGGGACGCGGGGCACTACGGCTATCTGGAACGTCCCGACCAGGTGAATTCCGTTCTGCTCGCATTCTTCCGACAGAACGGCTGACACAGGCCGGGCGATGCACGACACCCGCGTTTCGGTGCCGGACGAAACAACTTGTCGGTCCGGAAGCGGGCGATGGACGATTCCGCGGGGCCGGGCGCATCCGGATCCCGCTCTTGAGGAGGAAATCATCATGGAGAACCCGTTCGACAACGAGGACGGTTCTTTCTACGTACTCGTGAACGATGAGAACCAGCACTCGCTGTGGCCCACCTTCGCGGAGGTTCCCAAGGGCTGGTCCGTCGTGTTCGGCGAAGACACCCGCCAGGCGTGCCTCGCGTACGTCGAGAAGAACTGGACGGACATGAGGCCCGCCAGCCTCATACGGGAGATGGAGGGCCTGGAGGCGGAGCCGGCCAGCCCGGCCGGCGCCGCCGCCTGACGCGCGTCCCTTCGCACCAACATCCCGCGGGTGTCCCGGAAGTCGGTCCGGGGCACCCGCTCCGTTCCGGTGCCGGTCACGGCACCGGGTCTCAGTGCACGTCCCGGCGCATCGGGACGAGCACCGCGGCGACCGCCGCGACCAGGGCGTAGCCGGTGAGCAGGAGCGCACCGCCCACGGGCGAGAGCAGCGACACCGGACTGGTCGCCAACTGGTCGGCGAGGGTGTCGGCGATGTAGGTGAAGCCGGTCAGCGAGGAGGTGGCGCCGCCGGGGAGCAGCGGGTAGAGCAGCTTGACGCCCGGGATCATCATCAGCGTCAGCTCGCCCATGTACAGGTAGCCCACCACGACCGCGAGCGCGGCGATCTGATTGCGGATCAGTGCCCCCGCGGCGACCCCGAGCAGGGTGTAGACGGCCATGGTGACAGCCAGTCGCCCGAGCAGCGCCAGGACCTCCGCGGACTCCATGCCCGGCGTCACCCCGCGGGCCGCCGCCCCGCCGAAGAAGCCGGCCCCCGCGGTGCCGGTGAGCACCACCCCGTAGACCAGCCCCGCGACCCCGAAGACGACGATCTTGGCGGTCAGCACCTGCCAGCGCTTCGGCGCGAACAGGAAGGTGTACGTGGCCGTGCGGTGCCGGTACTCGGAGGTCATCGCCAGGGTGCCGAGCGCCGCCGGGACGATCACCGTGAACCCGAGCATCCCCAGCACCGAGCGCACGCCGTCCTCGGTGTCCAGACCGGGCATCGGCGGGTCGAAGTTCTCCGGACCGACCAGAGTGAGCAGCCCCACCATCCCGCCGCCGAGCACCACGGCCACCAGCAGCGCCCACATCCACATCCGGGTGGCCAGCAGCTTGCGGAACTCGGCCCTGATCAGTGTGCTCATCGCTCGATCCCCTCGTCGTTCGTGTGCGAGGCCGCCGCGCCGGCCGCCGCCGGTTCACGGGCCCCGTCGCCGGTCAGCCGGAAGAACAGCTGCTCCAGGCTCGCCTCCTCGGTGACGAGGCCGTGCACCCGCAGTCCGGCCGCCGCCGCCAGGTCGGCGACGACGGTGTCGGTCGCCCCGTACACCCGCAGCCAGCCGTCCTGGGCGGTCTCCACCCGTATCTGCCCGCCGGAGGACTCCCGGAGCAGTGCGTCGCGCAGCGCCGCGGCGTCCGGGGACCGTACGAGGACGGATCGCGGGACGAATCGCTCCATCTCCGCCAGCGGCCCCGCGGCGACCAGCCGGCCCCGGCTGATCATCACGACGTCGTCGACGATCTGCTGGACCTCGCTCAGGACGTGACTGGAGACGAGGACCGTGCGCCCCTCGGCCGCCAGGCCGCGCAGGAACCGGCGAAGCCAGGCGATTCCCTCCGGGTCCAGGCCGTTGCTGGGCTCGTCGAGGAGGAGCACGCGCGGGTCGCCCAGCAGGGCCGTGGCCAGGCTGAGGCGCTGCCGCTGCCCGGTGGAGAAGGTGCGCGTGCGTCGGTCGGCCACCTGCGCGAGCCCCAGCTCCTCGATGAGCCGGTCCACGCGCGAGGCCGGGTGACCGCCCATCGTGCAGTAGATGCGCAGATGGTCGCGGGCCGTGTGGTTGGGGTGGAACGCGGACGCGTCCAGGGCGGCGCCGACGACCTCGGAGGGCCGGGTCAGCTCCCCGTACCGACGGCCGCCGATGGTCGCCGTACCGGCGGTCGGGGCGACCAGGCCGAGGATCATCCGCATGGTCGTGGACTTTCCGGCCCCGTTGGGTCCGAGGAAGCCGGTCACCACGCCGGGCTCGACCCGGAAACTCAGGTCGTCGACCGCGGTGACCGCACCGAACCGCTTGGTGAGGCCGGTGACTTCGATGCGCGGGCCGTTCGCCTCGTGCTGATGCGTCATCAGTTCTGCTCCTGGTGGCGGCCGATGAGACGAGCCAGCTCGCCGGCGTCGTCGAGGGAGAGGACCAGCTCGTCGTACTGCTCGCCGGAGGCGGCGCGGTCGAGCTGGATCCGCAGGCCGGGCTTGCCCCGGTACGCCGCCACGAGCTGGCGCGGTCCGAGCATCAGGCCCCAGGTGCCGATCTTGGCGACCCCGGAGACCTGGAGGCCCTTGCGGGCGCCGTGCGCCTCGCGCAGGGGGTTGTCGACCGGGACGACCCGGCGGACGGCGGCCAGGGGGACGCTCAGTGTGCCGCGGCGCAGCCAGGTCTGCTCGCGTCCGCTGAACTCGACCACGAGCTCGGTGCCGGAGATCTTCATCAGTGCCATGGGGTCCATCCCTCCCTCGGGGCCGCACCCGTCCGCCCGGGTCGGAGTGCGGTTCCGCTGCCATGAGCGTCTGTTCTAGTAGATGTATATCAGATAGAGTGGGCATGTGCATCTCGTACTCGACCTCGACAGTGAGGTACCGATCTACCAACAGATCCGGGACCGGGTGGTGGAAGCCATCGCGGAAGGCGCGCTGGCGCCCGGTGCCGGTCTCCCGTCCACCAGGCAGTTGGCCGTCGACCTGGCGATCAACTTCCACACCGTGAACAAGGCCTACGACCTGCTCCGGCGCGAGGGGATCATCCGCATCAACCGCAAGAGCGGCGCGGCGGTCCGACCGGACGTCAAGCAGCAGTCCGCGGACGACCTGCGCACCGGAGTCGACTGGGACCGGCGCATGCGCACGCTCCTCGCGGAGCTGGACGTGCGCGGCATCCCGAAGGGGGAGGTGATGGCGTATGTCGAGACGACCCTCGACGGCTTCCCGGACAGGGAGGACGACGGCGGTTAGCGCGTGCTCCGAAAGGAGTGTCGTCCGCTCGAAGGGCGGGGCCCGCGGCGTCCTCTGCGGTGCGTCGCAAGGCGGAGGGCCATCCTCGTGCCGGGCGTACATGGACGATCCCGACGACGTGGCGAGGCGCCGTGCCAGGCGTCGCGGGTCGGACGGGACATTCGAAACACGCCCCAGTGCCTGCCCCCGAACGGCGGGCGACGCTTCGACGACAGGGTCCGGCGGGGCGTCACGGGCGGTGTGCTCAGGGGGTGGCCCGGGGGCCGTCGTCCGGACCGGGCGGCAGCCAGGGAGCCCGCAGCAGGGCAGCGCCGAGTGGAGTGAGGGTGTGGATGGCGGAGGTGTGCGTACGCGTCGTGGACACCAGCCCCGCCCGGCGCAGCACGCTCGCGTGCTGACTCGCCGAACCCGGCGTCACCCCCACACGCCGGGCGAGCTCGCTCGTCGTCAGGCTCGCGGTGAGCGCCTGGAGGACGGCCGCCCGCGTGCTGCCCACCAGGAGCCCCAGCGGCTGCCGCTCGCCCACGCCGTCGGTCTGCGGCGCGTCGCTCACCGCCCACTCCCCGTACCGCCCGGAGCCCCGGCCGGCGTCCCCCCAGAGGGAAGCGGCCGTCGCCGCCGCGGTCCGCGCCGGATGGACCAGGATCGGGGCGTTTCCCGGTGTCCGCTCGTCGAGGAACAGACGCGGCGGCCCCGTCAGGAACAACGACGGCGCCAGCAGCAGCCCGCTGCCCGACAGTCTTACCTCGCGGGGCCGTTCGGCCGGCACGCTCAGCACCGGCGGACGCCAGCGCAGGCCCGTCGGCCCGGCCGTGGCGAACAACTCCTCCACCCCGCCGGCCGTCATCGCCCGCCCGTTCGCCTCGCACTCCCGCTCCAGGCGGCTGCGGATCCGCGGCCAGTAGGGCTGCACCGCGGACTGCGCGAACATCCTGAGCGCCACCGCCAGCCGGTGGTTCGCCAGCAGCCCGCGTCCCACCGCCACGCCCGGCCCGCCGGCGGGATGCTCCATCCACGCCGAGATCCGGCCCGTGGGGGAGCGGACCACCGACATCAGCTCCGGCGACTCGACAAGCGCCTCCGCCATCCGCGACAACAGCGGAAGGTGTCTGCTGTGCCGACTGCCCGGCCGGAACACCACCGTCCTGCGCCATGGGGCGAACACGTCCTCGACCCCGTCGCCTCCCCGGCCGACCGGCCCCCGGCCCGCACCCAACGACGCAAGAGCGAAAAGGGACTCCGCAGCCGGACCGACGGTCTTCAACAGCCGGACGTTCATCACGTCGTCGAACGTGAAATGAATGGTGAGTCCGCTCCCCGTCCGTCGCGCCGGATTCCCTTTCGCGGTACTTCCGTGATCCTCCTCGCGCATGCGGCACATCATGCCGGAAGAGGATCCGGGCACTCCCCGAAAACGTCCGCCGCGCAGGCCGCCGAAGCAGTCGCCACCTGCGAGTTTCATCAACGCCCGAATGTGGTTGCCGGGTAGACGATCCGCGCGGGAGCCTGGAATGTCGTGCAGTGTGCCGACACGACGACCTCCCGCCCCACCGGGAAATCCTGAACACGAAATGAGTGAACACCGTGCTGTACAACGCACTTTTCAACCTCGGCATTCTCGCGGCCGTCTGGGGCGCCCTGGCCCTCGCCCCCAGCCCGCTCCTCAATTCCCCGTCCGTCCCCTTCGGCGTCCGCGTGCCCCCGGACAAGGCGAACGCACCCGAAGTCGCCGCGCAGCGGCGGCGATACCGCTCCCTGCTGCTCGCCGCGACCGCGGCCGTAACGGTCATCGCGCTCGTCGCCTGCGCGGCGCTCGACAGCCTCGCCGTCGGCGCCGTCGGCGGCAGCCTCCTGCTCACCGTCGTCGGCGTCGCCCTGTGGAGCCGGGCGCACCGGGCCGTCGCCGACGCCAAGGAACAGGGCGGCTGGTACGAGCAGACCCGGCAGGGCGCCGTCACCGACACCTCCCTGCGCACCGACCCCGTCCGCTTCCCCTGGCCGTGGGCGATCCCCGCGTTCGCGGTCGTGGCCGTCTCCGCCCTCGTCGGCGCCGTCGTCTACCCGGACCTGCCCGCCGAGATCGCACTGCCCCAGAAGTCGTTCTCCGGAACCGTCTACCAGACGTACCCGACCACCTTCTGGACCGCGTTCGCCCTGGTTCTCGCGCAGATCCTCGTCACCGCCTCCATGGCCGGCACCGTCGCCGGAATCCTGCGCGCCCGCGCCGACCTGGACGTCAGCCGCCCCAGGACCAGCGCCGCCCGGTACCGCCGCTACCTCACCAGCATGTCCCGTTCCGTGCTCGGCATGGCCGCCCTGGTGAACCTGATGCTGCTCGGGCTGTCGGGAATGCTGTGGAGCGACAACCGCTCCCAGGGCCTCATGGCGTTCGTCGTCGGCGTCCCCGTCCTGGCAGTCCTCGGCATCATCGCCCACCTCGTCCTCCGCGTCGGCCCCGGCGGCAGCCGGCTCCCCGCCGACATCACCGAACCCGACAGCGGTCTCGTGCCACGCGACGACGACCGCTTCTGGCACGGCGCCGGAATGATCTATGTCAACACCGACGATCCCGCGATCACCGTCCCCCGCCGGGTCGGATTCGGCTGGACCGTCAATCTCGGCAATCTCCGCTTCCTCGTCGTCACCGCGGTCCTGGTGGCGGTGGCCGTGGGAGTCGGTGTCGTCGTGGCCGTCACCGTGTGAAACACGCGCCGCACACGCCCACCACCTCCACGAAGGGCCGTCTCCGGAGACACGGAGCCGGCCCTTCGTGCTGCGCGTTTTCACCGCACTCGAAGAAGATTGCGAACGACCGCGGCGGCGGGAGAGCCTGAGGACCGAAAGCACGGCACGTCCGCATCGCCGTGCCGTCCGCCGCCTTCGCCGACACCACGCTCACGCGACGCATCGTCGCGCCCTCCGCTCCCGGTGGTGACCGGTTGCCGCCGGCGGCGGAGAGAACCCGAACAGGAGAGTGGTCGTGGTGACGGTCCCGGAGACGGCCCCGGAAACGGTCGTGGAAACACTCCCGGAAACGGCTCCGGAGACTTCTCGGGAATCGGCGAGCGGTCTGCCCGACGGCCTGGCGCGGTCCCTGCCCGGGATCTTCGAGGAACTCGCCCGCGAACACCGGGTCACCGGCGCCCAGATCGCCCTCTACCACGACGGCACCGTCCACGCGCACTCCTACGGAACGGAATCCGTCCGCACCGGACGCCCCGTGACGCAGGAGACCGCCTTCCCCTTCGGCTCGGTCACCAAGTTCTTCACCGCGGCCCTCGTCATGCAGTTCGTGTCCGACGGCGACATCGACCTCGACGAGCCCCTCGCCGACCTCCTACCCGAACTGAGGACACCCGGCGGCTCGGAAACCGGCCTGGGCGCCGCCACCGTACGCCAACTCCTCAGCCACACCGCCGGACTCCCGGACAGCATCGAGTACGCCGACATGCGCGGCCCCTCCTACCGGCGCTTCGCCACCGCCTGCGCCCAGGCACCCGCACTCCACGCGCCCGGCCTCGCCTTCTCCTACTCCAACACCGGCTACTGCCTGCTGGGCGCGGTCGTCGAGGCGGCGGCCGGCATGGACTGGTGGACGGCAATGGACAGTTGCCTCCTGCGGCCCCTCGGCATCGAACCCGCCTTCCTGCACGACCCGCGCCCCGGCAGCGCGCCCGCCGCCCGCAGCATCGCCGACGGCCATGCCGTCCGCGCCGACAGCGACAACGCGGAAATCGTCGACCACATGACCGACCTGTCGCTCGCCGCGGCCGGCGGCCTCGTCGGCAGCGCGGTCGACCTCGTCACCGCCGCCCGCCTCCACCTCGACGACCGTGCCCGTTTCGCGCACGAGCACCTGCTCCCCGAGGACGCGGTCCGAATCATGCACGAACCGGTCCCCGCCGCCGAGCCGTTCGGCCTCGCCGATGCCTGGGGCCTCGGCCTCATGAGCCACCGCAGCGCAGGAGGCGTCTGGTTCGGCCACGACGGCGCAGTCGGCGGCGCCAGCTGCAACGTGCGCCTCCACCCCGCCGACAACATCGCGCTCGCGCTCACCGCCAACTCCACCGCCGGACCCCGCCTGTGGGAAGCCCTCGTCACCGAACTCCGCGCCGCGGGCCTGGACCTCGGCCACTACCGGCTCCCCGAGCCGGACGCCCCGCGGGTCACGGAGCCGGACGCCTACCTCGGCACGTACGCCAACGGAGACCTGCACCTCGTCGTCATGCCCGGGCCGGACGGCGGCCTCTACCTCACGCGCGCCGACTACGCCGACTACCGCCTCACGATCCACACCGACGACCGCTTCGTGGCCCAGGACAACGAGCACGACGGCCTGCCGATCGTCGGCCGCTTCGTTCGCGAGCGGTCCGGCGGCCCGATCGTCCTTCTCCAGTACGGCGGGCGCGCGCTCCAGCGGCTCTGACACCGGCGTCACCTCCACGTTCGGCCCCCGCCCGGCTGTTCCGGGACTCCCACCACCACTGCACGCCCATCAGACACCAGGGGAAAACAACGATGTTCGAGCACGAGCAGTCGATGACGTCGGTCGTGGGCGCGTTCGGTGAGCGGGTGGTCTCCGGTCCGGGTGCGGTGGCGGTGCGGTGTGGTGATGTCGTGCTGACGTATGCGGAGTTGGATGCGGCTTCGGATGGGTTGGCGCGGGTGTTGGTCGAGGG
>NZ_JBIAUE010000029.1:0-77756 GCF_042892615.1 Streptomyces sp. NPDC001750 | reverse complement strand
GACGACAACACCAGGCCCGCATCAGTCACTACAAACGGCGCGGACACAGCCCATGACCTGGCCATCAGTCACGGCAAGCACCGTTGCAGTACTAGGAGGCGGACCAGCTGGCGTACCCGCCGTGCTCGTCGCACTGCCTCGACTGCCAAGCACCTCGTCACCGCGTTCGTGCGCGTGCCGCCCTGACGCCGGGTTCACTGTGCGAGCCCAGGAAGGTGGTCTGCGAACCGATGGCCTGAGCGACGACTTCTGAGTGCGTCAGCTGAGGATGGTGCCCCGCGCCGGCAACCACTGTCACGGTGGCGTGCGGGAGAGTGTCCAGCAGCGACTGTCCCTCAACGGTGAGCGGATCGTTGGAGCCCAGGACGATGTGGACACGCCCTGGGTAGTGCTGCAGCTTGGCCTGGAGGTCGGCACGCCACTGCGGGTTCGCCGTGGCGGCCAGAAGCCGGGCAGCGGTGGCCCCAACGGTGCCGCGGCGAAGATCCGCGACAGCCGACCGGAGCGCGGCCGCGTGGCCCGTGGCGCCGGTCAGCCGCTCGGCCAGCGCCTCGGGGGGTGTCCGCCTCAGGTACCAGCGGGTCAGGGCCGGCCACCTGGCGGTGCGGGGCGGGTGCCCCTGCAGGAAGAACGGTGACACCAGCGTGAGTTGATCCACCGCATCGGGGTGGGCGGTCGCGGCGTCGACGGCGGCCGCGGCGCCGATGGAGTGACCCACCAGGTGACGGGCACCGGTCTCGGTGACCAGCGCGGTCAGCCAGGACTGCCAGTCCTCGCGGCGTCCGGCGCTCATGCCCAGCCCCGGCAGGTCGACGGCGCGCGCGTGCCCGACCGCCGTGACGACCGGCGCCCAGGTGTCGGCGTTGACCGGCAGACCGGGCAGCACCACCGTGGGTGCGCCTGCCTTGCCGAGCTCGAAAGTCCGTATCCCGCCCAGCTGGGTGAATCGTCTGTCACCTGCGGGGGCGTCGCCGAAGCGGTGGGCTGCAAGGTGGTCGGCCCAGCGGCGGATCGTCGTGGCGGTGTCCGGCATGGCCAGCCCGTGCCGGGCGGCGAAGGCACGGGCCGAATCGGTCGGGTAGCGGTCGGTCGACAAAAACGTCAGGGTCTCCGGATCAGCCTTGGTGAGCCACTGGGGCAGCTGCTTGAGCAGGGACACCGGGACCCGTGTCCTGGGTGCCTTGACCCCGTAGTGCTCCGCTATGAGCGTGAGCAGGTCGGGCAGTGCGGGCGTGCCGTCGTCCAGCGTCCAGTACGCAGTGCGGTGGCTGGCCTCGTCCATCGGAAGGAGCGTCATGAAACGGGCGAGGTAATCGACCGCGATCACGGGGACGAACGTGTGCCCGTTGCCCGGGAGCGCGGGAAGCGAGCCGTGCCAGAGGTCTTTCACATTGGAGGCGAGTCCGAGGTACTGGTCGGACTCCCCGGTGGCGCTGTCGCCGATTACGCTGGCCGGGTTGACGATGGACCAGGGAACGCCCAACTGCCCTGCCAGGTCTTGGAAGACGGCGTCCGCCTCGGCCCTGGACGCCTCGTAGGCGCCCAGGGCCCGGTAGGTCTCCTGTCGATACTCCTCGCTCCACGGGGCGGCGTCCTGCCCGCCCACGCGGTATCCGGAGACCTGAACCAGGCGGCGCAGGTTCGGCAGCCGCGCCGCGAACGCGACGACCGCGCGGACGCTGTCAACGTTGGCGCGACGCGCCTCATCCACCGACATGCCGAACCGGTAGGCGCCGGCGCAGTTGTAGATCTCGGTGATGTCGTCGCACTCGCCGTCGATCAGTGACGCCTTGGCGAAGTTGACCCGGAGGTCGGTCGGGACCTGGTCGTACCCGCGCCCGGCCAGCCACCGAGTCAGCCGCTGGTAGGACTCATGGCTCCGGCTGGCCGTGCTGACTCGAACGCCGGCCTGGCCGAGCGCGAGTACCAGGTGGCGCCCGATGAAGCCGCTCGCACCCAGCACCAGTGCATGCCGGTTCTCCGGGCTCATGCCGAAGCCTCCGCGCTCTGTTCCAGCAGCACGGCGATCGCCTGGGCGGCGCAGTGCAGCGGCTCGGTGGACCGCTGGGCACGCGAGACGATCACCGCTCCTTCCACCATGCTGACCACGGCTGTCGCCAGGACCCGGGCGACGGGACGAGGGCGGCCGTGCGCACTGAGCAGGTCACTTATCGGCGCGATCCATGACTCGAAGGCATGGGCGCAGGCGTCTCGCAGACGTTCGCTCTGCGCACCCATCTCCAGTGTCACCACCGAGACCGGGCATCCCAGCTGGAAGCCGCTGTCGTTGAGCATCTCGGCCAGTTCGTCGATCACACGGCGTACCACCTCACCCGGCGTGGCCGACCCTCGCGCCGAGTCGGCGACGAGAGAGCCAAATCGCGCGGCCGCCAGCTCGACGGCCTTCTCTCCGAGGGCCTCCTTCCCCTGAGGGAAGTGGAAGTAGAGCGACCCTTTCGGGGCGCCCGCGTGCTCCACCACCGTGTTGAGTCCCGTGCCGCTGTAGCCGTGCCGCTGGATCAGTTCCAGCATCGATTCCGCCAGTCGCGAGCTGGTCCTGGCTCCCTTGGTTCCATCCATGACTCAAGAATAGACCGGTCTATAGATTTTGTGAAGCGTCTCAAGCTTGTCGCAGCGATGTCCACGTCGGAGCCGAAAGCGGGAGTGGCGGTTGTTTCAGGGGTTCAGCCAAGGTGAGCCCAAAAGGGGCAGTGAGACGATCTTGAAGCCTTGGGGCTGGCCAGGGTCAGTCGTTCTGGAGTGCGGCGAACCCGGCGTGGGCCTGGGTGACGGCTTCGGGGTATGCCTGGCGCTTCTCGTGCTCGGCGAGTGCCCGGTAGATGCTGGCCAGGCCCGGGTTCTGGCCCTTGCGCAACGGTGATCGGTCTGGTGCTGCTCGGCGTCCTGGGGCTCGCCGCCGGCGGGTGCGTGTGCGTGGTGTGGGCGGATCACGGCGGGCCCCGATGGGTCCATGCCGTGGCGGCCGTGACCCTCGCCGCGGGCGAGCGGGTGCGCCGCTCCTCGCGGAACCGGCGCCGACGCGTGAACGGGAACTCCGGCGACGGCCAGCCGTGCTGACGGGGGCGAGGCCGGCGGGCCGGCGCGGGGGGCGGATACTGGATCACGGTCCGCCCGGTGGTGATCCGTCGCCGTCCGTGGCGGCCGCCCGGGCGCCGCGTCGATCCCGCGCGTCCGGGGCCCTGTTCGCCCTGCTTCGCGCGGATCGACGAGGAGAGACCATGCCCGCCCTGCTCATACTGAACTACGACGTGACCGACCCTCAGCGCCTGGACGCCTACCGCCGGGCCGCCGCCCCCGTCCTACTGGGCCCGGACGCGGGGGAACTGCTCGCGAGCACCGACCGGACCGTCCACCTGTCCGAGGGCGGGCGGCCGGCCGGCGGCACCCACACCGTCGTCCTGCGTTTCGCCGACGTCGAACAGGCCCGCGCCGTCTACGAGTCCGAGCAGTACCGGGAACTGCTGGAGGAGCGCCTCGCGGCCACCCGCCCGTTCACGGCGATGATCGTGCCCGCCCTCTGAGGCGGGGCCGCGGCGGCGTAGGTGTTACGACCTCGTCCACGATTGGCAGCGGCATCGCGGTGTCTGGGACCTCCGCCTCCGGCGTTGTCGTCAGTCCCCGACGCTCCTTCCCCAAGCTCTCAGCTGCGTTCGAGCAGGGGAGACCCCATCCGACTCCCTCCTCCGCCTTGGATTCGAAGGCCCCAGACGCCGCTCCTTCCCCCGCTGCCAATCGTGGACGAGGTCGTTACGGGACGCGGAAGCCAGTGCACTGCCGGCAGGCGGCGGCATCGCCGTTTTTCCACTTGGCCATCGCCGCCCGGGCGCTGACCTTCTCCTGCCACTCGTGGTCGGCCGGGCAGCACCACCACGCGTCGAACATCGCCTTGGCCGCGATCCGGCCGGGGGTCAGCGAGCCGTTGCGCTCTGGGTGCCAGGTCGCGGCGAGTGCGGGGCTGGCCTCGGCGAGCGTGGCCGCGGCGGGCCGGCCCGGCCTTCCTGTCGGTTCGTCCGTCATGCCGCTGCCGCCTTGTCGTCGTCGCCGAGCACGCTGAAGTCGACGTCCAGGCGGGCGGGCGTCGTAGTCGTCGGGGGTGATGCCGAGTTCGTGGGTGGAGTACTCGCCGAACCGCTTGATGTGCTCGGTCAGGTACGGGGAGACCTGCGCGAGGTCGAGGGGGTCGACGGGGCGGCCCTCGGCCTGGAGCTCGCGCACGACGTCGGCGATATCCCTCGCCCGCAGCGGCGCGTCCGAGAGGTAGCGCAGCAGCTGGACGGTGCGGATCACCTTGCCGACCTCGCGGAACACGGTGTAGGTGGCGTTGCGCCGGGAGCCGGAGCGCAGGCGCCGCAGCAGCAGGACGGAGGAGATGGCACCCTCGCGGATGGAGACGATGACCCGCATCAGGTCGCGGAAGTGGGTCTCGATCAGGCGCCAGTCGATGACGTTGCGGCCGGCCTCGCCGAACAGGGCGTCGATGTGCTCGTACTGGGCGGTGCGCGAGGGGCGGAAGAACAGCAGGTCCTTCCAGTTGCGGATGCGGGGCATCAGGTCGATGCCGAGCAGGTGGGCGATGGCGAAGACCGGGTAGCTCTGGCCCTGGGTGTCGGCGTGGATCGTCGTGGGCTTGACCTCGGAGGTGTTCTTCAGGGTCACCACAAGTGACAGTCGGTGACCTCAAGGATGCGGGGGTTCCTTGTCGAGAGTGGCGGGCGCACTTCGGCCAGCACCCGGGCGACAAGCCTGCCCGGACGACAAAAAAGGAGCGGAGCGTAGCGGCTGCCGTTCCCGCCCGATGTCGCTGTCAGATTCCGTCACCCATACGTGTGCATATCCCCCTGCGGCGGCCGTGAAAGCCTTCTGCGAGCCCCAAAATATCCAGTGTCCACGAACTCTTCGTGCGCACCGCTACAGGAGGTTGGAAATTGCATCGCTTCGGGATTGCAACCGTACTCGCCACCGCGGGTGCGCTTTCCGTATTCGTACCGGCGGCTCATGCCGCTCCCGCGAGCGGTGGTGACGTCGCAGTTTTCCGCACCGAGGTCTCTCCGGTGACCGTGTACGAAAATCCCCGGGGCTGTCACAAACTCCCGGTCGATTCCCATGTGCTGGTGAACCGGAGCGACCGTCCGGTGACCGTGTATGGCGACCCGCTCTGCCTGACGCCCGGACTGGTGGTGCAACCGGGGCACGGCGCCCATGTCGTGCCCGGCAGCGGCAGCTTCTCCGGCTGATGGGGGACTCGCTACAGGCCGCATCCGCGGCCTCCTCGGCCCGGCTGCCACGGCAGACGCCGTTACCGGGGCCGGGGGGCCGGCCCGCCGAGCTGGTGGTCGTCGGGCTCGGGCACGTCGGGCTGCCGCTCGCCCGCGCCGCCTGCGCCGCCGGGATCCGGGCCGTCGGACTCGATGTCTCCGGCCGAGTCGTGTCCGGTCTCGGCTCCGGTCGTTCACATGTCGGCGGCGTGGCGGACGACGAGGTCGCGGGGATGCTGGAGCGCGGCTTTCACGCCACGGCCGACCCCGGCGTCCTGAGCGGCGCGCGCACGGTGGTCATCTGCGTGCCCACGGGACTCACCTCGGACGGCGGGCCGGACCTCTCGGCGATCGAGGAGGCCACCGCGGAAGTGGGCCGCGCCCTCTCTCCCGGAACCCTCGTGGTTCTGGAGTCCACCAGCCATCCGGGGACCACGGAAGGCATCGTCAAGCCACTGCTGGAAAGGGGGAGCGGACTTGTCGCGGGTCAGGATTTCCATCTCGCCTACTCCCCCCAGCGCATTGACCCAGGAAATCTCGAATGGGGAGTGGAGAACACGCCGAAAATCGTCGGCGGATACACTCCTGAATGCGCGAGACGCGCGGTCGCTTTCTATTCTGCCTTCATTCGAAACCTCGTCCTCGCAAAAGGGGTTCGCGAGGCCGAGATGGCCAAGCTTCTGGAAAATACCTACCGTTATGTCAATATCGCCCTGATCGACGAGGTGGCGCTCTACTGCCACCGTGCCGGAATCGATGTCTGGGACGTACTGCACTGCGCCGGGACAAAACCCTTCGGTTTCGGCCGCTTCACCCCCGGGCCGGGCGTGGGCGGCCACTGCATCCCTGTCGATCCCCGTTATCTCGCCGTCGAGGCCGAGCGGCAGGGCTTCTCCTTCCGGTTGCTCGCCGCCGCCCGGGAAGTGCTCGACGCCATGCCCGGACATGTCGCCGGGAGGGTGCTCGAACTGCTCGACACCCATGGCGTCAAGGCCGAGGGAGCCAGAGTGCTGCTCCTCGGCGTCACCTACAAACCGGACGTGGCCGACACCCGCGAGACGCCTGCCAGGGCCATCGCGGCCCGACTGCTGGAGACCGGGGTCCAGGTCGGCTACCACGACCCGTACGTGGAGCACTTCCACGTGGGCGACGCCCCACTGCCCCGGTCCACCGACCTGGAGGAGGCGCTCGGCACCGCCGACCTCGTCGTCCTCCTGCAGCCCCACTCCTGCTACGACCCCCAGGCGTTGAGCCGCTGTGGCCGCCCCGTCCTCGACACCCGGGGAGCGCTCGCCGGGCGGCTCGTCACCCCGCTCTGAACCCGGCCCGCATACGCGCGTTCCCGATTCCGTGCCCCGCCCCGTACCGGGCGGTGGCCCCCTGCTCGCACGCCGGTCCGGCGTGCGCGGCCGGGTCCCGTTCCCCGGTGTGCCGATGGCCGGGACCCGGTTCTTCACCGCGATGCCGCGGACAACGCGATACCGCGGATAACGAGAAACATGAGAAGGAGTACAGACATGACCAATGCCCTGGCCAAGGACCGGCTGCGCAAGCGTTTCGCCCGCTGGGACGTGGACGGCAACGGCCTGCTGGAGCTGGAGGACTTCCGGCAGGAGGCCGCCCGCATCGTCTCCGGATTCGGCGCGACGCCGGACTCCCCCGGGGTGCGGGCGCTGCACGACGCCTTCGAGGCCCTCTACACCCACCTCGCCGAGCAGTCCGGGAGCAGCGCCCGGGAGGGCATCTCCGAGCAGGGCTTCCTGCAGGCCACCGAGCAGCTGCTGTTCACCGAGGGTGAGGCGGCGTTCAACCGCGCCCTCTCGCCGGTGGTGAAGGCCCTCGTCACCCTCTCCGACAGCGATGGCGACGGATCGCTCGACGCCACCGAGTTCGAGGCGTGGCTCACCGGGATCGGTCTGCCGCGTACCGAGGCCGCCGAGACCTTCAGCAAGATCGACGCGAACGGTGACGGAAAGCTGAGCGAGGACGAACTGCTGCGCGTGGTGCGTGAGTACCACTACGGGCGCCTCGACGTCGAGCTGCTGGGCTGAGTCCGGTCCACCACAGGCCGGGGCCGGTGGCCGGACTCCTCGTCCGGCCACCGGCCCCGGTGCGTTTCCCCGGCCCCGGCTGCTCCCGGTGGTTCTCCCGGTCGCCGCGGGTCTCCTGGGCCTTCCCCCCTCAGTCCTTCGAGCCCTCCCCCGCTGCCTGCTGCCCGTCGAAGACGACCGGGGACTCCGGGCGCAGGTCGAGCGAAGCCCCGGTCAGCAGAACGGGGCTGTGGACCAGGATGTTGTAGTGGTTCGGGAAGTGGCAGCCGTCGAAGCCGAGCACCGGCCCCACCTCGATGCCGCCGATCCGCAGCACGTCCCCGCGGTCCACCACCCCGCCGCACTCCATCTCGGCGAAGCCGAGGAAGCCGACACGGTCGATCCTGGCCCCCGCGACCGGGGCCCACTGGTCCGTCACCACCAGCTCGTGCACCTCGCCGGCGCGCACGCAGCGGCCGGCCCACTCCAGCAGGCTCATGCCCCGGTCCGTACGGCTGTGCAGCAGCACCTTGACCAGGGTGGCGCGCACGGCCCTCTTGGGGCCGTCCTCGACGGTGTTCCTCATGTCCGGGCCTCCTTGGCCTCGCGGGCCTTCCGGGCCCCGCTGTCGTCCGGGCGCCGGGACGGCTCCGGCACGAGCGGTGTGTCCGGGCGGGCCGCCTCGCGCGCGTACGCCGCGGCGACGAGGTCGAGACAGGCGAGGCCGCCCCCGGCGCCGTCACCCGTTCCGCCTCCCGTGCGGTCGGCGGTGCCGGTCCTGTTCGTGGCGGTGCGGAGTCCGGCGAACTCCACGAGGATCCGTTCGTACTCGTGCCACAGCGAACCCTTGAAGCCCGGATGACCGGCGAGCAGGTCGGCGTGGAACGCGCGCCCGTCCGCGAGAGTCACCGTGACGTCCTTGGCCTCCCCCGGGTACGACCAGTCCAGCAGCACCTCCGCCTCCGCTCCGTCGTCCGCCCGCAGCCGCAGGTGGGCCGTGCGGTCCATCCCGGCGGCGTCCCGGCCGACGAAGGAGTGCGTCAGTGCGACATCGCCGAGCAGTTGGCGTACGAGGTCGAAGGCGTTGGGCCCGTTGTCGGCGACGCAGCCGCCACCGCACCGTTCGGGCTCCAGGTACCAGGACTCGCCTCCGGTGTGTTCCTCGATGCGTTCCAGGTAGCGCACCCGGACGGTGCGCACGGGCGAGCCCGCGGCCGTGACGGCGGATCGCAGGTCCCGGAAGGCGTCGTTGTGACGGCGGTGGAAGGCGGTCAGCAGCGGGGTTTCGAACTCGGCGGCCAGGCCGGCGAGTTCGCGTCCCTGCGCGGCCGTGAGGGCGAGCGGTTTCTCGACGCAGACCGGTACGCCCGCGGTGAGTGCCGCCCGGCACACCTCGGCGTGGGCGTCGTTGGGAACGGCGACCACCACACCGTCGAGGGGGGTCTCGCGCAGCATCGCGGCGGCGTCGGTCCAGCCGGGCACCGCGTCGCCGTGCCGGCGCAGCGCCTCGGGGCGGGCGTCGCAGACCGCGGCGAGCCGCCAGTGCGGGGAATGCTCCAGGGCGGCCAGGTAGTAGCGGGAGATGGCGCCGAGGCCGATCACCCCGAGGGCCGCGCGGGTGGCCGTCACGGGCGTTCGCCCCCCGCGTTCCGGGAGCGGGGGGAATCGGGCAGGGGGTGTCCCGCGTCGAACAGGCCCAGGCCGGTGAGTTCCTCGTGGAGCCAGGTGGGCAGCTCAACACCCTCGCGCCGTCGGTGGAGCGCCCGTTCGGCCTCCCGCCAGCCCGGGTAGCGGACCTCCTCGTCGGTTCCGGGCGCGGGCGGGCTCGCATTGACCGTTCCGAAGAGTTCGCGCATCGCCTCCGCGAAGCCGTCACCGGGGCGCAGCCGTCCGGGGTCGACGGCGAGCAGCAGGAAGCCGATGCCGTCGTCGGTCCCCCGCGACTCCTCGTCGTCCGCCAGGGCCTGCGGGGCGGGCCCGCTGGCGCTTCCGGAGAGCCCGGCGGCGAGCACCTCGACGGCCAGGGCGAGGCCGAATCCCTTGTACGCCCCGGTCTCCGGGTCCCCGCCCAGCCAGCGCAGCCGGGCCTCGCCCCGGTCGTAGGCTCCGGGATCGGTGACGGGGGTGCCGTGCTCGTCCTCCAGCCATCCCGGCGGCACCGGTTCCTCGTGCCGTGCCGCGAGGCGGAGCCGGCCGGTGGGTACGGCCGTGGTGCTCATGTCGAGGACGAAGGGGTGGCCGGGGAGGGCGGGGGCGGCCACGGCGAGGGGGTTGGTGCCGAGCAGCGGCAGCGCCCCGCGGGGGGCCGGGACGAGCCGTTGGCCTCCGCAGTTGCTCGCCACGAGGCCCACCATTCCGGCCGCCGCGGCACGCCCCGCGTGGAAGCCGGCGCATCCGAAGTGGGTGCCGCCGCGTACGGCGACGAGTCCGATGCCGTGCTTCCGGGCCCGTGCCACGGCGTCGTCCATCGCCTCGGCCGCCGCCCACAGCCCGAGGGCGCGCCGGTGGTCGATGACGGCGCAGGCGCCGAGGTCGGTCACGGTGGTGGGTTCGGCGCGCGGGTCGCAGCGTCCGGACTCCAGCAGCGGGAGGTAGAGCCGGGCGAGGTTGAACAGTCCGTGCGAGGGAAATCCGCTCAACTCGCCGTGGCAGAGCGCCTCGGCGGCGGTGCGGGCGCGGGCGGCGGGGATGCCGTGGCGAGTGAAGAGGTCGGTGAGGGCGTCGAGCAGCCGTTCGTGGGCGACGAGGACGGAGGACGCCCCGGCCTGACGGACGGTGGTGGTCATCACGCGGTGGTACTGCCTTTCGGGTGAACGTTCCCCTGGGCGGGGACGGGGGCGTTGACGGGATCGGGTCGGGCGGGCTCCTCGGCGAAGGCGCCCAGGAGGCGGGCGACGATCCGGGCGAAGCGCTCCAGGTCGTCGAGGTCGATGAACTCCCCTTGCGCATGTGCGTGGTTGGCGTCCAGGGAGCCGGGGCCGAGGACCGTGGTGTGGGTGCCGGGCAGCCCGCTCGCCCAGATCGCGTCGCAGGTGAAGCCGGGGTCGTCGGGGCGTGCGGGGAAGGCTCCGGCCGCGCTCAGCAGCGCCTCGGCCCACGGGTCGCCGTTGCGCAGGGCCGGCAGGTCCCGTTTGTCCCAGCGCAGCCGGACGAGCCGGGCGGCGTCCTCGGCGGTGCGGGCGAACGCGTGGGTGGCGCCAAAGCGTTCGGTGAACGCGGCCAGTCCGGAGCCGAGGGCGTCGGTGAGGGCGGCGGCGAGCCGTGCGCCGTCGGCTCCGGTGCCGTAGGAGAGGTTGAGGAGGAGGGTGCCGGTGCCGTAGACGCGGTTGTGGCGTTCGCCGGTGTGCAGCCCGGCCACGCAGACGCGGGTACCGGGGACGGCGCCGTCGAGGCGGTGGGCCAGGTGCTGGGCGAGGTGGCCGAGCAGGACGGTGGCGTTGTGCCCGGCCTCGGGCCGGTCGTCGATGGCGTCCTCGCCCTCGACGGTGATGCGTGCCGTCATGGCGGCGGTGGCGCGGGGCAGGGAGCGCAGCCCGGTCGGCTCGCAGAAGACGTTGATCCGTCCGTAGTGACCGGCGGCGATCAGCGGGCGGGTGCCGTAGGTGCCCATCGCCCCGCCCTCCTCGCCCGCCACGGCCTGCACGAGGACGGCCACGTCCCGGCCGAGCGCCGGGTGCGCGGCGGCAGCGGCCCGGATCCCGGCGAGCAGGGCCACTGCGGGCCCCTTGGCGTCGACGGCCCCCCGGCCGTGGAATCGGCGGCCGTCGAAGCGGACCGGTTCGGCGCCGGCCACGGTGTCGAGGTGCACGTTGAACATGACGGTGCGGGCGGGCGACAGCCGGGGCCCCAGGCGCAGCAACAGGCTGGGCTGGGCGGTGAGGAAGCCGGGGTCCGCGCGGGCCGCCTCCCGTACCACCACGGGGACGCCTGGGCGTTCCAGCCAGCTCGGATCGGCGGGAGCGTGTTGCACGACGCCCAGCCCGCAGGACGCGGCGGCCGCGGCGTAGAGCTCCTGCGCGGTGCGCAGGGGGTGTTCGTCGTCGGTGCCGCCTTCGGTGCCGACCGTAGTGCCGCCGACTTCGGTGCCTCCGTCGGCGGAGCCATCGAGCGGGCCTTCCAGGGGGCCGGCCGTGGGCAGGTCCAGCAGACGCAGGAGGAGTTCGCGGTCGCTCGCACGCAGGAGTGGTGATGGCGGAAGGGGTGTGTTCACGGGTTGCCTCCGCCGGGGCCGTGCTCCGCCGGGGCGTCGTCCGCCGGGGCGTCCAGGAGTTCCGCCAGGCGGCGGCCCGCCCGGACGAAGAGGTCCGCCGCGTCCTCGCCCGGCCGTGCCAGGCCCTCGTGGGGGCGCACGGCGAGGTGGGGTTCGATGGAGTACGCGCCGTCGTAGCCGGCCTCCGCGAGCATCCGCAGACAGGTGCGGACCTCGGCCTCGCCGTCGCCGGGGAGTGTGTAGGCGGTGCCTCCCGCCGCGTCGCGCACGGCGTCCTTGACGTGGACGTGGTCCACGTACGACAGGAGCGGGCGCAGCAGTCCGGCGGCCCGGTAGCCGTACGGGACTCCGTTGCCGATGTCGAAGAGCAGGCGCAGGGCGGGGCTGTCCACCTCCTCCAGCAGGCGCAGGGCGCGTGCCGCGTCGTCGCCCGCCCAGCCGGCGCAGTTCTCATGGAGCAGAGTGAGTCCGGCCGACTCGGCGCGGTCCGTGAGGCGGCGCAGCCGTTCGACGGCCCTGCGGCCCCATTCCGCGTCCGACAGACCGTCGTTGGGGTACGACATCACTCTGACGCGGCGGCAGTCGAGGAGGTCCGCGTACTCCTCCAGGACGCGCAGTTCGTCGAGGTCCTGCGCGAAGTCGGAGGTGATGGGGCGGGCCCAGTTGCCGATGCGGGAGGCGAGGCAGACCGCTCGGGTGCCGGACTCGGCGAGGCGCCGGGCCATGGTGCCCACCTCGTCGCGGGGGAGCTCGGCCAGGGGGACGCCGTCCACGGAGCGGATTTCGACCGCGGTCCAGCCGAGTGTCCGTACGACGGCGAGCTGGCCGTCCAGGCTCGCGGCGGCCTCGTCGGTGAGGCCGGCCAGGACTGGGCGGGCCACGGGTCCGTGCGGCCCGCAAGCCGTGTGGTCCGAGGGGGCGGGGGCCGTGCGGGCCGGAGGGCCGGCGGTCGCACGGACCGAAGGGTCGGGGGTGGCGGGGCGGTGTGTCATAGCAGGGCCTTCGCCTCGCAGACGAGACGGGCCGCTTCCGCGGTGGTGGCGAAGTGCCCGTGCGAAAAACCGGGGGAATCCTCGGTGGCGAAGTCCTGGTAGGCGGCGTGGAAGAAGGCGAGGAGGGCGTCGTCACGGAAGATCTGGGGCGCGCGGCCGGGGAGTTGGAGCTGGGCGTGGTCGTCGTCCTCGCCGACCGGGTAGTGCGCGACGACGGTCGCGTCCCGGAACTCCAGCTCCGCGCTGCGGCGGCGGACGGGCGAGGTCAGGTCCGAGCGCAGTGTGGTGCGGACGCCGTCGGTGTGGTGCAGTTCGACCCGTGCCCCGCCGAGGTGCGGGCGCGCCTCGTGGTCGGTGCGCAGTTCGGTGCAGGAGGCCCGTACGACCTGGGCCGGACCGCAGAGGTGTACGGCGAGGGCGAGCGCGTGCGGGATCTCCACTTCCAGGGCGGTGCGGTGAGAGCCCGAGGCGAGCGACCGGGTGAAGCGCGGTTTGTCCTGGTCGATGGTGAGCCGCCGCAGGGGGCCGTAGGGCTGTTCCGTCACCAGTCGCCGCAGCCGCGTGGTGAGTTCGGCGGCCAGCCAGTGGGTGACGGCCGTCAGTCGGATGCCCGCTCGCCCGCGCAGCCGGAGCAGGTCGGAGAGCTCGTCCCGGGTGGTGGCGATCGGTTTCTCGATCAGCAGGTGTCTCACCCCGTGGTCCGCCAGTTCGCGCAGCAGCGGCAGCCGGTCGTGCGGCGGGGTGCACACGTGGGCGACGGTCGTCCGCGGGTCGTGCACATGGCGCAGAGCCTGTTCCGGTGAGGTGGTGAGGACCACGCCCGACAGATCGCGCGCGAGGTCGGGGCGGGGATCGCAGCCGATCACCGGTCCCAGCCGGATCTGCCCGGACCGTGCCAGGTTCCGGAGCGCCTTGAGGTGCAGTCCGGCTCCCGAGCGGCCGAGTCCTACGACCAAGGGCTGTAACAAGGTGGCTCCTTCGAGGAGGGAAGAACGGAAGGAAGGAACGAATAAGGGGGGCGGGCATGGCGGCGCGACCGCCCGTCGTTCTGTGTGATGTCGGAGTCGGTGTCGGCGCGGTGCCATGGGCCTGCGCCCGTCGCGCGGGGTGGTCGACGAAGGAGCGGAACGGGCTCCCGGCAGCCGGAACGCGCATGCTCCGGTGTCCCCGGCGTGTTTCTGCACGGATTTCTACACGGACCTTTTCGACACCATCGCGCCGACGTCAAGCCAAGTGGGAAATGAACACCGCAAAGTGTGAAGCGGAAGGGTTTCCGCTACCGGCCGGGTTTCCCCTTCGGCCACGCTGATCCCACGTGCACCGCGGATCGGAAGGGCGTCAGGGTGGGGGCGGGTTTGGAGATCAACAGCCTTGCGGGACAAGGGATTCGGGGCGGAGCACCGGACCCCGGAGGGTCCTCGTCACCCGTCCCGTTCTTCTCCCAGGCGAGGGGATTCCAACGGCTGTGGCCGCTGGTCGAACAGAATCTTGAGTGCGTGTTCGGCAGTGGGAAATTCTCCCACGGCGCTCAGGTCGCGGAATGGGAAAAGGCACTGTCCGCCCTCACCGGAGCCCGGTACGCGATCGCCGTGAACAGCGGTACGGACGCGCTCGTGCTGTTGCTGCGCGCCTGCGGGCTGCGCCCCGGCGACGAGGTACTGGTGCCCGCGTACTCGTTCTTCGCGACCGCCTCATCCGTGGTCCTCGCGGGCGGCGTCCCCCGCTTCGTGGACATCGACCCCGCCACCTACGCCATGGATCCGGGCGCCCTGGCCGAGGCGGTCACCCCGGCCTGCCGCTTCGTCATGCCCGTGCATCTCTTCCACACGATGGCGGACATGGCGGCGATCGGCGAAGTGGCGCGGACCCATGGGCTCACGGTCGTGGAGGACAGCGCCGAGGCGATCGGGATGCGGCGGGGCGGTCGGCACGCCGGGCTCTTCGGAGCGGGCGGGGTGCTCTCGTTCTTCCCCAGCAAGACCCTCGGCGCCCTCGGCGACGCCGGGGCCGTCCTCACCGACGACCCCGAACTGGCCTGCACGGTCGACGCGTTGCGTCACCACGGACGGGCCGGGCACACCCTCGACAACTTCCCGGCGATCGCCACGCAGAGCAGTCGGCCCGGGGTGAACAGCAAGATGGACGATGTGCAGGCCGCCGTCCTGCTGGCGAAGTCGACCACGCTGGAGGAGGACATCGCCCGCCGCGCAGCCCTGGCGGCCCGCTACACCGAGCGGTTGCGCGACATCCCCGGCGTGCTGCGGCTGCCCCGGTCCACCGCCCGGCCCGAGCGGGACGACCGCGATGTCTTCTACGTCTATCTGATCGAGGCCGAGCGCCGTGACGACCTCGTCGCCCATCTCGACGCCCACGGGATCGGGACCGAGGTCTACTATCCGGTACCCCTGCCCCGGCAGCCCGCCTTCGCCGGGCTCGGCTGCCGCGACCGGCGGTTCCCGCACGCGGAGGCCGCCGCCGGACGGGCCGTGGCGCTGCCGCTGTACCCGGACCTCGGCACCGAGGAGATCGACCGGGTGTGCGAGGCGGTCGCCGACTTCTACGTACGGCAGGCCGCCAGGGCGCCGCGTGCCCCGGCAGTCCCGCACACCCGGCGCGGGACTGCCGAAGAGGTGCGTGGCGAGGCGGGCGACGTGTCGGCCGCGGAATGTACGGAGGCCGCGGGACGTATGGAGGCCGCGGGACGTACGGAGGCCGCGGGCCGTGCGGAGACCGTGGACACGCTCCCCGCAGCGCCGGACGCGGACGACGCAGCCGCGGACGGCAGGGACGCGGACGACCGGGCCGGGATCGGGGCCGTCGGCGCCTCCCATGTGCCTCCGGTCCGCGTCGAGTTCTTCCCCCGGAAGCTCTTCGAAGCCGACCGGAAGGAACTGATCGGTCTTTTCCGCGAGGTGGCCCTGGACCCCTCCCAGCGCTTCATCCTGGGCTCCCGCACCGAAGAGTTCGAACGGGTGCTGCGCGATTCCCTCGGCGCGCCCGACGTGGTGCTCTGCGGCAGCGGCACCTCCGCGCTCGAACTCGTCCTCACCGCGATGGAGGTGGGCGCCGGGGACGAGGTCGTGGTTCCCGCCTTCGGGTGCGCCCCGCTGGCCGCCGCCGTCGTCAACGTCGGGGGCACCCCGGTCTTCGCGGACATCGACCCGCACACCATGGTCGTCGACCCCGACGACGTGGAGCGCCGCATCGGCCCTCGGACCGTCGCGCTGATGCCCGCCCACATGTTCTCGGTCATGGCGGACATGCCCCGCTTCACCGCCCTTGCCCGACGCCACGGGCTGCGGCTCGTGGAGGACTCTGCCGTCGCCCAAGGGGCCGTGCTCGGCTCCACCCCCGCGGGGCTGTGGGGCGACGCCGGAGTCTTCTCCTTCGTGCAGGTGAAGTCCTGCGGGATGCCGGGCGAGGGCGGTGCCGTGGTGACCCGTGATTCCCGGCTGGCCGCGCGGGTACGGATGCTGCGTAACCACGGGCAGGACGGACGGCAGCGCTTCGTGCACCACCTCGTCGGCCGCAACAGCCGCTTCGACGAGGTCCAGGCGGCCTTCCAGTTGCACCGGTTCGACGGTTTCCCCGAGCGCCTCGAACGGCGTGCCCGGATCGCCGACTACTACACCGAGCGCTTCGCCCCGCTCGCCGGGCAGGGAATCGTTCCGCCCCCGGCGGGCCGCGACGGCCGCTGCTACTACGTCTACACCCTGCTGGTCGAGGAACGGGACGCGTTGCGCGCCCACCTCGACCGCGCCGGGGTCGCCACCCACGTCTACTACCCGTTGCCGCTGCCCGAGCAGGCCGCCTTCGCCCCGTACGCGCCCGTCGGCGAACAGTGGCCCCGGGCCCGGGCCGCCGCCGCCCGCGCGCTGTCGCTGCCGGTGCACCACCTGCTGAGCGACGCCGAGGTGGAGCACGTCGCCGACAGCGTGTGCGCCTTCACGGCCGGACGCTGAGACCGCCGCCGGAGGCCCGCGGGCCTCCGGCACCGGGCCCCGGCCCGGGTTCCGACCGCAAGCACCACGGCTCGGCTCGAACCGGCAAGCACCGGCCCGAGCCGGATCCGCCCGGTCCCGTACCGGGCATGCCCGTACGCACCCATCCCCTGGTCCGCCGTCACCCGCGTGCCGCCGGCGGACGACACAACACGGCAAACACAACACAACAACACGACACGAAGGACCGAGAAGAACCCATGACACAGAGCGTCACGGCCGGCGCCGGGGCAGTGCCCGCCGCGTCCCGGCCGGAGAGCAAGCTGCGCAGTTACCGCAGGCTGGGCAAGCTCGACGTCTTCGACTACTACCTGAGCACCCCGGTGGTTCTCGCCGCCGTGCTGCTGCCCCTGACCCCCGGGCTCGACAAGCGGTCCGTCGCCACGCTCGTCCTCTTCCTGCTCGGGCAGGTGCTCGTCATCATGGCGATGGTCGCGCTGGACGACGTGACCGGCTTCCGCGACGGGAGCGACATCGCCAACTACGGCCCCGACGACCCGCTCCGCAACAAACTGCGCAAGCCCCTCGTCGCCGGGACCCTCAGCGAGCGCGAGGCGCTCCGTTTCGCCTGGGTCTGCGCGCTGGCCGGGGCGGTCGTGTGGGCGCTCACCGTCGCCCTCGCCCCGCACCGCCCGCTGTGGGCGCTGATCCTGCTGGGTCTGCTCTACGTCGTCTCCCTCCAGTACTCCTACGGGCTGAAGATCAGTTACCACGGCTTCCAGGAGGCGTTCCTCGCCGCCCTGGGACTCGTGCTCGTCATCGCCCAGTACGGGCTGCTCACCGGGGAGTTCAGCGGTTTCCTGTTCGTGCAGGGCGTGCTCTTCGGCTTCGGGCCGCTCATGTTCGGGGTGTACTCCAACACCAACGACATCGAGGGCGACCGTGCCGTGGGCCGTCCCACGGTCGCGGTCCTCGTCTCGCCGCGCGGCAACGCCCTCTTCATCGGCGCCCTGTCGGCCGCCGAGTACCTGCTCAGCGTCGCCGCCTCGGCGACCGGGATCGCTCCCTGGTGGTTCGCGCTCGTCATGCTCCCGGCCGGCTGCCTGCGGCTGCGGCAGTACCTCACCGGCTTCCGTGCCGACAACATCATGGCCGCGCGACGCATCGGCTTCCGCGTGCACCGGCTGGGCGTCGTCCTCCTCGTCGTGGCGAACCTTCTCGTCGGGGCGGGGGCCGCATGAGCCGGCCCGTCTCCCCCGACCTGGACGTGGCCGTCGTCGGCGCTGGTCCCGCCGGGCTCACCGCCGCCCACGAGCTGAGCCGTGCCGGGCTGAGCGTGCGCGTCTACGAGAGCCACCGCGAGGTCGGCGGCCGGATGCGCAGCTTCCGCCACGAGGGCTGGACCGTCGACCGGGGCGCCGAGCAGGTCCCGTCCCGGGGCTACCGCGCCACCTGGGAACTCCTCGACCGTCTCGGTGTCCGCCACGCCGAGGTGCCCCGCATCGGCGGCGAGGTCGCGGTGTGGCGCGCGGGCCGGGCCCGGCCCGGGGTCGGCGGGCCCGCCGCCCTCGTCGACGGCGGTGCCGGGCTCGGCCCGGCCGCCCGCCTCGACCTCGTCCGGCTGCTCGGCCGGATCGCCCGCGACCGCCGCCGCTACGACGGGGACCGGCCAGACGACACCCCTGTCGGAGCCGCCACCGTCCGCGCCATGGCCGGGCGTTACCACCCCGATCTGCACGACTACCTGCTCCAGCCGCTCGTCGGCTGCTGCTTCGGCTGGGACACCGCCCGCTCGGCCGCCGCCCCGATGCTGAGCCTGCTCGCCGAGGTCGGCCCGCCCTCCGGCTGGCGCACCTACCTCGACGGCATGGACCTGCTCACCCGGCGGCTCGCCGAAACCGTCGAGGTCGAGACCGGCCGCGCCGTGCGCGAGGTCGTCCAGACCGAGGACGGGGCCCGGCTGCGCCTCGACCACGGCGAGGTGACCGCCCGGGCCGCCGTTCTCGCCGTACCGGCCCCGCTCGCCGCCGCGCTCCGGCCCGAAGCACCGCCGGACGAGGGCGAGTACCTCGGCGCCTGCACCTTCAGCTCCGCGCTCAAGGTCAGCTGTCTGCTGGACCGGCCCCTCGCCCCCACCGCCGACGGCCGCCCGCTCTATCTCCTGCTGACCCCCGCCGTCGAGGAGGACGTCCTGACCGCCGTCATCGCCGACCACGTCAAACACCCCGGCCGCGCCCCGCACGGCCGGGGGCTGCTCACCCTCATGGCCGCCCCGGGGACCGTACCCGGACTGGCCGAGTGCCCCGAGGCGGAGACGAAGGCCCGGCTGATCGCCGCCGCCGAGCGCTATGTGCCCGGACTCGGCCGCGCCACCCGGCACAGCTTCGTGCACGCCTTCCCGCACGCTCTGCCGGAGGCCACCCCGCGCGCGCTGCATCTGCGCGAACGCTTCATGCGCCGCCCCACGCGCCCCGTGGAGTACGCCGGTGACTGGGTGATGCTGCGACCCGCCTCCGAAGGGGCCGTACGCTCCGGGAGCCTCGCGGCCTCCCGCGTCCTCAGCCGCCTCGGCTCCCGGCGAACCCATTCCGAACGACAGTTGGAGACTGCCCGGTGAAGCCGTACGACATGGGTGTGCTCTTCGACGAGGCCGCGGAGCGCGGCCACACCACCGTCGTCCACCTCGACCGGCCCTTGGACCTCGCGCCCGAGGACGGCACCCGCTGGACCGTCCCCGCCCTCGCGGATCTGGTCGCCACCACGGCGGCACGGCTCGCCGCGGCCGGGGCCCGCCCGGGCGACCGCGTGGCCGTCGTCAAGGAGAACCACTGGGACTACGACCTCCTCGCCTGCGCGGCGGTACGCGCCGGGGCCGTACCCGCCCAGCTCTCCGGACAGCTCGAACCGGCGGTCCTGGCCACGCTCCTCGCCCGGCTCGAACCGGCCGTGCTCGTCACCTCCGCCGCACTGCTGGAGCGCTGCCGGGCCACCGGGAACGACCTCGCCTCCCTCGTCGGCACCACGCTCACCGTGGACGAGGCCGCACCACGCGCCGTACCGCTGGCCGATGTCGCTCCGGGGCCCGCGGTGCACCGCCGCCGCCACGACGACGAGCCGCTCGTCATCAACCACACCTCCGGTACCACCGGGGTGCCGAAGCTCGTCGTGCACTCCACGCGCACGATCATCCGCAAGCTCGCCCGCTTCGAGGCCGTCCCCTACCCCGGCATCGGCGTACGCCGTGACGACACCCTGCTGCACGCCGGCTCCTACGCGCACGGGCGCACCTTCTGCTGGACGGGCGTCGCCTTCTCGCGCGCCCCCGAGGCCATGGTCCTGCTGTCCGGGGCGGACCCCGACGCCGCCGACCCGCTGCTGCGCGCACACCCGCCCACCATCGCCGAGGCGCTGCCGAGCACGTACGTCCGTCTCCAGGAACTCACCAGCCGCCTCGACAACGCCTTCCGGCGGGTACGCCTCTTCATCAGCACCTACGACGCCGTGCACCCGCCCACGATCCGCGCCTATCTGGCGGCCAGTCGGCGCCGGAACCCGGTGTGGATGCAGGGCTGGGGTCAGACCGAGACGGGCCCGCTCACCTTCCGCTTCCACACCCGCCGCTCCCCGGGGGACGGCGAGCGCACCGCCACCGCCCGCGACCTGGGCCGCCCCATCCCCGTCAAGACCCGGCTGCGCGTGGTCGACCCACGCACCCAACTGCCCCTGCCACGCGGCCGGACCGGGCTCCTCCAGGCCCGGACCGCCGCCCTCGCCCTCGGCTACGTCGGCGAGGAGGACCGCTGGGCCGACAAGCAGCACCAGGGCTGGTGGAACACCGGCGACATCGGGCTGCTGCGCCGCGACGGCAGTGTCCGTCTGCTCGACCGCGAGGTCGACAACCCCGGCCGGATCAGCTGTCTGGAGACCGAGGACCGGCTGGAGGAACGGCTTCCCGAGGCACTGGAATGCGTCGTCCTCGGCCGCCCGGACGACAAGGATCCGCTGCCCGTCGTCGTCACCCGGGACGGGTGCCTCGACCCGTCGCGCTGGAAGACCGCCGCGGACGAACTCCCGCCCCTTGCCGATCCCGTCGTGCTCACCTGGGACGAGGTGCCGCGCACCGGGACCGGGAAGGTGCGGCGCGCCGCCCTGCTGCGGCAGCTCACGGGCGACTCCGAGACCTGCGGCACCGGCCGCTGGACCTGACCCCCGCCCGTCCGGGCCTCGGCCTTTCTGTCCTGGGCCCGGCCTGTCCGTCCCGGCCCCCATCCGGTCCCTCCCGGGCCCGGCCCTGTCCGTCCTGGGCCCGATCCGGTCCCGCCTGGGCCCGGTTCGTGATCCCCGTGTCGGGGTGTGATCGCCGCTCACCACACACCGCGCCAAGCCCCAACTCACCTGACACACCGTCAGTCCAACCGAGCCCCCAGTCCCATCGAGTTCCAGCCCCACCGGAGGAGAACACCGTGCCGCAGCCGACGGCCGCCCGCCCCACCCCCGCCCAGCCCGGGCCGGAGCACGTCTCGCCCGATCCGGGATCGGCCCGGCCCGCAGCCCCGGAACAGGTCCGGCCCGACCCCGGGTACGCCTTCGACAACGCCACCCCGCACAGCACGGAGCAGCACCGCTGCCTCGCCGCCGCCTACGACCCCGTGACCCTGCCCCGGCTCGCCGCCACCGGTGTCGGTCCGGGCTGGACGTGCCTGGAGGTCGGCGCGGGCGGCGGCAGCGTCGCCCGCTGGCTCGCCGGACGCGTCGGCCCCGGCGGCTCCGTGCTCGCCACCGACCTCGATCCGCGCCACATCTCCCCCGCCCCGCACCTGGAGGTGCGCGCACACGACATCGTGCGCGACCCGCTCCCCGAGAACCACTACGACCTCGTGGTGGCCCGCCTGGTCCTCCAGCACCTGCCGGAGCGGCGCGCGGTGCTCGACCGGCTCGTGCGTGCGTTGCGACCCGGCGGGGTGCTCCAGATCGACGAGTTCGACACCTCCTACGAGCCCCCGCTGCTCGCTCCCGACGCGGAGTCCGAACAGCTCTACACCGCCTTCCTCGCGGCCAAGTCCGCCGCCTTGCGCGCCTCGGGGGGCGACCCCCACTGGGGCCGGCGCGTTCCTGCGGCACTGCGGGAGGCCGGGCTCGTCGCGATCGACGTCCGCCCGTACGTCGAGGTGCGGCACGCCGGATCGGCCAGCCTCCAGCTCCAGCTCCACCACACGCATCACCTGCGCGACCGGCTCCTCGCCCAGGGGATGACGGATCGTCAACTCGACTGCATTCGGGAGCTGATGACCGATCCGGGCTTTCGCGCGGCGTCCAGCGTCCTGTACTCGACACAGGGCCGGAAGCCCGGAGGAACTCCCCGATGAGCATCGCCTTCTCCGCGCCCTCCCCCGCACCCCTCGCCCCTCCGGCCGCCCCGCCGGTCGTCGGCGAGGTGGCGGCACGGCTGCTGCGCGACACCCTCGGGGACACCGGAGACA
Source organism: Streptomyces sp. NPDC001750 (assembly GCF_042892615.1). NCBI lineage: Bacteria > Bacillati > Actinomycetota > Actinomycetes > Kitasatosporales > Streptomycetaceae > Streptomyces > Streptomyces sp. NPDC001750. The sequence goes on along the minus strand of NZ_JBIAUE010000029.1, from coordinate 55,827 downwards.
CCCGGGACACCGGGGTCGCCGGACCGTGCGCCGTGCGCCGTACGGCCGACTGGGCCGGGCCCGTGGCCGAGGATCTCGACGGGGAGGGCGCCGTCCAGGCGGCCTGCGGGATCATGCACGTCCACGGCAGGGCGGGCGGCGGGCCGCTCCCGCTCGCCGTGGACTACGCCGCCACCGCGGCCGGGGTGCTCACCGCCCAGGGTGTGTCCGCCGTACTGCTCGCCCGGCACCGGGGGCTGGAGCTGCGCGAGGTACGGACCTCCGCGGCGCAGGGGGCGCTGCTCGCGCTCTGTCAGTACCTCGCCGAGGCCACGGCCCCACCGGACGAGGGCGCCGCACCACGGATCCCCGTTCCGTCCGGCAGGGCCGCGTCCGGTGCGGCCCTTGGCGGTGCGACGCTCGTGTCGGCGGAGGGCGCGGCCTTCGAGCTGGAGACCCTCGATCCCGAGGCGTGGCGGCGGTTCTGGGCGCGGCTCGGGATCAGCGCACGGGTGGCGGGGCGCGGCTGGTCCCCGTTCCAGCAGCGGTTCGCGACCGCCGTCTGCGTACTGCCGGGGGAACTGCGGGAGGCCGCCCGTACCGCCCCGCTCGACGCCCTTCGCGCGGCCGCGCGGGCGTGCGGCGTCAGCCTGGTCGCACTGTCGGACGACCCGGTGCCGCCCGGACTGCCGGAGCCCGTACGGCTGGTACCGGCACCGGGCGGCGCGTGCGTCCCCCGGCCGGGCGGCGGGCCCGCGTCGCCGGGCGCTCTCCCACTCAGCGGCATACGGGTCGTCGAGTCCACCCGCCGGGTCCAGGGCCCGCTCGCCGGGCACGTACTGGAACTGCTGGGCGCCGAGGTGATTCGCGTCGAACCTCCGGGCGGCGACCCGATGCGGGGGCTGCCGCCGCTGGCCGACGGCTGTTCCGCCCGCTATGCGGCGCTCAACGCGGGCAAGGCCGTCGTGGAGGCCGACCTGCGTACCGCCGAGGGCCGTGCGGTGCTGTGCGAACTCGTCGCGGACGCCGACGCGTTCGTGCACAACTGGGCGCCCGGACGTGATGTGCGCCTCGGTCTCGACGACGAGGGGCTGTGGCGGGTGCGACCGGACCTGGTGTACGCGGGTGCGTCCGGTTTCGGGGACGCCTACCCGCCCGAGCACACCCCGATCGGTACCGACTACCTCGCCCAGGCCCGCAGTGGCCTCGCCGCCGCCCTGCGCCCGGCCGGGGAGCCGCCCGCGCCGTCGCTCATGACGCTGACCGACGTCCTCGGCGGTCTCGTCTGCGCCCAGGCGGTCGTGGCCGGGCTCCTGCGGCGGGCGAGGACCGGGAGCGGTGTCCGTGCCGAGACCTCGCTGCTCTCCGCCGCCGCCCTGGTGCCGCGTCCGCCCGTACGCCGCGCGGCGTGGTCGCCGTTGGAACTGCCGTTGCGTACGGCGGACGGCCACCTGTACCTGGGCGAACGGGCCCGCGCCGACCTGGCCGCGCTCGCCCGGGTCACCGGGACGGCGCACGCCGCTCCGGGGGCCGTCGCCGGGCGCTTCGGCAGGCGCACGACCGGGGAGTGGCGGGAGCGGCTGCACTCGGCCGGGCTCGGCGCCACCGAGGTCCGCACCGATCTGAGCGCCCTCCCCGCCGACCCCGTCTTCCGGGACGCCGTCGTCCCGGCCCCGCCCGGTGGATACGCGACGGTGCGCAGCCCCTGGACGTTCTCGTGACGGGCGCGGTGCGGGAAGCCGCGGCCCGCATGCGCACCGTTCCCGGGGCACGCCGCGACGGTGTGTGGACCTCCCGGGCCGGTCTGGCCGTACCCGACCTCGTTCCGCGTGCCGAGCGCCGCGCCTGGACCGAGGAGGGGCTGTGCCCGGACCGCGACCTCTACGCCCTGTTCCGGGAGCGGGTACACCGCCATCCCCGTCGGCAGGCGCTGGTGGAGAGCGGCGACCCGGCCGACGGGGGGCTCGACTACGCGGGGCTGGACGCCGAAGTCCGCCGCATCGCCGCGCTGTTCACGGAGGCGGGGCTCGGCGCCGGGGACGTCGTGGCGTTGCGGCTGCCCGGCGGCAGGGACGCGGTCGCCGCCGAACTCGCCGTGTACGCCATCGGGGCGGTCGCCCTCCCGCACCCGCCGGGCGGGGACGACCGGGACACCCTGGCCCTGCTGGGGCGCTCCCGCGCGCGGGCCGCCGTGCTCGCCGACCGCGCCGATGCGGCCGTGTGCGCGCGACTGCCTCTTCTCGACGTGGTGTTCGGCACCGAGCGGGGGATGGCGGGCACACGTTGGCTGGGCGAGCGGGCCCGGCGCCCATGGCGTCCCGTACCGGTGGACCCGGCCGCGCCCGCCCGTGTCCTCGTCTCCTCCGGCACCGAGACCGCGCCCAAGATGGTCGCCTACGCCCACCAGGCGATGGCCGGGGGCCGGGCCGCCTATCTGAGGGCACTCGATCCGGACGCGGCCGTGCGCCGCCACCTGGTCCTCGTACCGCTCGGCTCCTCCTTCGGGTCGTGCGGTGTCGTCACCCTCGTCGCGCTCGGCGGCACGCTCGTCGTCCCGCCGTCGTTCTCGGTGCCCGAGGCGCTGCGTGCCCTCGCCGTCCACCGCCCCACCCACGTCTTCGGGGTGCCGACGATGCTGCGCCGGATCGCCGAGAACTGTCCGGCGGACGCCGGGGACTTCCCGGGGCTGCGGGCCCTCGTCTCCAGCGGTGCCGCCCTGCCGCACGGCACCGCTCGGGCGTGCGCGGAGCGTTTCGGCCGGCCGGTGCTGACCGTGTACGGCTCCTCGGACGGTGTCAATTGCCATACGGTCTGGTCGCCCGGCGCCGAGGACGGGCGCGTCGGGAGACCGGACCCCGCGGTCGCGAGCATCCGGATCACGGGCCCCGACGGCGACCCGGTGCCGCCGGGCGCTTCCGGGGAGATCCAGGCCAAGGGCCCCATGACCCCGCTCTGTTACCTGGCCGCCCCCGAACTCGACGCCCGCTACCGGACCCCGGACGGATGGGTGCGCACGGGCGATCTCGGCCGGATCGGCCCCGACGGGCGCCTGTACGTCCTGGGCCGCATCAAGAACGTGGTGATCCGCGGCGGTCTGAACATCAGTCCCGCCGAGGTCGAGGCCGAGCTCGCCCACCACCCGGACGTCGCCGAGGCGGTCTGCGTGCCGGTCCCCGACCCGGAGCTGGGCGAACGGCTCTGCGCCTGCGTGCGCCCCGTACCGGGCGGCCCCGTTCCCGCCCTCGCCGATCTCAACGCCTTTCTGCTGGGCCGGGGTCTGGGGAAGCGCAAACTGCCCGAGCGATTCCTCCATGTCCCCGTCATGCCGCTCGGCCCCACCGGCAAGGTCTGCCGACGCACACTGACGGACCGGGCGGGGGACGCCTTCCGGGGAACGGCCCGTCAGGGCGTGTTTCGCGGCCTCGAGGAGAGTCGCCGTCGTGGGGCGGCAGGAAGCGGCGGTTGAGCGTGTCGAACGTCATCCGCCGCGGCGCCAGCACACCTGACGGCAACTCAGTGCCCACGGCGGCGGACGCCCGGCGTGCCGGGGCCGCTCAACGGCAACAAGCCGCCCCGCCGGGGACCTCCCCGCGGGACTCTTCCGACGGGCGCCCCGCTGGCACACTGGAGTCGGCCCTGTCATCCGGTCGTCCCCGGGCGGCGGGGCCGTCCCGGAGACCAGACATCCCGGAGGTCATACATGACGTGCGGAAGCTGCGGCGCGGTGGCGACTCAGGGGCCCGACGGGTCGTGGACCTGTTCCAACCAGTGCGGCTGGTCCTCGGCCGCCCCGGCCGTCGCGATAATCCCCGAGATCACCACCACCCGCTGTCGCGGCTGCGACGCCCAGGTGTACGGGCTCGACGGGAGATACGCCTGCGGCCTGTGCTCCTGGTCCAACCACTGGGATGAAGGCCACCGCCCGCTCCCCACCGCCGACCGGACGGCCGAGAAGGACGTCAACGTCCTGGAGTGAGCCCGGCGCGAGCCGGTGATCGACTCCGGCGCGAACGGCGGGACGCGTCCGGAGCGGGGACCCGGCGTGGGCACCGGGTCCCGCCCCGCCGACGTCACGAGCCGGACAGCAGCGCCTCCAAGGCCACCGCCGTGTCCGGGTGACGGCCGACGAGTACCGCACCCGACGGGCCGGGATCGGTCGTCGCCCATGCCGCGTCGCAGCCCAGCAGGTTCGCCACCGCGTCGCAGGTCGCGGGGTGGGCGGCGAGCAGCGCGACGCCCCGGGGCGCAACCGTGCCCCGTACCGAACGTACGGCTTCCGGTTCCGGGCGGGCCCGCCACGGCGGGACCCACTCGTCCAGTGCCGCGAGCCGGCCGGGGAAGATCCGTCCGGCCTCGCGGATCAGCAGCGGGGCCAGCTCCGTACCACTCGTCCGCAAGGTGCTGATCAGGGTCGGCAGCCAGGGCAGCAGCACCGGGTCCGGCAGCCGCCCGAACGCGTTCGACACCGCCTCCACGACGAAGTCGGTGAGGCCCGGGACGGGCTCCAGGGCGTGCACGAAGCCGCTGAGGTAGCGCGGATAGGCGGGCACCACCAGGGGGTTGGCGAGCAGCTCGTCGCAGCGTGCCCGCAGTTCGGCACGGGAGAGGAGCCCGAGGTGGTTCCGGGCCGCCCACAGCAGCGCCGTCTTCGACGGGTCCTCCGGGTGCGACTGGGCGACCGCCAGCTCCAGCTGGGCCCGGTCGCACCCCAGGGACAGGGCCAGGCTCTCCATGCTGAACAGGAAGCCCAGCATCGCCGCCACCTGACGGACGGTGGCGTCGTCGTCGGTGAACGCCGTGGGCAGCAGGGTGCAGTAGTGCGCGTAGCCCGCCTTGACGAAGGACTCGATCCACGGCGGCAGCACCGGCTCACTGGTGCGGTAGTACGCCAGCAGCCCGCGCACCCGGCGCAGCACCTCCGGTGCGTCGTCGACGCTGCGTTCGGCGGAGAGCACCTCCAGGGCACGGGTGCCCAGCTCGTCGGCGAGGCGGCGGCTGCGCAGGTACAGGGTCGCGTCCTCGACGGTCGCGAGGACGGTCGCCGCGGTGGCCTGCGGGTCGTACGCCGTGCGGCGCAGGCGCTGTTCCAGGACCTGTTCGAGGCTGACGCCCTCGTAGCCGAGCTCGATGAGGGCCCGCTGGTGGGTGCCGAGCGCCAGGTCCCACGACTCCTGGATCGGACGTTCGCCGAGCCGGCGCTCACCCATGATCGGGCGTGCGGCACCCCGCGGCATCAGGCGGCGCAGCATCCACAGCACATCGGAGCACCGCTCCAGTTCGGGCTGTGCGGCGATGTTCAGCAACGCCCTCTGTACGCCGCGTTGCTGGAGTTTCAGGTTCAGCGGCGCGAGCCGGTCGTGCACGTCGCGTGCCAGGGGCGGCAGCGCGTCGTAGCCGACCTGTCCGACACGGTCGCCGCCCATCATGATCTCGACGAGGCGGCGCACGTCGCGCCGGCCCGGCACGGTGTCCTTCTCGATGCAGGTGACCGCCGCGTCCTGGAAGTCGTACGGCGTGGGCCTGGCCCGGTCGCGCATCCCGGCCAGCAGGATCGACGTCTCGAACACCGCGATGGCGTCGGCGGTGGAGGCGAGATAGCCGTTGCGGCGGGCGGCGCGCACGATCTCCACGGACCAGCCGAGCAGTTCGGCCTCGTCCAGGCGGTCCAGGACGGGTGGCCGCCGGAGGAATCCGGTCAGCTTGTCGGAGGCCGGGACCGCGGCCGTCGGTGCGGGGACCGCCGGGGCCGCGGTCTTCTTGGGTTTCGCCTTCTTCGTACCGTTCTGGCCTGCCAGGCGGTACGGCTTGACACCGGTGCGCTTGAGGTTCTTGGCCCAGACCGTCGCCGCGATCGACACCGAGCCCGCGGCGAGGCCGAACTGCGCCTCGATCGCCGCGTGGCTGGACGGGATCAGTCCGTACTGCCACGTGGTGGCGGTGCGCGGGCCGATCTCGAAGGTGTCGGTGCCATGGACGCCGAACTCCGCGACGCGGCTGACCGCGTGGAAGGCGCCGCAGACATAGAGGCAGTCGGCGGGATCGGTGCCGGTCGCGGCCAGGTGCTCGCGCATCCTGGTCCACATGTGGCGTTCACGGTCCTCGTCCACGCGCACCCGGTCGGAGTCGCCGGGTGCCAGGCGCCGGAAGAGGCTGCCGATCAGCAGCATGACCTGGCGGTAGGTGTCGTGGTCGCTGCCCCGGTCGCCGAGCGGGAGTTCGACGTACTGGTGCCACCACTCGGACCAGTGCCGCACCTTGCCGTGGCGCAGCAGGTGTTCCTCCAGTTCGGCGAAGCGCGGGCGCAGGTCGCCCAGTTCCACGCCGACCGCGTCGCCGTGGAGCGCGGCCTCCTCCTCGGTGGGCGGCGGTGCGTCCGCGTCGGCGGACTGCTCGGTCCGCGTGCCGCGCGGGTCCCACTGGAAGACGTGGTCCGAGGAACGGTCGACGAGGACGAGCTCGACACCGGGGGTGTCCAGGGCGTAGGCGATCGCCTGGTACTCGGCCGACGCCTCGGTGATCGGAGCGATGACCGACAGCGGGGACCACTCGGCGGGGAAGCCGTCGACCTCGGTCGCGAACGCCTGGACCGCGACCGGGAGGCGGCAGTTGCGCAGCTCGGTCAGCAGCGGTGCCATGTCCTCGCACAGCTCCAGGTAGACGACCTTGGGCTGCTTCTCGCGCAGTCGGCGGGCCATCGCGGTCGCCGAGGCGGGCGAGTGGTGGCAGACGGGGAAGACCTCCAGCGGCTCGCGCACCGCGCGGTCGACGTCGTCGACGATGCCGAGGAGGATTCCTTCGAGGGCGTCGGGTCCGTCGGCGAACGTCGCGGCGGCTTCCTGGAGCTGCGTGCGCAGTGTCGCGAAGGTCCCCTCGTGGGCGGCGCTCATGACAGGGTGGCGATCGCGTCGCGGCCGCCCTCCAGGAACTCCGGCCAGGATCCGCCTTCCTCCTTGCTGCGGGGCTCGACGACGCCGTGCAGGTACTTGTTGAGGATGGCGAGGTCCTCGGGCTCGCGCCGGGCCAGCGACCCGACGAGCGAGGAGGCCAGGGCACGAGCGGTCAGGGAGCGCTCGCCGAAGAAGTTGCTGTGCAGGATCGCGTCCTCCAGCACACCGATCTGTTCGGCGGTGGACAGCGCGGACTCCAGCTTCTCGTCGTCGCTGCCGGCCGCCGCCGACGAGGCGCGCAGATCCGCGAAGCTCTGCAGCAGCACGTCCAGCAGCGTCGGCGGGACATCCAGCTCTATCTGGTGACGGCGCAGCAGTTCCTCGGTGCGGAAGCGGACGATCTCCGCCTCGCTCTTCTTGTTCGTCACCACGGGGATGCGTACGAAGTTGAAGCGGCGCTTGAGCGCCGAGGACAGGTCGTTGACGCCCCGGTCGCGGCTGTTGGCAGTGGCGATGATCGAGAAGCCGGGCTTGGCGAAGACGATGCTGTCGCTGTCCAGTTCGGGGACCGAGATGTACTTCTCGGAGAGGATCGAGATCAGCGCGTCCTGGACGTCGCTGGTGGAACGGGTGAGCTCCTCGAAGCGGCCGATCGCGCCGGTCTCCATCGCGGTCATGATCGGTGAGGGGATCATCGACTCCCGGGACTGGCCCTTGGCGATGACCATGGACACGTTCCAGGAGTACTTGATGTGGTCCTCGGTGGTGCCGGCGGTGCCCTGCACGACCAGGGTGGAGTTGCGGCTGATCGCGGCGGACAGCAGCTCGGCCAGCCAGCTCTTGCCGGTGCCGGGATCGCCGATGAGCAGCAGGCCGCGGTCGGAGGCCAGGGTGACGATGGAGCGCTCGACGAAGCTGCGGTCACCGAACCACTTCTGGGAGATCTCGCGGTCCAGGCCGTCGGCGCGCTCGGAACCCAGGATGAACAGGCGGACCATCTTCGGGGACAACCGCCAGGAGAACGGCTTGGGGTTGTCGTCGATGGACTCCAGCCAGTCCAGCTCCTCGGCGTACTTGATCTCGGCGGGGGCGCGCAACAGGTCGGACATGTCAGGGCCTTTCTCAATGATGTTCGGCAGGCTTGGCAACTTGGCGACGTGGCAAGTTGCCTGGTTCTGCGGATCCGGCGTGGTCGGTGGATCCGGCGTGGTCGGTCGATCCGGCACGTTCGACGGTTCCGGGAGTCGGTCGAATCGGTGGAATCGTTTGATTCGGTGGAGTCGGTCGATTCGGTGGCCCTATGTGAGGAACGTCTTGAGCTCGTGGACGAGTTTGCGGATGTGACCGGAGATCACCGGGGTGCCGAGGTCCTTGAAGCGCTCCCGGAACCAGGGGTTGACGCTGGCGCGGCCGGAGCTGGTCACCGAGCCGACCGGGATGAACTTGGCGCCCGAGCGGTGAATGGCGGTCATGCTCTCGAACAGCGGCTCGCTCCGCCATTCGTAGAAGTCCGAGATCCACACCACGACCGTGTTGCGGGGCTCGGCGATCTTCGGCTGGGCCAGGGCCATGGCGACCGTGCCGTCCGTGCCGCCGCCGAGGTTGGTGCGCAGCAGGGTCTCGAACGGGTCGTGCACCCAGGGGGTGAGGTCGAGGGCCTGTGTGTCGTACGCGATCAGGTGGACGTCCACCTTCGGCAGCCCGGCGAAGATGGACGCCAGGATGGTGCAGTTGACCATGGAGTCGACCATGGAGCCGGACTGGTCCACGACGACGATCAGCCGCTGGGGCGTCGTCTTGCGGACGGTGTGCCGGTAGTAGAGACGGTCGACGTAGAGCCGCTCCTCCTCGGGGCTCCAGTTGGTGAGGTTCTTCCAGATCGTGCGGTCGAGGTCGAGATTGCGGAAGACGCGCTTGGGCGGGATGGAGCGGTCCAGGGCTCCGACCGTCGCCTTCTCCACCTGGGTGCGCAGCACCTCGGCGACCTCGTCGACGAAGCGGCGGATCAAGGCCTTGGCATTGGCCAGGGCCACGCCGGAGAGGTTGTTCTTGTCCCGCAGCAGTTGCTCGATCAGCGACATGCTCGGGGTGAGCTGGGCGGCGAGCGCGGGGTCGGCGAGCACCTCGCGCAGGTGCATCCGTTTGACGAGGTCCGCCTCGAGTGCGCCCAGCTCCGGGCCGATGGCCGGGATGAGCCGGCTGAGGTCGGGGTTCGTTCCCCGGGCGCCGGTGCCGGTGGGGCTGACGCCGGCTCCCGCGGCGCCTCCGCCGGTACGGCCGCCGCCGCGTCCACCGCGCAGTTCACCGGGCTGGCAGCCGAGCGCGCGCTCCAGCCAGCCCGCGTCGGACTGCCAGCGTGCCAGCTGTCCGGCGGTGACCGTGCCGGAACCGGTGGCGAAGACGTTGAGCAGCACCTTCGACACCAGTGCCGCGCGCCGCACTTCGGCGGCCCGGTCGCGTCCGTCCTCGTCCTCGTCCGTCGCGTCGTCCGGGGTGGGGGCCATCAGGCCGTCGAACTCGTCGGCCAGACCGGGGTGGCGCTGCACCACCGAGTCGACGGATGCCTGCGGGTCCAGCAGCGCGGACGGCAGACCGATGTCCTCGACGACGGCGAGGCTCGCCGATTCCAGCGTGGGCTGCTCCTCGTGGTCGAAGAGGCGGGCGAGGAGCCGCCAGTACAGGACCTGGCGACGGTTGTCGTACGGGTTCGCCACAGGATCCCCGTCGGGGTCCGCCGCGGATGTCCCGCCGGGGTCCGCCGCAGAGCCGTCCCCGGCTCGCGCCGCGGCGCTGTCGCCGCCTTGCGTCGCGGCTGTGCCGCCCGGTCGGGTCGCAAGGGGCGTGTCGGTGTCCACCGCGGGGGTCTCGTCGCCTTCCGCCCCGGTGATGCCGTCGGGCTCTCGTGTCCCGGGAGTCCGTCCGGTCATTTCCGCAACAGCCTTCCGGCTCGCTCCCGCAGCACCGACGTGGCGTCGGTGGCGGCCTTCTCGGCCTTGGCGCCCGCCTTGTCGGCCGTGCCCCCGGCCCATCCCCCGGCGTGGAGCGCGACGGTCTTCTTCCGCACGGTCGCCTCGACGGCCAGGGGCTGGACGCTGAACGATCCGTCGTCCCAGCGCAGCAGTCCGACGCACGCGCCGGACGCCGCCACGGCCTCCGGGGTGAGCGGTCCGGCCGCCGGGATGCGGTCGGTGTCGACGGCGAGGGGGTGCCCCGCGACAGTGAATGTCACGGCCCCGTCGTCGTCCTTCCCGGCGGTGTAGCCCTCCAGGAAGACGGGCACGGCGATGCGCACCGGGTGCCGGTCCAGCGGCGCGGTCACCGGGTCGGCGGCGGTGGGCAGGGCGACGCGGGCGGTGGCGAAGACGTCGGCGGGCTCGCCCGGGCGGGCGTGCTCGTCGCTCCAGATCAGATCGCCCTCGGCGGTGATGGGCATGTCGGTGAGGTCCATCGAGCGTCCCTCGCCCGCGGCTGTCAGCAGCGAGAGGTGCGGGCGCAGCAGCTGCCACACACCGGCACCGACGACGGTGTCGGGCTTGGGTACGGCGACGGCGGCACGCACGAGGCGGGGTGCCGTGCCGTCGGCGGGCTCGAACACCGCGTGGACCTGGGCCTGCGCCGCGGTCGGGTGCTCCTGGAGGTCGACGCCGAGGGGCAGGAGGCGGCCCGTGGCCGTACCGCTCGCGGATGCCTCGGCCACACCGGGCAGCGTCAGCAGCAGGGCACGGGACCACAGGTCGGCCCAGCGGCGTTCCGGGATGTGTTCCAGCGTGGCCCCCGGGCAGGACGCGGCGAGTTCGGCGGCGAAGCCGTCGAGGAGCGTCGCCGGGCGGCGCAGGGCCGGATCCGGGAGCATGGCGGAGACGACCTGGGCCGCCCCGGAGACCACCTCGTGGTCGATGCCCTGCCATCCGGTACGCGCCAGGTCGGAGAGCCAGGAACGGGCCGCGGCGAGCAGGTTCGCCGCGTGCTCTCCGTCGGCCGGGGCGACGGTCTCCTCGGCGCGGGTACGGCCGGTCGCCTCCTCGACGCGGGTCATCAGTGCATCGTGGACGGAGCCCAGGAGTGCGGTCCGGGCGGCGGCGAGGGCGATGAAGTGGTCCTCCCCGGCGGCTCCGGCCGCCGCCTTCTCCGCCGCCTCGGCGGTACGGGCGGCGAGCGGCGTCCCCGCGACGGCGTTCGCCAGCTCTGCCAGGCCGGTGGCCTGGGCGGGCTGCGGGCGGAGCAACCCGGTGACGAGGACCCGGTCGAAGGCGTCGACGGCCGCAAGGGTCTCGTCGAGCCCGGTGATGGTCTCGGCGAGCAGGTCGGCACGCATCACGCCACCGCCCTGGTCGGCGGGAACCACTGCATCTCCGGCAACGGCGCGGTGGTGGGGGCGAGTTCCAGGTACGCCAGGTGGCGCAGGAACCGGCTGAAGACGGACGCGGCGGCCGCGGTGTCCCCCTGCGACGGACGCGTCGCGGTCATGCCCGCAGTGATGGTCTGCGCGCTCGGCTCCCCGTCCCCCGTCTCGGCCTTCAGGTAGCGGGCGACGCGTTCGGCGCCGTACTGAAGCACCGCCTCGGTGATCAGGGACCCGATGTGTTTGCAGAACGAGCCGCGCGCACCGCCGCAGGGGCGGTTGTTGTTGGTGCTGCAGGTGAACGCAAACGTGCCGACGGCGACCGACGAGACATAGACCCGTGCGATGTCCGAGCCGCTGGACACCACGCCCTGCAAGCGTCCGTCGGCCAGCTCGACGAACGGAACCTTGGCGAGCTTGCGCGGCCGGGCGGGCGGTATGACCCGTGCCGTGCTCGACCTCTCCCGAACTGACAACGCACCATCTCCTATGCACCAAGGGGTTTTCCGCGCCACGTCGGCGGGACACTGCTGAACATAGTTGCGACCACTGACAACGCCCGATCGCGCGCATGCGGCAGCGCCCCGCACGGCCTGCCGGACGGCACCGGGCGAACTCGGGGAGGGAGGCGGAAGAAGGGAATCACGGCCCGCGCAGAAGTCGCCGTGCACGGGCCGACGGCGAACGGGCCGGAGCTATCGGCCTTCGCCCGTCGGGACTTCCCGGACGCGGGGGATCCGAGGCCCGCGCACGGCGGGCGGCGCTTCGACGACACGGCCCAGCGGACCGGTCACCGCGCTCGTCGACCAGCCGGGCCGGGGTCGTCGTCCGCCTCCACGCCGGCGCGCGGACGGCCGCGACGGGTGCTGCGGCGGGCGGGTCCGGTCAGCGGGCGCTCGTCCTCGGCCGCGGAGTGCGCAGGCGGGGGCCGTAGGAGCGGGTGAGCCAGTCGTCGTCGTAGACCGTCTCCAGGTAGTTGGCACCGAGATCCGGGGCGATGGCGACGGCGGTCGTGTCCTCGGGAAGGTCGTTGGCCGTCAGCCAGGACAGGGCGCCGCTGACCACCGTGCCCGTGGAGCCGCCGAAGAGGAAGCCGTGGCTCACCAGCCGGTGGCACATCCGGATCGTGTCGGTCTCGGAGACGTGGACGACGTCGTCGACGTACGACGGGTCGAGGATGGCCGGTCGGACGCCGGTGCCGAGACCGGGGATCAGGCGGCGCATCGGTGGCCCGCCGAAGGTCACGGAGCCCTCGGCGTCGACGGCCACCAACGTGACCGAGGGCTGGCTCTCGCGGAAGTAGGCGGCGCAGCCCATGAGGGTGCCGGTCGTGCCCGCGCCGACGAAGAGGACGTCGAGCCCGGGGAACGCCTTGGCGATCTCGGGGCCCGTCGTGCGGTAGTGCCCGGTCCAGTTGCCGTCGTTGGCGTACTGGTTGAGCCACAGGTAGTCGGCGTTCGCCGCGCAGAGCGCGGACACATGGGCGAGCCTGGCACCGAGGTAGCCGCTCTCGGGGTCCGGTTCGGTGATGACGTGGACTTCGCTGCCGAGGGTTTCCATCATCCGGCGTGCGGTGCGCGTGCAGCGCGCGTCGGTCACGCAGACGAAGCGGTAGCCGCGGCTCGCGGCCACGATACTCAGGGCGACACCCATATTTCCCGAGGACGATTCGATCAGCGTCGTGCCCGGGGTGAGCTCTCCTGTCCGCTCCTTGGCCGTCACCATCTCGGTGGCGGCCTTCAGCTTGACCGAGCCGGCAAAGTTGAACCCCTCGCACTTGAGGAACAGCCGACGGCCCATGGCGGCCATGAGGTCGACGTAGAGGTCTCCCACATTGAAGTCCATGGGATTCGAGATGATAGCTGTCACCTGTTGCGACCCAATCTCTTCGGGGAGCCCCTCCGCGACGCGCATATCAAGGCTGCACATTGCCCCGATATTTGACCTATACGGCAGCTATTGGTGGGGCCCACGACGCCGCGACGACCGGCCCGACCGGCGTTTTTACAGCATTCATACAACTGACGGGCGTGCGTGGCGGGCAGCCGCACCCCTTCGTCCGGCCCGCCCTCGGGCGGATGAAGTGCCGCCCGACAATGACACCTGCCAACCATTTCTGACAGGTATCCCGCCAACAATCTCTTGCATGCCGCCTGAGCAGTGACGACGACATGGCGCCTCCATGGGGATCACCACGATCCCGGCATAGCCGCAGCTCCGCGACCAAGAGGGCGATCAGCATGGATTCCGACCGCCGCGAAGCCCTCCGGACCAACTGGAATCGGCCAGTCGAGAAGCGGACAGCCGATCGACAAAAGCGCGTCCACCTTTATCAGCACCGCCTTGACGCCCGTTCCTGAGCGTGACTACAGTCGCTCCGTGGCCAGAAATATTCAACAACTGGCCCGCCGGCAGATAGTTCACGGGGGAACGGGGACTAGAGAATGCTTCTGACGCACATTCGGACCTGCCCAACGGCCCTGGGAATTTAGGGCGCGCCGACGGCTGCTGCCGACAGGGTTCCGTACCGCTCACGTCCTCCCCGTCACATCTTTCCAACATGCCGCTCCACGATGCCCTTCTGATTCCGGGGATTTCGGCATGCCGTCAAAATGGCGCCATATGGCCGGGTATTTCGGATCGACCGTCCCGGCATGCCCCCATGCTCACGCCCCCACCGACCCGACGCATAAGGAGCACTATCGGTGATGGAGTTTCGAATTCTCGGCCCTGTCGGACTTTGGTTGGAGAACAAAGAGATTCCGCTCAACGGCACGAAACAACGGACTATGCTGGCGGCATTATTATTGGCCGGTGAGCGGGTTCTTCCCGACTACCGGCTCGGAGAGGCGCTCTGGGGCAAGAGGCCGCCCGGCACCTACCAGGCGCAGATCTACACGTACGCGTCCAGGCTGCGACAGCACCTGGAGAATCACGCCGAGATCATCCGCAAGGGCTCCGGCTACATGCTGCGGATCATCTGCGGGCGGTTCGACCACAACGAGTTCGACGTGTTGTCGCGTGCGGGGCACGCGTGCCTGGCGGAGCGCAAGTACCAGCAGGCGTCCGAGGCGCTGGCCTCCGCGCTGGAGCTGTGGCGGGGTCCCACGCTCACGGACGTGACCGAGCACCTCGGCCAGACGGAGCGACCGGGCATCGACGAGGCGTACATGAAGACGCTGGAGAGCCGCATCGCGGCCGATCTCGCGCTCGGCAGGCACGTCCAGGTGACCTCGGAGCTGGTCGGCCTGGTGAGCGCCCACCCGCTGCGGGAGCGGCTGCGGGCCCAGCTCATGGTGGCGCTCTACGCGGCCGACCGGCAGGCGGACGCATTTGCCGTGTTCCACGAGGGTCGCCAGCAGTTGGAGGAGGAGCTGGGGGTCGATCCCGGTCCCGCGCTCCGTCAGACGTACCAGGCCATGCTCACCGGCAGCATCGACGAGATCGGGCACGAGACGCTGATCGGCATACCCGGCCACGCCCTGGGCGCGGACGACTTCGCCCGGCGGCCGGGGACCGGACTCACGGTGCGTCCGGCCCCCCGCCTCGCGATGGACACCGCCTGTCAGCCGTGACGGCCTCATCCCGTGGAAGGGTCGTGGAAGAGTTCAGGGACGGTGCTCGGCGCGCCGTCCCCGGCGACTTCGTCGTGGACGAACGGTGCGGTGCCGGACCCGCCACGCGGGCCGGTGTCCGTCCGTGCCGACGGTCGATTCGGTCCGGAGCCCCGCAGCCGCTCGTCCGCCGTCGCCTCGGCCCGCGCGACTGCGCGGCCAAGAACTCCTGACGAAATGATCTTTTGAGGTGGTTGGATCGCTCCAGGACCGTTGATCCGGGGGTGCGGAGTGGCGCGGCCGAAGCCGTGGTGAATCGATGACGAGTTGTGGGCGGTGATCGAGCCGTTGCTGCCGAAGGTTGAACGGCGGACCCGGCATCCGGGGCGCATGCGGCATCCGGAGCGGCCGGTGTTCCAGGGCGTTCTGTTCGTGCCGCACACCGGGGTCGCCCTGGGAACGCCTGCCGCGGGAGCTCGGCTTCGGGCCCCGGGGCGGCTCTGTTACTCGTAGGTGTAGGTGAGGGAGTTGCTGGTCCCGCCGGGGGAGTGGATGGTGACGGGAACGCTCCCGACTCCGGGCGGCGAGGTGGCGAGGACGATGGTGTCGGAGATGGCGGCGAAGACGGCGGGTGTGGCGCCGAAGAAGACCTGATCGGTGTAGGTGAGGGCGGTGCCGTTGATGGTGACGTTGGTGCCGCCGGTGGCGGGGCCGGTGTCGGGGATGAGGCTCGTGAGGGCGGGTTGCGGGACGTAGGTGTAGTAAGGGTTGCCGATGCCGGCGTTGCTGGTGCCCCCGGGGGTGGTGACGGTGACCACCACGGTGTTGGTGCCGGCCGGCGCGGTCACCGTGATCTGGTTGTCCCCTACGACGACGATGTTGCTGGCGGCCTGGGCATCGAAATGGACGGCGGTGGTGCCGGTCAGGTTGGTCCCGAAGATGGTGACGGTGTTGCCGCCGCTGATGGGCCCGAAATGGGGGTCGAGGTCCGTAAGGGTGGGTGCCGGCGTCGTGGTGTAGGTGTAGGTGACGCTGTTGCTGGTGCCGCCCGGTGTGGTCACCGTCACGGGGACGGAGCCCGAGCCCGGAGGGGCGGTGGCGGTGATCTGCGTGTCGCTGTTGACGGTGAAGACCGCCGACGCCGCACCGAAGCGCACCGCACCGGCGCCGGTGAAGCCTGTGCCCGTGAGCACCACCTGATTCCCGCCACTCGTCGGCCCCTGGCCGGGCACAAGCCCACTGAGCACCGGCGCCGGAACATACGTATAGGTAAGGCCGTTACTGGTGCCGCCCGGTGTGGTCACCGTCACGGGGACGGAGCCCGAGCCCGGAGGGGCGATGGCGGTGATCTGCGTGTCGCTGTTGACGGTGAAGACCGCCGACGCCGCACCGAAGCGCACCGCACCGGCGCCAGTGAACCCTGTGCCCGTGAGCACCACCTGATTCCCGCCACTCGTCGGCCCCTGGCCGGGCACAAGCCCACTGAGCACCGGCGCCGGAACATACGTATAGGTAAGGCCGTTACTGGTGCCGCCCGGTGTGGTCACCGTCACGGGGACGGAGCCCGAGCCCGGAGGGGCGATGGCGGTGATCTGCGTGTCGCTGTTGACGGTGAAGACCGCCGACGCCGCACCGAAGCGCACCGCACCGGCGCCAGTGAACCCTGTGCCCGTGAGCACCACCTGATTCCCGCCACTCGTCGGCCCCTGGCCGGGCACAAGCCCACTGAGCACCGGCGCCGGAACATACGTGTAGGTGAGGCCGTTGCTCGTCCCGGTCGGCGAGGTCACCCGGACGCTCGTCTGCCCGACGCCCGGAGGTGCGATGGCCCTGATCGAGGAGTTGCTGACCACCGCGTAGATGGCGGAGTTCGTACCGAAGCGGACGGCCGTCGCACCGAGGAGGCCGACGCCGGAGATGATGACCTGGTTGCCGCCGACGGCGGGGCCCTGGGCGGGATTGAGAGTACTGATCACCGGTGGCATGACGCGGGCCTCTCTTGCTTGTCTCTCGTTCGGGAGGGGTGTGCATTCCGCGCGGGACTCGTCGGCCCCTGGTCCGCAGCAGGGGTGTGTGCCCTGGGCGCCCAGGGCACACACGACTACGCGGGTATCAGGTGGTGAAGACGAGGGCGGGGGTGGAGGTGCCGCCGGGGGTGGTGACGGTGACGTCGAGCGCCGTTCCCGTCGGGGCGCCCGAGGGGACCGTCACGACCAACTGAGTGCCACTGAGCGCGACGAAATCGGCGGCGAAGTCGGTCGGTCCGGCGGGGTCGGTGAACGTGACGGCGCTGACGCCGAAGAAGCCGGTGCCCGTGATGAGAACCCCGCTGTCGCCCGGCGATCCCGTGCTGGGCGAGATGGTGGTGGCCGTCGGCTGGTCGTAGTAGGTGTACTGGTCGGCGGCGCCGGTGATGGGGCTGACCCCGCCGGGGTTCGTCGCCGTGACGTTGACGGTCACCGGGGGTCCGGTGACGGCGAAGGAGGGCGGGGTGGCGGAACGCTGGGAGTCGCTGACGACGGGGCCGAGGGTGCCGGGGCCGGCCGCACCGAAGGTGACCGCCGTGGCCGCGGCGAGCCCGCTGCCGAAGAGCGTGGTGGGGGGCGGGGAGGTGTCGGGGCCGACGTTGGCGCTCACGCCCCCGATCGTGGGGGCGGCGACGTAGAAGAACGGCTTGCCGTTGCTGGTGGAGGCGCCCACGGTGACAGCGACGTTGACCTGACCCGCACACCCGCCGAGGGCGGTGACGGTGATCTGGGTGTTGGCGACGGTGACCGTGCCGCTTACGGACGTGTTGCCGAAGGAGACGGTCGGCGTACTGGCGAGGGCACCGAACCCGGTACCGGTGATGGTCACGACGGTACCGGCCGTGCCCTGTGTGGGGCTGATGGAAGTGATGACGGGTGCCATCGGAGTCCTCCTGTGAGGTCGGATGGTGAGCTGTACCGCCACATCCGGGCCGATGCCGCCTGCGAAAGCAGGCACCAGGCGGTGGACTGGACCACACCGCCGGGGACACCCGTGACCGGGGCTGCCGACCCGAGGCGTCATGGGAATCGCAGCACTGCCGCTGATGCCCCCAGCGGATGGATGGGCGGTCCCTGGTCGGACATCAGTCAGTGAGCCACTTGGGCGTAAGAAGCAGCAAGAAGGATAACGACACATCACTCAAATGGGGTAAGTTCGCGTGTCTGCTGAGAAATACAGGGACATCTGGGGCGAGCCGTGAGGGCGGTCAGTCGACGGCGGCGGACCGTCGCACAGCGGCGCAGGAAAGGCACGGAACCGGTTCCGCGCGTCCTCGTCCGACCGGCTCTGAACATCCCGAGCAGGGGAAAAGCCGGAATCGACAGCGCGCGTCGGGAAAAGAGCGGTGTCGGCCCTGACGAGTGATTCACGTGGTCCAAGCGGACCGTCTGCGCGAGCGCCTTCATGTCTTCCATGCAGGGGCGACTACGGTCCTCAACTTGTCCGGTGAGTCGAAACACCCCGGAAAGCCCACAGCCCAAGGAGTCATGTCAGTGAGACGTTGGCAGGGATTGAGATTCTGGAAGACAGCGCTCTTCACCGCGCTGGCCGCGGTCATCGCGCTAGGGACCCCGGCGGCGGCCCAAGAGCTCTCGACCACCACGGTCGTGGCGTCGCCCACCACCGCGGCCGTCGGGTCGCCAGTGACGCTGACGGCCACGATCAGCTGCCCGGAAGACCCCAGCGGCGGACTGGGCGTGACATTCTTCGACGGCCCTGACCTCCTCGCCACCGTGCCGGTCGGGGCCAATGGCGTGGCCGTGTACAGCGCGGCCTTCGCCACCGAAGGCGCACACACCATCACCGCCGCCTACAACGGCAACGACGTGTGCGCCGCCTCGAACGACGAGACCACGGTCATGGTGTCGTCGACCCCCACTCCCCCCACCCCACCCCACGGATGGTGCGCCTTCGTCTGTGGCAGCCTGATCAATTTCACCGTCGGCGACATCAACAACAACATCGTGGTGCACTGACCCTTGCCCGGTGAGAGGGGCGTCGCTCGCTGTGATCGCCGGGCTGTGCGGCGCCCTGAGCCACCCCCCAAGTCGGTTCGGCGGTAACGACCTCGTCCACGATTGTCAGCGGCGTCGCGGCGTCTGGGACCTCCGCCTCCGGCGTTGTCGTCAGTCCCCGACGCTCCTTCCCCAAGCTCTCAGCTGCGTTCGAGCAGGGGAGACCCCATCCGACTCCCTCCTCCGCCTTGGATTCGAAGGCTCCAGACGCCGCTCCTTCCTCCACTGCCAATCGTGGACGAGGTCGTAAGCCCGCTGGTGCCCGCGCCGAGCGTGGCCGCCTCCCGCCGGCCGATGCCGCCACCCCGGGCGCAGACGAAGGCCGGCGACCGGGGGCGACGACAGCCGTACCACCTGCCGCCCCAGCAGGGGCGCGACCGGTGCAGGAACCCGGCCCGGGGACGGCGGGACGCCGGGCACGGCCCTCGGCCGCACGCCCTTTCGGCCGGGCGGGAGCCCCGGACACGGCCCCGGTGACAGCGTCTCAGCCGGGATGGGCCCCAGCCGGGGACAGCGCCCCCGGCCCGGTACACGGCCCGGCACGGCGCCTCAGTCGGACATGGCGACGAGGACGCGTCGGTGCCCCGTGAACGGCCGTCGGCCGTGCCCCACCAGCATGTTGTCGATGAGCAGCAGGTCACCGGTCCGCCAGTCGACATCGACGGCGGCGGCCAGGCCGCGGTCGCGCACCTGCGTGATGTACCGCGCCGGGATCGGGGAGCCGTCGGCGAAGGCCACCGACTGCGGAAGGTCCTTCTCCGGCATGATCCGGTGGAGCGCGGCGGCGGTCTCGTCACCGAGACCCGCGGCGTGCCACTGGTCGGCCTGGTTGAACCAGACCTCGGTGCCGGTGACCGGGTGCACTGCCGTCGACGGCCGTACCTG
This sequence comes from Streptomyces sp. NPDC001750, assembly GCF_042892615.1. Lineage (NCBI taxonomy): Bacteria > Bacillati > Actinomycetota > Actinomycetes > Kitasatosporales > Streptomycetaceae > Streptomyces > Streptomyces sp. NPDC001750. Next base: position 36,137 of record NZ_JBIAUE010000029.1, on the reverse strand, counting down.
ACTCACCCGCAGCGCTCCGTCACGCGTCCACTCGTACGTCGCGCCGGTGTCGTCGAGGAACGCCTCCACGTCGGCCCGGTCGTCGGTCTCGAACGTGTCCTGCCAGCTCTTTCCGAAGCCCTTCCCGCCGTGCAGGTGCTGGGCGTAGCGCACCCCGTCGGCGAAGGCCGCGCGGACCTCGGCGTCGAGAGATTCCAGCCACAGGGCGCCGTCGACGACGGGGGTCGCGCCGCCCGTCGCGGCCGCCCGGTCGCAGAAGAAGAGGAGCCGGGAGGGCCACTGGTGGGCGTAGCTCATCTCGTTGTGCATGGAGATGGTGTACGCGGGCGGGTACTCGGTCGAGGTGTAGACGTTCCGCCCGACCTTGGTGCGGGGCGAGTTGCCGTGGACGTAGGCCAGCCGGTTGGGCAGCAACAGGTCCATCACGTCGTCGAGTTCGGCCGGGCTGACGCGGAACCCGCGGAAGACCAGGGCCTTTTCAGCCACCAGCAGGGCTCCGAGGTCGTCGAGCCCGCGGAGGTGGCCCAGCAGTGCGTCCGGGGCGGGCTCGGCCCCGATGTCGGCCGGGGTGATCACCAGCGGCTTCCAGGTGCTGTGGGCGTCCATCGGGCTTCTCCTTCTCGGCAGGACCGCGGTCCGGTTCGACCATGGGGAGCCCGCCTATATTTCTTCGCTATCCGGCCTATTCGTTCCCGGACCGGTCGATGTATAGGCGGCCTATAGCAGCGATCTCCAAGGTTGTATTTACCGTGCACCTCTGTGTGCGGCGGAGCGGGAGCCTCGAATCTGCGAGCGATGGAGTCGGAAATGGTCCAGGGGGACGCGGTACGGCTGCCTTTGTCCGCCGGTCAGCAGGGAGTGTGGTTCGCTCATCAGCTGGACGCGTCCGGACAGAAATACAACTGCGCGGAATACATCGCCGTGGACGGGCCGCTCGACCTGGCCCTGCTCGATGGGGCCTGGAGCCTGCTGCGCGCCGAGGCCGACATCGTCCGTATCCGGACCGTCGTCCGGGACGACGGCGGATTGTGGCAGGTCCTGGACCCGGAGCACGCGACCGTCCTGCCGACGACGGACTTCGCGGGCGCGGCCGACCCGGAGGCGGAGGCCCTGCGGTGGATGCGGGAGGACGTCCGGCGCCCGCTCGATCTGGCCGCCGGGCCGATTTCCCGCTTCGCGCTGCTCAGGCTCTCCGGGAAGAGGTACTTCTTCTACTACCGCATCCACCATGTGGTGGTCGACGGTTACGGAGTTCATCTGCTGGGCCGAAGGCTCGCGGAGCTCTATTCCCAGCTGGCCGCCGGGCGGAATGAAGTGGAGCCCGTATTCGGGTCGCTCACGGAACTGCTCGCCGAGGAATCCGCTTATCGCGCGTCCGCCGATTTCCCGGCGGATCGCGCCTACTGGCTGGAGCGCTTCGCCGACCTGCCCGAGCCGTTACGGGTCCCGGGGCGCCCGGGTGCGGCGGCGGAACTGCCGGAGGAACTGCTGCGGCTGCGGCTGGCCGCCCCGATCGCGCCGGACGATCTCGACCTGCTGCGCGCGGCGGCCGCCGCGACCGGTACGACCTGGCAGATCCTGTTCACCGCGATCGTCGGCGTCTACCTCCATCGCGTCACCAACCGGCGGGACATCGTCCTCGGGCTGCCGGTGACCGGCCGGCGCAGCATCGCGTCGCGCCGTACGCCCGGCATGACGACCAACAGCGTGCCGGTACGCCTGGCCGTCTCCCCCGGCGAGAGTCTCGCCCGGCTGGTGCCCCGGCTCACCCGGGAGATCGGCGACGCGCTGCGGCACGAGCGGTTCCGGCTGGAGGACCTCCAGCGCGAGCTGGCGCCGGAGGGCGAGATCGGCGCGCTGCTCGGACCGATCGTCAACTTCATGCCGTACGGCGGTCCGCTGCGGTTCGGAAACACCCCGGCCACCAGCCACAACCTGGCGTCCGGGCCGACGCTCGACCTGTTCGTCACCGTCCGTCCGGAGCCCGGCGGCGAGGCGCTGTCGCTGGTCCTGGAGGCCAATCCCGAGCGGCACGATCTCGAGGGCCTCACCGCCCATCGGAAACGGTTCCTCGCGTTCCTGCGCGCGGCCGTCGGCGCCCCGGACGCACCGGTCGCGTCGCTCGACGTGCTCGGTCCCGAGGAGCGGCACCGGCTGCTCGTGGAGCTGAACGGGACCGCGCTCGCGGTGCCCGACCGGACTGTTCCCGCGCTCGTCGCGGAGCGGGCGGCGGCCGCCCCGGAGCACGTCGCGCTCGTGGACGGCGCGCGCACCGTGACGTACGCGGAGCTCGACACGCGGGCGGAACGGCTCGCCCGCCTGCTGGCCGAACGGGGGGTCGGGCCCGAGGACTTCGTCGCTCTGGCGCTCCCCCGATCGCCCGAGCTCGTCGTGGCGATGCTGGCGGTGTTCAAGGCGGGTGCGGCGTTCGTGCCCGTCGACATGACGTACCCCGCCGAGCGGATCGCGTACACGCTCGACGACTCCGCTCCCGCGTGCGTGATCACCACGGCCGCGCTCGAAGCGCGAGTGCCGGGGAAGGCGCCCCGCATCCTGCTGGACGAGGACGGCGTGGACGCGTACGAGGGCGCCGCCGTGGCGGGCGGGTCCCGGCCGCCACTGCCCGGACCGGACCCCGACCACCCCGCGTACGTCGTCTACACCTCGGGGTCCACCGGCTCCCCCAAGGGCGTCGTCGTGCCCCACCGGGGGCTGGGCAATCTGGTCGCGGACCACATACGGCGGTACGGGCTCGACACCGGCAGCCGCGTGCTGCAACTGGTCTCCCCCGGATTCGACGTGGCGATGGCGGACATCTGGCCGACGCTGGCGGCGGGCGGGCGGCTGGTGCTGGCTCCCGCCGGTCGGACCGTCACGGGCCCGGCGCTCGCGCGGCTGCTGCGCGCGGAGGGGGTCACCCAGGCCGCCGTGCCGCCGGTCTTCCTGGCGCGCATGGCGGCCGACGACCTGCCGGAGCTGCGGGTGCTGATCACCGGCGGCGAACCGGTGGCGCCCGAAGTGCTGCGCCGATGGGCCACGGGGCGACGGATGTTCAACGAGTACGGCGTGACGGAGGCGACCGTCACCACCACGGTGAGCCGGCCGCTGTCGCCCGCCGGTGCCCCGCCGATCGGCGGGCCGGTCGCCAACTCCCGGGTGTACGTGCTGGACGACTCCATGGCGCCGGTCCTGCCGGGCGTGGTCGGGGAGCTGTACATCGCGGGCGCCGGGCTGGCCCGGGGCTATCTGCGCCGCCCGGAGCTGACGGCCGGACGGTTCGTGCCGTGCCCGTACGGAGCGCCCGGCTCACGCATGTACCGCACCGGCGATCTGGTGCGGTGGCGCGACGACGGGCAGCTGGAGTACGTCGAACGGGCCGACCACCAGGTCAAGATCCGCGGGTTCCGCATCGAACCGGGCGAGATCGAGGCGGTGCTGGCCCGCCACCCGTCGGTGGGGACCGCGATCGTGGCCGTCCGGGAGAACGGGCCGGGCCGCAAGCGGCTGGTCGCCTATGTGGTGACCGCGCCCGGTTCCACCGCACCGGACCCCGGGGAGCTGCGGGGCTTCGCGGCCCGTTCGCTGCCGGACCACATGGTGCCGGCCGCCGTGGTGCCGTTGGAGGCCGTGCCGGTGACCCCGAACGGCAAGGTGGACCGCCGGGCGCTGCCGGAACCCGACTTCTCGGCGGCCGTGCCCGGCCGGCCACCGTGCGACGCGCGCGAGGAGACCCTGTGCGAGCTGTTCGCCGAGGTGCTCGGGCTGGAGCGGTTCGGTGTGGAGGACTCGTTCTTCGACCGGGGCGGTGACAGCATCACCGCGCTCCAACTGGTCTCGCGGTCGCACTCGGCGGGCCTTTGCATCGAGCCGGCCGACGTCTTCCGGTACCCGACCGTCGCCGAGCTCGCCCCGCACGCACGCGAGCGGGCGGACGGGGACGCGACCGGGGGCGACGACGAGGTGGTCGGGGCCGGTCCGGTGGCCGGGGTGCCCGCCCTCCGCCGGGCGGCGCGCCTGCTGCGGACACCGGCCGGGGCGGGGCACGAGTCGGTGCTGCTCCGGGTGCCCGCCGGGGCTGGGTTCGACGCGGTGGCCGAGGCCGTCCGGGCCCTGGTGGACCGCCATGACGCGCTGCGGCTGCGGCTGGCGGTGAACGGTGCCGGAGGATGGGACGCCGTGACGCTGCCTCCCGGGACGTTCGGCGCGCCGGAGCTGGTCACGCGGGCGGGTCCGGACTCCTTCGGGGAGCCTTTCGGAGATCTCTTCGAGGACGCGTGTGCCGCGGCGCGGTCCCGGCTGTCGCCCGCCGACGGGCTGATGGCGCAGTCCGTGTTCTTCGACGCGGGCCCCGACCGTGCGGGGCGGCTGCTGCTCGTGGCGCACGCGCTGGTGGTGGACGCCGAGTCGTGGCGCGTCCTGCTCGCGGATCTCGCCGCGGCGTGGGAGGACGTGGTCGCGGGGCGGGCCGTCGCCCCCGGTCCGGCCGGGGCGTCCGTGCGGGCATGGGCCGCGCGGCGGGCGGCGCCGGACCTTCCCGACGACGGCGCGAACCCGGGCCCGGCCACGGGCCGGACCCGCAGCCTGCGCATGACGCTGCCCGCGAGCGAGTTCGGCGCGTTGCGGACCACGCTCGCCGGTCTGTACCGGGCCGATCCGGGCGAGGTGCTGGCGACCGGCCTGGCGCTGGCGTACGCGCGGTGGGCGAACCGGCCCGAGGACGACGCGGCGGGCGGCGCGGTACGACTGGAGTGGCGGCGCCGGGACGCCGCGGCCGGGCGGACCGTCGGGCCCCTCACCGACGCGGTCGCGGTCCGCCTCGACACGGACGGGGCGTCCTGGGACGAGGTGTGCGCGGGATCGCCGTCGGTGGCGGGGGTGCTCAAGGGGGCCAAGGAACGGCTGCGCGCCCCGGGGGTGACCGCGGGGGCGCCGCCGCTCCTCGCCTTGTACGACCGCGGGCTGCTCCGCCTGGCCGGAGGTGGCGACGGAAGGCTCTTCGGGGACGGGGACGGCCCGGCCGGACACGACGGGGACTGGCTTCCCGTGGCCGGTCCGGACGGACCGCACTCCGCGTTCTCGTTCGCCGCCGAACCGGTGACCGTCCCGGCGGGTTCGGTGGCGTTCACGACCGTGGCCTACGACCTGGGCGCGGAGCCCGAGCTGGACGTCACCGTGGTGTGGGACGGCGACCGGTACACGGACTCCGCGGTGAAGGAGCTGACCGAGTCGTGGTCCACCGCGCTGGCCGGTCTGGTCGCCCACGGCCGGTCGGCCGGGGCCGGCGGCCTCACCCCCTCCGACCTTCCGCTGGTGGATCTGGACCAGGCGGGGATCGACGCGCTCGCCGCCGCCCACCCCGGCCTGTCCGACGTGCTTCCGCTCACCCCGCTGCAGGAAGGGCTGCTCTTCCACAGCGTCCTCGCGAAGGACGGGGCCGACGCCTACGCGGCGCAGCTGGTCTTCGATCTGGAGGGCCCGCTGGACCCGGTGGCGCTGCGGGCGGCGGCGGGCGCGCTGCTCGGGCGGCACGCCGGGCTGCGGGCCGCGTTCCGGCACGAGGACGTGGCGCGGCCGGTGCAGATCATCTGCGAGGACGTACGGATCCCTTGGCGGGAAAGGGATCTGACGGGCCTTCCGGAGGAGGGGCGCCAGGAGGAGGCGCGCCGTCTGGCGACGGCGGAGCGCGGACACCGGTTCGACATGACGGCGCCACCGCTGCTGAGGTTCCTGGTGCTGCGGCTCGGGAAGGACCGCCATCGACTGCTGCTGACGGCCCATCACATCCTTTGGGACGGCTGGTCGACGGCGATCCTGGTCCGTGAGCTGTTCACGCTGTACGCGCGCGGGGGCGACGCCTCGGTGCTGCCGCCCGCCCCGCCGCACCGCGACCATCTGGCCTGGCTCGCCGGCCGGGACCGCCCGGCGGCGCGGCACGCCTGGGCCGCCGCGCTCCGGGGCCTGCCCGGCCCCACCCTCGTGGCCGACGACGCCCCGGAACCGGCACCGGCGCAGCAACACCTCACCGAGCTGCTGGACGAGGAGCTGACCGCGGCCCTGGTCGGACGGGCACAGGCCCACGGGGTCACGCTCAACACCGTCGTGCAGGTCGCCTGGGGGTTGTTGCTGGCCGCGATGACGGGCGCCGACGACGTGGTGTTCGGGGCCTCGGTGTCCGGGCGTCCGCCGGAGCTGCCCGGGGTCGAGGACATGGTGGGCCTGCTGACGAACACCGTCCCGGTCAGGCTGCGGCTGCGGGCCGGCGAACCGGTGCCTCGGACCCTGGCGCGGCTCCAGCGTGAGCAGAGGGCGCTGCTGCCGCACCACCATCTGGGGCTGGGCGACATCCAGCGGCAGGCGTCGGGGCCGGACGGCGGGGCCGCTCCCGGCCCCGGCGGCGGTGGTCTCTTCGACACCGCCATCACCTTCGTCAACCACTCCTTCGACGCCGAGGACCCGGCCGCGGCCGGGGGCCTGCGCCTGGTCTCCTTCGACGTGGACGACGGCACCCACTACCCGCTGCGGCTGGCCGCCGTGCCGGGGCGCTCGCTGACCCTGCGGCTCGGCCACCGGCCCGACGTGTTCTCCCGCGCGCAGGCGAGGCGGCTGCTCGGCCGGCTGGTGCGCACGCTGGAAACGCTCGCGCACGGCGACCCGGTGCTCTGACCCCACCGGGTCGCGGCCCCGGCCGCGACCCGCCCACTCCCATTCCACCGATCGAGGAGGCGAGGCGGCCTTGCGGACGCCCGACGTATTCATCAAGGGGCTCGGAGTCTTCCTGCCCGGCACGGTCGCCGTCGAAGAGGCCGTCGAGAGCGGGCGGTACTCCGCCTTCGAGGCCGAACTGCACGAACTGGCCGGTGCCGCCGTGGCCGGTGAGATCCCGGCGCCGGAGATGGCGCTGCGCGCGGCCCAGGAGGCGTACAAGCGCTGCGGGCACCGCCCCGGCGACACCGATCTGCTGCTGTATGCCGACTCCTGGCACCAGGGGCCCGACGGCTGGCAGCCGCAGTACTACCTCCAGCGGCACCTCGTGGGCGACGAGGTGCTCGCGGTCGAGGTGCGGCAGGGCTGCAACGGCATGTTCGGCGCCCTGGAACTGGGCGCCGGACACCTGCGGGGCCGTCCGGCGGCCGGGGACGGCGCGGGGCGGCATCCGACCGCGCTGCTCGTCGCGTCCGACAACTTCGGCACCCCGATGATGGACCGCTGGACCATGGGTCCCGGCTATGTGGCCGGGGACGCCGCCGCCGCGGTCGTGCTGACCACCGAGCCGTCGTTCGCCCAGCTGCTGTCGGTGGGGTCGGTCGCCGTGTCGCAGGCCGAGCAGATGCACCGCGGCACCGAACCGCTGTTCCCGCCCGGTCCGACGGTGGGGCGCCCACTGGACTTCCAGGCCCGTAACGCCGAGTTCAAGCAGGCCGCGCTCGCCGACGGCGTGGGCACCGGCGCCCTCGTACGGGTCCACGGCATGACGCTGGAGCTGGTCGAGCGGACGCTGTCGGAGGCGGGCATCGGCCTCGCCGACGTCACCCGGGTCGCGTACATGAACTACTCCCGGGAGATCGTCGAGCAGCGCTGCATGGCGGCGCTGGGCCTGCCCATGGAGAAGTCGACGTGGGAATTCGGCCGGACGGTGGGCCACCTCGGGGCGAGCGACCAGATCGTCTCCCTCGACCATCTGCTCGGCACCGGTGAACTGGGGCCCGGCGACCACTTCCTGATGCTCGGCGTCGGCCCCGGCGTCACCCTGTCCTGCGCGGTCGTGCGCATCCGGCACACCGCCCCGTGGTGCGGTTGATCGAGTCGAAGGAGACCGAAGTCGTGTCCAACACAGACAAGTCCGCGGCGCCCGAGGCGATCGCGGTGATCGGAGCCGGCTGCCGGCTGGCGGGTGACGCCGACTCCCCCGGTACGTTCTGGGAGATGCTGCTGGCCGGCCGCGACGGCATCGGCGACATGCCCCGGGACCGCTGGGGCGTCTACCGGGACCTCGGTCCCGAGCACCGCGCCGCGGTGCGTCGCGCCGACATACCCGGCGGGTTCATCGAGGACGTCGAGGGCTTCGACTCCGCATTCTTCGGTCTCACACCGCGCGAGGCGGAACTGATGGACCCGCAGCAACGACTGCTGCTCGAAGTGGTGTGGGAGGCGCTGGAGGACGCGGGCATCCCGCCGCGGAGCCTCGCGGGCGGCGACACCGGTGTCTTCGTCGGCATCGGCTCGGACGACTACGGGCGGCGGCTGCTGGAGGACCTGCCCGGGATCGAGGCGTGGACCGGGATCGGCAGCGCCATGTGCGCGGCCGCCAACCGGATCTCGTACGCGTTCGATCTGCGCGGCCCGAGCATGGCCGTGGACACCGCCTGCTCGGCGTCGCTGGTCGCCACCCATCTGGCCTGCCAGAGCCTGCGGGCGGGCGAGAGCTCCGTCGCCCTGGTCGGCGGCGTCAACCTGATCATCAACCCCGGGCTGTCGCTGACGCTGGAGTCCGCCGGTGCCACCGCACCCGACGGCCGCTGCAAGCCGTTCGACGCGTCCGCCGACGGGTACGGCCGGGGCGAGGGCGGCGCGGTCCTCGTCCTCAAGCGGCTCTCCGACGCCCGGCGCGACGGCGACCGGGTCCTCGCCGTCGTCCGCGGCAGCCACGTCAGCCAGGACGGCCGCACCAACGGCATCATGGCCCCCAGCGGCACCGCGCAGCGGGAGCTGCTGGAGGCCACGCTGCGCCGGTCGGGCATCGACGCCGGTTCCGTCGACTACGTCGAGGCCCACGGCACCGGCACGCGACTCGGCGATCCGCTCGAAGCGGGCGCGCTGTCCGCCGTGTACGGCGAGGGGCGGCCCGCCGACGCGCCGCTGCTGATCGGCTCGGTCAAACCCAACATCGGGCACCTGGAGGCCGGGGCCGGGGTCGCGAGCCTGCTGAAGGCCGTACTGGCCCTGCACCACGGCGAGATACCGCCGAGCCTCAACCACCACGAGGGCAACCCGGCGATCGACTGGGCCGGGGGCGGTCTGCGGGTCGTCACCCGACGCACCCCGTGGCCGGACCGCGGCCGGCCACGCCGCGCCGGGGTCTCCGGCTTCGGATACGGCGGCACCATCGCGCACGTCCTGCTGGAGCAGGCCCCCGCGCCCGGCCCGGCACCGGAGCGCGCCGCGTCCACCGCACCCGGGCGGACGCGGCTCTTCCCCGTCTCCGCCAAGTCGCCCGCCGGGCTGCGCGCCTACGCGGGCGCGCTGGCCGACTGGCTGAGCGCTACCGGCGCGGGCCGGGGCGCCGCTCTCGACTCCCTGGGACACACCCTGGCACTGCGCCGCTCGCACCTGGACCACCGGGCCGGGATCGTCGCCGCGACCCGCGAGGAGCTGGTCGCGGGACTGCGGGTCGTGGCCGAGGGGGAGCAGTCGCGGGAGGCGGTCGTCGGCACGGCACCGGCGGACCCGGGACGCGGGCTGGTGTGGGTGTTCTCCGGCCACGGTTCGCAATGGGCGGGCATGGGCCGCGAACTGCTCGCGTCCGAGCCCGCGTTCGCCGCGGCGATCGACGAACTGGAGCCGGTGTTCCTGGAGGAGATCGGCTTCTCGCCCCGTCAGGTGCTGCTCGACGGCGACTTCGAGACCGTGGACCGCGTCCAGACCATGATCTTCGCGGTGCAGATCGGGCTGGCCGCGGTCTGGCGCGCCCACGGTGTCACCCCGGACGCCGTGATCGGCCACTCCGTCGGCGAGATCGCCGCGGCGGTGACGGCCGGGGCGCTGTCCCGGCAGGACGGCGCCCGGCTGATCTGCCGACGCTCCGAGCTGCTGCGCCGGGTCGCGGGGAAGGGCGCCATGGCGATGGCGAGCCTGTCCCTGGAGGAGGTCACCGAGCGCCTCGCGGACCGTACGGACGTGGTCGCCGCCATCTCCGCCTCCCCCGGCTCCACGGTCGTCTCGGGCGACGCCGACGCGGTCGCCGCACTCGTCGAGGAGTGGCGGGAGCAGGGCGTACAGCTGCGACAGGTGGCGTCCGACGTCGCCTTCCACAGCCCGCAGATGGACGGGCTGCTCGACGAACTGGCCGCCGCGGCGGGTGACCTGGCCCCGCGTGAGCCGGTGGTCCCGATGTACTCGACGGCGCTCGCCGATCCTCGTACCACCCCGTCGGCGGACGGGGCGTACTGGGCGGCGAACCTGCGCAACACGGTGCGGCTGGCGGCGGCGACCCGGGCCGCGTCCGAGGACGGCTACCACGCGTTCCTGGAGATCTCCGCGCACCCCGTGGTGGCCCACTCGCTCGGGGAGACCCTCGCCGACCTCGGGCGGGAGGACGCGTTCGTCGGGGCGTCGCTGCGGCGCAACCAGCCGGAGCGGTCCTCGCTGCTCGCCGCGCTCGCCGCCGTCCACGCCTCCGGTATCGGGTGCGACTGGGCACGTCTGCACCCCACGGGTGACCTGGTGACCCTGCCGCGGGTGGCCTGGCAGCGGCAGCCGCACTGGCGGGAGACCCGCTTCCCGGGGGCGGGTCAGGGTCTCGGGCACGACGTGGACGCGGCGACGCTCCTCGGTGCCCCGGTCGCCGTCGCCGACCGGCCGCTGCGGCTGTGGCGGACCGTGCTGGAGGACGCGAACCGCCCGTACCCCGGCAGCCACGCCATCAACGGGACCGAGATCGTGCCCGCCGCCGTGCTGATCAACACGTTCCTCGCGGCGGCGGAGGACGGGGACGGCGCGGGCGCCCCGGAGGGGGAACGCACGGGCTCCCGGGCGCTGGGCGGTATGGCGCTGCGGCTGCCGCTGACCGTCGGCGAGCGCCGCGAGATCCAGGTGGTGCACGGCGACGACGGGTTGCGGCTCTCCTCGCGGACCGCGGACGGTGACGGCTCCTGGCTCACCCACACCACCGCCACGGTCCTGGACACGCGCCCCTGCGTACCGGTCGAACTGCCCGCGTCGCCCGGCGCGCTCGTACCGGCCGACCCGGGCGGGATCCAGCGGCATCTGGCCTCCGTCGGCGTGCCGACCATGGGCTTCGACTGGAACGTGGAGGAGTTGCGGCGCGCCGAGGGCGTGCTGCACGCACGGGTGACCGCCGCGCGGCCGGAGCGGGCCCCGGCGACCTGGGCACCCCTCTTCGACGCCGCCCTGTCGATCGCCCCGTCCGCCTACCCGGGGCCCGCCGCGCTGCGGATGGTCGCGCATCTGACGGCGGTGGTCGTCGAGGGCGTGCCGCCGACGGCCGCCGACATCCGGGTCGTGCACGATCCGACGGCGGACGCGGTGGACGTGCTGATCGCGGACGCCGCCGGCCGGGTGCTGGCCGCGCTGACCGGCGTGCGGTACGCGTCGATCGGCCAGGAGTCGATGACCGCCGCCAGGCCCGAGGACCTGGTCCACGAGGTGGTGTGGCGTCCGCTGGAGGAAGCGTCGCGGTCCGGTGGTGACACGGGAGGCGCCGGGCGGGACATTGTGCTGATCGGCGCGGTCGACCACCCCCTGGCGGGTGCGCTGCGCGAGCGGATCGTCTCCGAGGGGCGGCGGTTCTCGGCCCTGAAGCGGCCCGAGGACCTCGACGACCCGGCCGGGCTCGACCCGGCCACCGACGTGCTGGTGCTGCCGCCGTCGCCCGCGCCGGGCGAGTCGGTCCCCGACGCGGCCGCCGCGAACGCCTGGCTGCTGCTGGCGACGGCACAGCGGCTGGCCTCGTCGGGCGCCGTGAAGTTCCCCCGGCTGTGGGCCCTGACGAGCGGGGTGCGCGAGTCCCGGGAGGCGAGCGGCCCCGCGCACTCCGCGCTGTGGGGGCTCGGCCGGGTGCTGGCCGGTGAGCACGGCGAGCTGTGGGGCGGCATCATCGATCTGCCGACGGACACCGCCAAGACGGCCGATGCGCTGCTCGACGTGGTGCGGGCCGCGCCGCGGGAGGACGTGGTGTCGCTGCGGTCCGGTGGCCGCGCCGAGGTCGCCCGGCTCGCCCGCACCGGGCGGGAGTCCCGGCACGAGGCGGTGGTCTGCCGCTCCGACGGCACCTATCTGATCACCGGTGGGCTGGGGGTGCTGGGTCTGGAGGTCGCGCACTGGCTGGCCGGGCGCGGGGCCCGGCGCCTGGTGCTGGCCGGGCGGCGGGGGCTGCCGCCGCGTGCCGAGTGGGACGCCGTCGAGGACGAGGCGACGCGGCGTCATGTCGAGCGGGTGCGGGCGCTGGAGGCGCTCGGGGTGACCGTGCGCGTGCTGGCGCTGGACGTCGCCGACGCGGCCGGGGCTGCCCGGCTGCTCGCTCCGGACGCGCTCGGGATGCCGCCGGTCCGGGGGATCGTGCACGCCGCGGGTGTGCTCGACAACCGGATGGTCCCGGACGTGGACGAGGAGTCGTTGCGGGCCGTGATGCGGCCGAAGGCGCAGGGCGCCTGGGTGCTGCACGAGCTGTTCCCGGTCGGCAGCCTGGACTTCTTCGTGCTGTTCTCCTCCTGCGGCCAGCTCCTCGGGCTGCCGGGTCAGGCCGCTTACGGTTCCGCCAACGCGTTCCTGGACGCCCTGGCGCACCATCGCGGTGACACCACCGGTTTCGGCTGGACGTCGTGGCGTGGCCAGGGCATGGCGGTGAACGAGGTCGTGGACCTGGAGCTGCGCGAGCGGGGCGTCACCGCCATCTCGGTGTCCGAGGCGTTCGCCGCGTGGGACCACGCGGCGCGGCGCGGTACCGGTCACTTCCCGGTGCTGCGGACGGTCCCGCTGGAGGCGGGCGGGGAACGGCCGCCGCTGCTGCGGGAGATCGGCACGGCGGAACCGGAGGCGGCGGAACCGGCGCAGGACGGCGGGGACTCCTTCGCCGGGCTGTCCGGCGAGGCGTTGCGCGAGCGGCTCACCGGGGAGATCGCGGCCCGGATCGCCGGGGAGATGCGGTTGCCGGTGGCGTCGCTCGACATCCGCCGCTCGCTGGTGGAGCAGGGGCTGGACTCGGTGATGACGATCGTCGTCCGCAGGCGTCTGGAGAAGCGGTTCGGGCACAAACTGCCGGCCACGTTGCTGTGGCACCAGCCGACGGTGGCGGCGATCGCCGGGCACGTCGCGGAGCTGCTGTCCGGGGAGTGAGCCCGTACGCGGAGCCGCCCTCCTCCCCCGCCGGGAGGAGGGCGGCTCCGTCGTGTCCGGGGCCCGTCGGGGGTCGTCGGGGCCCGTCGGGGCCCGTCGGGGGTCGTCGGGGGTCGTCGGGGGTCGGAATGGACGCCTCAGGGCCGTGTGCCGACCGCCCTGATGGTGCGAAACATCGAATTAATCCCTTCCACGGGATTCGGTGCTGGACTTTCGCGCCGGATCATCGACCTCCTCTTTTGGAACACCCGCCAACGGCCGCGGGACCCAAACTCCCGCCGCGGCCGGGGAATTTCACCGGATTCCCGCCTCCGAGGGCCGGTGTGCCACCTGCGATTTTCATCGGTCGCTTAAGGGCCTTCCGGGGGTTGCGCAGTGGACCTAGTGTCGTTTTTCGTCTGGCCCTCGTGGAATTACCGGATTGGAGACGCTCGTGCTCAACAAGGTCGTCATCGTGGGTGGCGGTACGGCGGGTTGGATGACCGCCTCGTACCTCAAGGCCGCTTTCGGCGAACGGATCGACATCACGCTGGTGGAGTCCGGAAGAGTCGGGACCATCGGCGTGGGCGAGGCCACTTTCAGCGACATCCGACACTTCTTCGAGTTCCTGGGACTCAAGGAGAAGGACTGGATGCCGGCCTGCAATGCCACGTACAAACTGGCGGTCCGGTTCGAGAACTGGCGGGAGAAGGGGCACTATTTCTACCACCCGTTCGAGCAGATGCGTTCGGTGAACGGCCATCCGCTGGCCGACTGGTGGCTGCGGGAGCGGCCGACCGAACGGTTCGACAAGGACTGCTTCGTCATGGCCTCGGTCATCGATGCCGGGCTCAGCCCGAGACGGATGGACGGCACCCTGCTCGACCAGCCCTTCGACGAGGGCGCGGACGAGATGCGGGGCCTGACGATGTCCGAGCACCAGGGCAAGACCCAGTTCCCGTACGCGTACCACTTCGAGGCCGCTCTGCTGGCCAAGTACCTGACGGCGTACGCGGTGGAGCGCGGCGTCCGGCACATCGTCGACGATGTCGAGACGGTCGGTCTCGACGACCGGGGCTGGATCAGCGGGGTCACGACGGCCCGTCACGGCGAGCTCACCGGCGACCTGTTCGTCGACTGCACCGGCTTCCGGGGTCTGCTGCTGAACAAGGCCCTGGAGGAGCCGTTCGTCTCGTACCAGGACACCCTGCCCAACGACAGCGCGGTCGCGCTCCAGGTCCCGATGGACATGGAGAAGCGGGGCATCCGCCCCTGCACCACGGCCACCGCCCAGGACGCCGGGTGGATCTGGACGATTCCGCTGATGGGCCGGGTCGGCACCGGCTATGTCTACGCCAGGGACTACCTCTCGCCCGAGGAGGCCGAGCGCACCCTGCGCGAGTTCGTCGGCCCCGCCGCGGCCGACGTCGAGGCCAACCACATCCGGATGCGCATCGGCCGCAGCCGCGACTCCTGGGTGAAGAACTGCGTGGCCGTCGGCCTGTCCAGCGGGTTCGTGGAGCCGCTGGAGTCGACGGGCATCTTCTTCATCCACCACGCGATCGAGCAGTTGGCGAAGAACTTCCCCGGGCCCGACTGGCACCCCGCCCACCGGGACCGGTACAACGACGCCGTCGCCCATGTCATGGACGGCGTACGGGAGTTCCTGGTGCTGCACTACCTGGCCGCCAAGCGGTCCGACACGCAGTACTGGCGCGACACCAAGACCCGCGCCGTCCCGGACGGGCTGGCGGAGCGCATCGAGAGGTGGCGCGTCCAGCTGCCGGACAGCGAGACGGTGTACCCGTACTACCACGGGCTGCCGCCGTACTCGTACATGTGCGTCCTGCTCGGCATGGGCGGCATCGAGGTGCAGCCGTCGCCGGCGCTGGCGCTCGCCGATCCGGGCGCCGCGCGGCAGGAGTTCGAGGCGATCCGGGAGAAGACACAGGCCCTGGCCCGCACGCTGCCCAAGGCGTTCGACTACTTCTCCGGGATGCGCTGACGCCGTCGTGGCGCCTCCCGTCCCGACGTCCGTGGTGGCCCCGCCGCGCGGGTCCACCACGGCGGGCCTCCCGCAGGTGTCCGTACCGACAGAAAGCGGAACGTGATGAGGGAATCAGTCATTCCGTCGGCCGTCCGGACGCCGGTCCCGGCGTCCGGCGAGGAGTTCCGGACGCTGATGAGCGGTTTCCCCACGGGTGTCGCCGTCGTCACCGCGACGGGCCCCGACGGGGAACGGTGGGGCATGACCTGCTCGTCGCTGTGCGGGGTGTCGCTGGAACCGCCGGTGCTGCTGGTGTGTCTGCGGACCGGGAGCCCGACGCTGGACGCGGTGCTCGGCTCGGGTTCCTTCGCGGTGAACCTGCTGCACGCGGGCGCCCGGAGGACGGCGGAGCTGTTCGCCTCCGGCGATCCCGACCGGTTCGGGAAAGTGGTCTGCACGGCGGACACGCAGGCGGCGGGGCCTCATCTGGCCGACGACGCGCACACCGTCGCGGACTGCGCGGTGCTGTCGGCCCGGCCGGTGGGCGACCACGTGCCGGTGTACGGGGTGGTCCGCCGGGTCACCCGGCGAGGCGATCGGGTCCCGCTGCTGTACGGGCTGCGGGGGTTCCGCGCGTGGCCGGAGGGTCCGCCGGACCGGGGCTGACCGCCGTGGCGCCGTCGCGCAGCCGGCCACCGAGGAGCGCCATGCCGAGCGGTGTCACGGTGTGCAGCACACTGTTGCGCACGCGATGGGTGGTGATGAGGCCCGACCGGCGCAGGACGGCGGTGTGCTGGCTGGCCGCGGCGGAGGAGACCCCGAGGCGCGCGGCGAGCTGGCCGGTGGTGCAGGTGGCGGTCAGGGCGCGCAGCGCGGCCGCCCGGGTCTGGCCGACCAGGGCGCTCAGCGCCCGGCCGTGGTTGTCGGGCCGCCCCCACGGGGTGGCGGCCCGGGTGCCGGTGGCGGGGACGGCGAAGACCAGCGCCGCCATGCCGGTGCCCCGCTCCCGTTCGACGACCCTGCCGGGGTGGCCCGGCAGGAAGACGGTCGGGCACAGCAGCAGACCGCGCCCGTCGAGGTGGAGATCGCGGTCGGGGCCGTCCGGGATCTCCAGGACGGCCCCGCTCCACACGATCCGCGGGTGGAGGGTGGCGAGCAGTCGCTCCATCCCGCCGCCCATGGCGATCCGGCCGCGCGCCTCGCACTCGGCGTCGAGCCGTTCCCCGATGCGTTCCCAGTCCGGGGCGACCACCGCCCGCCACACGTCCAGGGCGAGCCGGGACAGTTCGGCGCGGGAGGCTCCGGCCGGTGTCCCGCGGTCGTCCGGGGAGCCCCGTTCCAGCAGGCGCAGCACGTCGTCGGGGTTCGCGATGCCGCGCGGCAGCCGGCCGGGGGACGGCCAGGACGGGGCTCTTCGGAGGAGTCTGTGGTGTGCCTCCGCGCGCCAGCGGGCGTAGCCGGCGTGGCCCGGGGCGGCCAGCGCGCCGAGCGCGAGGGCCCCCTCGGCGAGGGGGCCGAGGGTGCCGCACAGCCGGGTGCGGGCCAGGTCGGACGCGGTGAAGTGGATTCTCTGCATGGGTCTCGCCCCCGTGGGTGGTCGACGGCCCGGCTCTCCCGGTCGTGGGTACGGCATTCCGCCCGGCGCCGTGGCACCGGGCGGAATGCGGTGGAGGTGCGTCCGGTGCGTCAGAACGAGGGGGCCGAGGTGGGGGCCCGCAGTGTGCCCAGGTAGGGGTGCCACAGATGGTCCGGGTTGTTCTCGACCTCGGCGACGATCTCGCGCATGGCGGCCAGTGCCTTGGGCTCCTCGCCGTCGTACACGTCGCCCTGGAGCATCTTCAGTACGTCGATGCGGTAGCGCGGATCCTGGACGAAGGCGGTGAACAGGACGTTCAGGCGGTAGTAGATGGAGATGAACTCGTACCAGTACCGCACCGCGCGCCGCAGCTTGGTCTCGTAGGTCTCGAACCGCTTCCTGGTGTAGTCGCCCGCCTCGTGCGCGGCGATGATGTCCTGGGCGGCGATACGGGCGCTGTTGAGGGCGACGCTGACGCCGCTGGAGAAGATCGGGTCGACGAACCGGGCCGCGTCGCCGATGAGGACGAAGCGGTCACCGCATATCTGCCGCATGGCGTAGCTGTAGTCGCCCTCCGCCTTGAACTCCCGGATCCGCTTGGCGTTCTTGAGGGCGTCGTGGAGTTCGGGCCGGCTGGAGACTAAGTCCCAGAAGAATCCCTCACGGTCGGTGGCCGCGGCGGCGAAGCGCTTCTTCTGGGTCACCACACCGAGGCTGGTGATGGTGTCGGTGATCGGGATCTGCCACAGCCAGGTGTCCTTGATGGGCAGGAAGTGGACGAAGATGTGGTCGCGCTGGGAGGCGTGGCCGGCGATCGCGTCCCGGTCCAGGCCCTCGAACCAGGTGTGGACGGCGTACTGGTCGAAGACCGGGTCGGCCACCTTCACCTTGAGCTGGCGTCCGAGCAGGGTCTGGCGGCCGGAGGCGTCGACGACCATGCGCGCGGTGAAGTCCACCTCCTTCGACGCCAGGCGCACGGTGAGCCGCACGAGTTCGGGGTCGGCGAAGTCCGTCCTGAGAACCCTGGCCCCGTTGAAGACGGTGGCGCCCTGCTCGTCGGCGTGACGCAGCAGGATGGCGTCGAACCGGCCGCGGTCCACGTGGAAGGTGTAGTCGCGGTCGACGCCCGGCTGGTTGCGCTCGACGAACGCGATGTCGGCGGTCCAGCCGTGGCTGAGGCCGCTGTAGCCCATCCTCGGAATGTCGCGGGACTCGGCGGAGGTCCACGAGGCACCGTACTTCTTCGGGAAGTCCGCCTCGTCGATCTTCTCCAGGGCGCCTATCTCGTGCAGGACGGGCGTGGTCGCCGGTACGAGCGATTCCCCGACGTGCGGGCGGGGAAAGGTCTCGCTCTCGAACACGACCACGGAAAGCCCGGCCCGAGCGAGGTAGGAGGCCATGGTGGAACCGGCCGGGCCGCCGCCGACGACGGCCACATCGAAGTCCGCCTTCATGCCTTCTCCCCCTGTTCATCGGATTCCTGCGACAGTTCGTGAAGCATTCCGGCGATGGTCCGGATGTCCTTGAAGTGATGCGCGTCGATCTTCGCGGGCGACACGTACAGAGCCATTTCGTCGCGGATATGGGTCAGCAGGAGAGCGACCCGCAGCGAGTCGAGGACTCCCGATTCCATGAGCGGCGTCGTGTCGTTCAGTTCCGCCCGGGCCTCGCCGTGGAGGAATTCCTCCCCGATGAATTTCACGAGCGCGGATACGTAGTCGTCTTCGGTCATCCCTCTTCGCTTTCTGCGCGATGCCAGGTCTCCAGGTCTTCCTGCGACATCCGGTCGATCTCGGCACGCACCTCCGCCTCGACCACCTGCGCCAGTTCGGCCACGGTGCTTCCTTCGAAGACGGCCCGGGTCGGGAAGTCGATGTCGAAGGTCTGCTGGATCTCGGCGATGAGCCGGATGGCGAGGATCGAGTTGCCGCCTTCCCGGAAGAAGTGGCTGTGGGCGCCGGCCGGACCGCCGAGGAGGTCCTCGAAGATCTCCGCGATGCGTTCCTCGACGACGCCGCGCGGGGCGACCGCGTCGTCCGGGGCCTCGCGGTCCGGGTGCGGCAGGGCGGCTCGGTCCAGCTTGCCGTTGGCGTTCAGCGGGACGGAGGCGATCGGTGCGAGCGCCGACGGGACCATGTGGTCGGGCAGCCGCGCGGCGCAGTGCGCGACGAGCGTCTCCCTCAGCTCGCCGGGGTCCCCGGCTCCGGGCACCGGCACCCAGTAGGCGGCCAGGCTCGCGCGGCCGGAGGCGTCGTCCACGGTGATCACGACCGAGTCCCGCACGGCCGGATGGTCGTCGAGCACGCTCTTGATCTCACCGGTCTCCACGCGGTGGCCGCGGATCTTCACCTGCCCGTCGCGCCTGCCGACGAAGTCGACGTCCCCGCCGGGCAGCAGCCGCACGAGGTCGCCGGTGCGGTAGAGCCGGGCGCCCGCGGGGCCGTACGGATCGGGTACGAAGCACTCGGCGGTGAGGTCGGGGCGGCCCCCGTAACCGCGTGCGACACCGGTGCCGCCGACGTACAGCTCGCCGACGACGCCCACGGGCACGGGGCGCATCCGGTCGTCGAGGACATGGACCGTGACGCCGGGCAACGGCCGTCCGATGGGCACCGATTCGCCGGTGACCGGGGCCGTCACGGGGTGGACGGTGGTGCCGACGGACGCCTCGGTGGGCCCGTACTCGTTGATCAGCCGTCCGGGGCCCAGGGCCCGGGCCCACCGGTCGGCCTGCCGCACCGGCAGGGCCTCTCCCGCCACCACGACGAGTTCGGCGAGTCCGGCCGTCCGCTCGGGCGTGAGCCGGCTCGCGAGGATCTCCAGATGACCGGGCGTCAGTTTGAGGAAGGAGTACGGGGCCCCCGCCACGAGGAGTTCGCCGAGCGCGGCCAGATCCAGGTCCTGCGGCAGCAGCCGCATCGGCCGGCCGGCGAGCAACGGCGCCCACAGGTTCGGCACGACCAGGTCGAAGGCGACCGAGGAGAACACCGCGCCGCCGCCGGTGCCCCGGGAAGCGAGTTCCTCGACCGCCCAGCGGACATGGTTGGAAAGGCCCCGGTGGGTGATCTGTACGCCTTTGGGGCGGCCGGTCGAACCGGAGGTGTAGATGACGTAGGCCAGCCCGTCCAGGTCCGGCGCGGGAGCCGGTTCCGACTCCGGGTCCGGGTCCGGGTACACGGGCGGCTCCTCGTCCGTGACCACGAACCGTCCGGTGAAGACCGGGGCGATCCGTTCGCGGTGCGACGCCCGGGTGACGAGGACGTCCGCACCGGCGTCCGCCAGCACCCGCCCGATGCGGTCGGGCGGGAAGGACGGGTCCAGCGGCAGGTAGGCGCCGCCGGCCCGCCACACGGCGAGAAGCGCGGCCGGGAGGTCGAGATCGCGGTCGAGCAGGACCCCGACCACGCACTCGGGACCGGTGCCGAGGGCGCGCAGCCGCCGGGCCAGCCGCCCCGCGTGCGCGTCGAGTTCGGCGAAGGTACGGGTGGCGTCGCCCGCGACCAGGGCGGTGGCGTGCGGCACGGCCGCGGCCCGCCGTGCGAACAGCTCCGGGACGGATGCGGTCACCTCGGGAGCGGGTGTGCGGTTCCGGCGCGCGAGGGCGTCGCGCTCCTCGACGGGCAGCATGTCCAGGGTGTCGAGGCGGCCGAGCGGGTCGGTCGCGACGGACGCGAGC
The DNA here is from genome assembly GCF_042892615.1 of Streptomyces sp. NPDC001750. Taxonomy (NCBI): domain Bacteria; kingdom Bacillati; phylum Actinomycetota; class Actinomycetes; order Kitasatosporales; family Streptomycetaceae; genus Streptomyces; species Streptomyces sp. NPDC001750. The sequence continues at coordinate 15,848 of NZ_JBIAUE010000029.1, read as the reverse complement.
AGCCGCTGGAAGTGGCCCGCGAGCCGTTCGACCGTGGAGTGCTCGAAGAGGGACGTGGCGTACTCCAGCGCACCGACGACCGTGCCGTCCGCCTGTTTGCGCATGTAGAGCGTGAGGTCGGTCTTGGCGACGGACGACACGGCGGTCACGGCGTCGAGATCGGCGGCGTCCGCCGCCGAGCCGGTGAGTCGCTCGTCGTGGTAGTCGAACGCCACCTGGTAGAGCGGGGTGCGCGAGAGGTCGCGTTCGGGGGCGAGTTCGGCGACCAGTTCCTCGAAGGGCAGCTCCTGGTGGCCGAACGCCTCCTTGCAGACGTCCCGGACGCGGTCGAGCGCCTGCTCGAAGGCGAGGGAGCCGTCCAGGGGACAGCGCAGCACGAGGCTGTTGAGGAAGAATCCGACGACGTTCTCGATCTCGGGGCGTTCGCGGCCGGCGACCGGTGTCCCGATCACCACGTCCCATTGGGCGGTGTACCGCGCCAGCAGGGTCGCGAAGGCCGTCAGCAGCACCATGAACGGGGTCGCGCCGCCACGCCGCCCCACTTCGCCCAGCGCGTCCGCGACGGGGGCGGGCACGGTGAACGGGACGAGCGCGCCGCGCGCGTCGCGGGCCGGCGGGCGGGGCCGGTCGGTGCGCAGGGCGAGGGGCGCGGCCCCGTCGAGCACGGCCCTCCAGTGGGCGAGTTCGCGCGCCACGAGGTCGTCGCTGAGACGGTTGCGCTGCCAGACGGCGTAGTCGGCGTACTGCACGGGGAGTTCGGGCAGTTCGGGCCGGTGGCCGGCGCGCAGGGCGTCGAGGATCCGGTGGAAGTCCTCGCGCAGGACGGTCGCCGACCAGCCGTCGCCGACGATGTGGTGCATCAGCAGGACGAGCCTTCGGTCGGGGGCGTCCGGCGAGCGGGGCGGCTCGGAGCCGCCCGGTGCCGACCAGGTCCCGGAGGACGGTGCGTCGTCCGGCTCGGTGATGAGGAGCGCGCGGACGACCGGCCCCCGTTCGAGGTCGAAGCCCCGCTCGGCGTCCGCCTCGACGACGGCGCCGACCGCCGTCCGCGGTGCCGTCGCGGTGCGCAGCTCCATGGGTGCGGGCGGGTCGATGATCTGGACGGGTTCGCCGCCTTGGCCGCCGTCGGCCACGAACCGGGTGCGCAACGCCTCGTGCCGGGCCCGGAGTTCGTCCAGGGCGCGCCGCACCAGGGCCTCGTCGTCGGTCGCGGGGACCCGTAGGAAGAGGCCGGTCACCCATTCGCGGCCGTGCGGTTCGATCCGTTCCAGCAGCCAGAGCCTGCGTTGGCCGAGCGAGAGCGGCAGCGGTCCGCCGCGCGGCACGGGACGGACCGGGGGTGCCTCGGCCGGGTCGGTGCCGTCGGCGGCGCCCTCGGTGATCAGACGGGCCTGGGCGGCGACGGTGGTCGCGCGGAGCAGTCGGGACAGTTCGACGGTCCTGCCGGTCGCGGCGCGCAGCCGGTTGGCGAGCCGGGTGAGCTGGAGCGAGGAGCCGCCGAGTCGGAAGAAGTCGTCGTGCACGCCGATGTCGTCGGTCCCGAACAGCTCGCGCCAGACGTCGGCGACGAGTCGCTCGGTCTCCGTCGTGGGAGCGGCGGCCGGGTTCCCGCTCGTGTCGGGCGCGGGCAGGGCCGACCGGTCCAGCTTGCCGCTGGACGTCCTCGGGAAGTCCGCGACCGTGAGGTACGCGGCGGGCAGATGGGTCTCCGGCAGCCGTCCGGCGAGGAAGGCGCGCAGTTCGTCGGGCGTGGGTGCGCAGGCGTCGGGCCGGTGGCGGAGGTACGCCGCGAGCCGGGTGCCGCCGGGTGCGGTGAAGGGGGCGACGGCCGACTCCAGGAGGGCCGGGTGGCCGGCGAGGGCCGCCTCCACCTCCCCGGGTTCGATCCGCACGCCGTTGACCTTGACCTGGTGGTCGGTGCGGCCGAGGTATTCGAGACCGCCGTCGGCCCGCTGCCGTACGAGGTCGCCGGTCCGGTACAGCCGGGCGCCCGCGGGCCCGTCCGGGTCGGGTACGAAGCGTTCGGCGGTGAGTCCGGGGCGGCCGAGGTAGCCGTGGGCGAGGCCGATGCCACCGACGTACAGTTCGCCGCGTTCGCCGGGTTCCACGGGGTGTCCGTCGGGTCCAACGACGAGGACGCGGATGCCGGGCAGGGGCCTGCCGATGGGCACCGGACCGGTGGACTGGACCGGGTCGAACCGGTGGCCGGTGACCTCGTTGGAGCACTCGGTGGGGCCGTAGGTGTTCCACACCTCGACCTCGGCCTCGCCGTCCTCGACCCGGTCCAGGAACCGCTGGACGAGTTCCGCGTGGAGCTGTTCGCCGCCCGAGGAGAGCAGGCGCAGGGCGGTGCGGTCGAGCCGGCCGGGTTCGTCGACCAGCATGCGCAGCACCGAGGGGACGACCTGGAGGACGGTGACCCGTTGCTCGTCGACCGTCCGCACCAGCAGCGCGGGGTCGCGTTCGGCACCGTCCGGGGCCATCACGACCGTGCCGCCGCCGATCAGCGGGGCGAAGATCTCCCAGCCTGCGGCGTCGAACGTCAGCGGTGTCTTGTGCAGGACCCGGTCCCCGGCGCCGATCCCATGGGTGCGCACCCGCCAGCCGACCTGGTTGGCGAGGCCCGCGTGGCCGACCACGACGCCCTTGGGGCGGCCCGTGGAACCGGAGGTGTGGAGCACGTACGCGGGGTGGTCGCCGGTCACGCGGACCGCCGGGGCGTAGTCCGGCAGGCCGTCGAGCACGGTGCGGTCGGCGTCGAGGCGCACCACGCGGACGCCGGGCACGTGGAATCCGGCACCCCGGCCGCCTCCGCCGGCCCCATCGGCCTCTTGAGTCCCTTCAGTCCCTTCAGTCCCTGTGGCTCCGCCGGTTGCCTCGGCCGGGTCCGGTCCGGTCACCACCACGGTGGCGCCCGTGTCCGCCAGCAGGGCGGCGGTACGGGCCGGGGGGTGGCCGGGGTCGAGCGGTACGTAGGCGGCGCCCGCCTTCCAGACGGCCAGCAGGGCGACGGCGAGGCGGGTGCCGCGGCGCAGCAGGACGCCGACCGGCGCGTCGGGTCCGGCCCCCGTGCGCAGCAGGAGGTGGGCCAACCGGTTGGCGTCGCGGTCCAGTTCTCCGTACGTCAGTGTCCGCTCCCCCACCACGACGGCGGGGGCGTCGGCGGCCGAGGCGGCCCGGCGCGCGACGAGTTCGTGGAGCGGCGCTGCGGCGGACGGGTCCGGCGCGTGGTTCATCAGCTCTCCCAGGGGTCGGCGGGCAGTGCTCGGGCCGCAGCGCGATCGTGCTGAGCCGGCCCATACTGCGGCTATAGGGCGGTTATCCCGGCTGCTGGGACGGGTCGGAGCCGGGCGTCCCCGACGGGCCGGGGGTGTCTTGCGGTGCGTCCGGGCGGCGTGCGCCCCGTACCGCGGGGATGAGGGCCGCGGCCACGACGGTCGCGAGCATGACGGCGGCGACCGCGAGCACCGTCCTGGTCGACCCGACGGCGCTGAGCGCGAAGCCGCCCGCCAGGGCGCCCAGGGAGCCGGCCCCGGAGCTGAGCAGTCCGGCGACGGCGCCGACCCTGCCCTGCATGCCGTCCGGGGTGACGCTCACCTGGTAGACGCCCGCCATCACGTTGAGGATCGCCCCGGCGAAGGAGGTGCCCGCGAACAACGCGGCGAGCAGGAGCACATGGGAGGTCAGGGCGACGAGCGGCATGAGCGCCGCCCAGACCGCGAAGATCGTGATCATCACGGTGCCGGGGTTCAGCCGCCGGACGAACCGCGAGCCGGTGAGGGCCCCCGCGATGCCGCCGATGCCGGACACCAGCCCGATGACGCCGACGGTGGCGGGTGATCCGCCGTTCTGCTTGATGATGAGGACGAGGGCCAGCGAGAGCGCCTGGAAGAGGATGTTGGTGACCGCCACCAAGGAGATCGCGGCGCGCAGGAAGCGCTGTCCCCACAGCCAGCCGAAGCCCTCGGCGATCTCCGCCCGCAGCCGCCACGGCGTGTCCCGGGGGCGCTCGGCCTGGAACTCCTTGCGGATCATCAACAGCCCGACCAGGGCGATCAGATGGCTCGCGGCGGCGAAGAGGAACGGGGACCACCGGGCCACGCCGTACAGCGAGCTGCCCAGCGGCTGGCCGAGCAGGGAAGCCGCCCGGGCCCTCGCCTCGTTCTGGGCGAGCGCCGCGGACAGGTGGCTCTCGTCGACGACGTTGCGGACCGCCGCCCGTTCGGAGAGCCGGTAGAAGATCGCGGCGGTCCCCTCGACGAACGCCACGGTCAGCATGTGCGGCAGCCACAGCCTGCCCTGGGCCAGGGCCACCGCGACGCTGGCCATCGCCAGCAGTCCGGCGAGGTCGCAGACGATCATCGTGCGGCGGCGGTCGAGACGGTCCACGACGACCCCGGCCGGCAGTTGGACCAGCAGCATGGGCAGCAGTCCGGCGAAGCCCACCAGCCCGGCCTCGGTGGTCGAGCCGCCGTACCAGACCATGAGCAGCGGGAAGGCGACGGTGGCGGCCCGGTCGCCGAGCACGGAGACCCCCGCGCCCAGCCACAGCAGCAGGAAGTCGCGGTTCCGGCGCAGCGGCGGGGTGGCCCGGGGCGGGCCCGACGCGACGTCGGGCCCGCTCACGGCGCTCACGCGGTCCGGCCCGCGAACCGGCCGGGCTCCAGCAGCGCGACGCAGCGCCGGGCCACGTCCCCGCCCGCGTCCCCGTTGGTGAGGACCACGAAGCCGGTGCCCGCCCCCGCGCGGCACATGGCCAGGGCGTGGTAGCCGCCGCCCGCGCCGCCGTGGCCGAACTGGACGTCGTCACCGAGGTCGTCGACGACCGTGCCGAGGCCGTAACCGCTGTGCGGGTGCTGCGGTGTCAGCAGTTGCCGTGCGCTGTCCCGCTCCAGCAGGGCCAGTGGCCTGCCCAGGTGGGCGCGACGGATCTCCAGCAGCGCCTTCGCGACGTCGGTCGCCGTCGTCCAGAGACCGGCGGCGGCCGTGTCGGGCCACAGGCGCCAGCCGCCGGGCACCGGCCGGCCGTTCTCGTCGTGTCCCGACGCGGCCGGGCGGCCGGAGCGTTCGGGGAAGGACTGGTCGAAGCTGCTCGCGGACATGCCGAACGGGTCGAGGACGAGCCGTCGCATCAGGGCGTCGAAAGGTTCTCCGGTGGCGTCCTCCAGCACCTGCTGGACCACCGAGAAGTGGACGTTGGCCTTGCGGAAGACCGTGCCGGGGGCCAGTTCGGCGCGGACCGCCGGGTGGAGGTCCGGGTGCCTGCCGTGCAGCAGGCCGGGCAGGTCCGCCAGTGGCGCGCCGTGCGGCTGCCCCTCGCTCGGAGTGGGCGCGAGACCGGCCAGGTGGCCGAGCAGCTGCCGCAGCGAGATCACCGTGCCGTCCGGTGGGCTCCACCGCCGCAGTCGGCGGGCGACGTCCTCGTCGAGGTCCACCGCGCCCTGCTCCGCGAGGCGTACGGCGCCGATCGCGGTGATCAGCTTGCTGAGCGAGCCGACCTGGAACAGCGTGTCGCCGGTGACGGGTTCGTCCCCGCCCGCCGTGCGGACACCGTGGTGCTCGACGGCGACCAGTTCGCCGTCCGCGACGACCGCCAGACTCGCGCCGGGAACGTTCGCGGCCGAGAGCCTCTCCGACGCCCCGGACCGCGGCGGTCGCGACGTCCGCGGAGGCTCCGCGGACCGCTGTGCGACCGCCTCGTCGATCGCGGCGGCCACCGCCGCCACGCTGTCGTCGCGGTAGAGCATGAGAAGCGAGAGCGGCAGCCTCGCCCGACGGGCCTCGGCGATGACCCGGAAGGCCAGGACCGAGTGGCCGCCGAGGGCGAGGAAGCGGTCCGTGCGGCCGACCCGGCCGATGCCCAGCGCGTCCGCCCACACCCCGGCGAGCCACTGCTCGGTGGCGGTGGCCGGGGCCTCGTACTCCTGCCGGGCGAGGTCGGCGTCGTCCGGATCCGGCAGCCTGCGCCGGTCCAGCTTGCCGTTGGCGTCGAGCGGCAGGGACTCCAGGGTCGTGAAGGCGGACGGGATCATGTAGGCGGGCAGCGTCGGCGCCAGGGCGTCGCGCAGCGCGGCCGGGTCCGGCACGGCGTCGCCCACCAGGTGGGCGACCAGCCGCGCCTCCCCGCCGGCGCCCCGCCACAGCACCGCGCGGGCGTCGAAGACACCCGGCAGCGCGGTCAACGCGGCCTCGATCTCGCCGAGTTCGACGCGATGGCCGCGGACCTTGACCTGCCCGTCGCCCCGCCCGAGGAACTCGACGTTCCCGTCCTCGCGTACCCGGGTCAGATCACCGGTCCGGTACAGACGCGCCCCGGGGGCGCCGTACGGGTCGGGCACGAACCGCTCGGCGGTCAGGGCGGGCCTGCCCAGATAGCCGCGGGCGACGCCCGCCCCGCCGATGTACAGCTCTCCGACGACACCGTGCGGAACGGGCCGCATCAGCGCGTCGAGGACGTGGCCGGTCACCCGGGGCAGTGGCCGTCCGATCGGTACGGGGTCGGCCTCGGCCTCCGTGTCCACCGGGAACTCGTGGGTGACGACGGTGGCCTCGGTCGGCCCGTAGGAGTTGAGGACCCTTCCTCCGCCGGTCAGCGCCCGCGCCTGCCGCACGGCGCGCGGGGTGACCGTCTCGCCGCCGACCACCAGGGTGCGTGCCACGGGCGCCGCGTCCTCGCCCGCCCGGCCGTGGATCACGTCGAGGTGGCCGGGGGTGAGCTCCATGAAGTCGAACGGGCCGTGGCGGTCCAGCCAGGCGCCCAGTTCGTCCAGGTCCCGGCCGTGCGGGAAGATGTGGACCGGTGCTCCGCCCATCAGCGGGGTCAGCATGCTGGAGACGGACATGTCGAAGGCGGGCGAGGAGAACAGCGCGGAACCGCGGTCGCCGTCCGCCAGGTACTGCGTCAGGCCGTACGCCAGGAAGTTCGCCAGTCCGCCGTGCGTGATCTGCACGCCCTTGGGGCGGCCGGTGGAGCCGGAGGTGTAGATCACGTACGCGAGCGCGTCGCGGTCCGTGGTCCGGGCGGGCGCGGCCGTCCGCGTCGCCGCGGTCCCCTCGTGCGCCTCGTCGGGCCTGATACGCGGACCCTCGAACTCCCAGCTTCCGTCCTTCGCCGTCGAGTCGGTGACGACGGCCGCCGCCCCCGAGTCGGCCAGCATGTACGTCAGGCGGTCGGCCGGCAGGGACGGGTCCAGCGGCAGGTACGCGGCGCCTGCCTTCCAGCTGCCGAGCAGGGCGGCGACGAGGTCGACGCCCCGGCCCAGCAGCAGGCCCACCAGCGCTCCCTCGCCGACGCCGGCCGCGCGCAGCCGGTGTGCGATCCGGTTCGCCCGGTCGTCCAGCGCGGCGTACGAGACGGGGGCGCCGTCCACGATCACCGCGGGCGCGTCCGGGGTGCGGGCCACCCAGCGCCCGAACCGGTCCGGCGGGGTCCACCCGGGTTCTGCGCCGCTCTCGCCCGTCCCTTCGGCGAGCAGCCGCTCCAGCTCGCCGCCGGGCAGCAGGGCGGCCCGGGTGTCGCCGTCCGGGTCGGCCGCCATCGCCTCCAGCACCGCCCGGTACAGCGCGGCGAGACGTTCGCCGCCGGCCCGGCCCACGGCGTGGCCGTCGAGGTCCAGGACGAGATCGGTGTCGTGCGCGGTGACGGTGAAGGGGAACTCGTCGTGGCTGAACCCCGCGGCGGGCGCGCCGCGCAGGGCGGCGGGTCCGCCGCCCGGGGTGTCGAAGTCCTCGTAGCTGAAGTAGACGTCGAGGAGCCGGGAGCCGTTCGCGAACTCCTGCTGGATCGCGGGCATCGGGTAGTTGCGGTGCGGCCACGTCTCCAGTTCGCGTGCGAAGACCTGGCGCACCAGTCCGCGCCAGGTGGGTGCGGCGGGAGCGGCGGGGAACGGCAGAGTGTTGAGATGGGTGCCGTAGACCCGTTCGGCACCCGGGGCCTCCGGCCGGCAGTGGGTGACCAGGCCGGAGTGGAAGTACCGCTCGGGGGTGAGCCGGCCGAGCACGGTGAGGTGGGCGGCGAGCAGCACGCTCTTGAGCGGTGCCCCGGCGGCGGAGGCGAGTTCCCGCAGTCCCGGCCGCAGCGTCTCCAGGGGCACGGTGACCCGGTGGGTGCGGCGCGGGGTGGACGGGTCGTCGCCCCAGCCGTCGGGCAGGGTGAAGCGGGCGTGCCGTTCGACGACGCCCTGCCAGTACGCGCGGTCCTCGTCGGACCCCAGGGCCTGCAGTTCGGCCGCGACGGTGTCGGCGAACCGCACGCTCGGCGCCTCGTACGGCGAAAGGGCCCGGCCGTCGCGGAACGCGCGGTAGAGCTCCAGCAGTTCACCGCGGAACATCGCGAACGTCCAGCCGTCGACGATCAGGTGGGACTGGGTGACGGTGAGCTGCCAGCCGCCGCCGGCGAACCGGTGCACCACCAGGCGCAGCAGCGGGGCGGTGTCGTGCGGGAGAAGGGTGCGGCTCTCGGTGTCGATCAGTTCCCGTACGGTCCGGTCGCGCTCGTCCTCGTCGGCGCCGGTGAGGTCGACGACCCGCAGCGGCACCTCGGCCGTGGGGTGCACGCACTGGACGGGGACGGAGCATGTGCGGGTGTCCACCGAGGTGCGCAGCGCCTCGTGGCGGCGGATCAGCTCGGCCAGGGCCCGCCGGAACGGTTCGCGGGAGAAGGGTTCCTCGGGGCCGACGCGCATCGACGACACCCGGTGGTAGGCGTGCGGGCCGTCGGCGGCGAGCATCTCGACGAGCATGCCGGTCTGGGTGCGGGTGAGCGGGTAGGCGTCGGCCAGGTCCGCGGGGAGCAGGGCCCGGTCCGCGTCGCCGAGCAGGGCGAACGGCGCGACGGCGGTGGTCCGCGGGGTGGTGCCGGTCCGTCCGTCCGCCAGTTCGCACAGGGCGGCGACGGTCTGGTGCTCCAGCACCTCGCGGGCCGTGACGTCGACCCCGGCCGGGCGCATCGCGCCGGCGACGGCGACAGCCTTGACGGAGTCGCCGCCCAGGTCGAAGAAGCCGTCCCGGACACCGACCCGTTCCACCCCGAGCGCGTCGCGCCAGACGGCGGCGACCCGTTCCTCGGCGGGGGTGCGGGGCGCCTCGTAGGGGGGCCGGGCGTAGGCGGTGCGGCCGGGCGCGGGCAGGGCCCGCCGGTCGAGCTTGCCGTTGGGGGTGAGCGGGACGTGGTCGATGACCTGGTAGGCGGCCGGGACCATGTAGTCGGGCAGGGTGCGGCCGAGCAGCTCGCGCAGTTCGCCGGGTTCGGGGGCGGTGTCGCCGGACGGCACGAGGTAGCCGACGAGGCGCTTGTCGCCGGGGGTGTCCTCACGGGCGACGACGATCGCGTCCCGTACGCCGGGGTGGGCGGCGAGCGCGGCCTCGATCTCGCCGAGTTCGATGCGGTAGCCGCGGATCTTGACCTGGTGGTCGGCGCGGCCGATGAAGTCGAGGCTGCCGTCGGGCCTGCGGCGGGCCAGGTCCCCGGACCTGTACAGGCGGGCACCGGGCGGGCCGAACGGGTCGGGGACGAACCGCTCGGCGGTCAGGTCCGGCCGGCCCAGGTAGCCGCGGGCGACGCCGGGGCCGCCGACGTGGATCTCGCCGGGAACCCCTTCGGGGACGAGGTTCCCGTGCGGGTCGAGGAGGTGGACGGTGAGGTCGCTGAGCGGTCGGCCGACCGGGTTTCCGGCGCGCGGTTCCAGGTCGCGCCGGGTGATGCGGTGGTAGGTGGTGTGCACGGTGGTCTCGGTGATGCCGTACATGTTCACCAGGGCGACCCGGCCGAGGCCGAGGCGCTCGGTCCACGGCCGCAGTTCGCCGATCTCCAGCTTCTCCCCTGCGAAGATCACGGCGCGCAGGGACAGTCGCCGCACGCGCGGGTCGCCGTCGGCGGCCGCGGCCACCAGGGAGCGGAACGCGGAGGGTGTCTGGCTGAGGACCGTGACCTCGTGCTCGACGAGCAGGTCGAGGAAGTCGTCGGGCGAGCGGGTGGTGTCGCCTGGGACGACGACGAGCGTGCCACCGTGGAGCAGGGCGCCCCACATCTCGAACACGGAGACGTCGAAGGCGTAGGAGTGGGACATCGACCACACGTCGGCCTCGTCGAAGGCGTAGTGCTCCTGGGCGGTGGCCATGAGGCGGACGACGTTGGTGTGGGTGAGGGTGACGCCCTTGGGGCGGCCGGTGGACCCGGAGGTGTAGATGACGTAGACCGTGTTGTCGGGGACGGACAGCGGCTCGGGCTCGGTCGCGGGTTCGGCCGCCAGGGCGGCGCGGTCCCGGTCCAGGACGACGAGCGGGCCGTCGTGGGCGTCGCCGAGCAGCGGGAGCGTGCCGGAGTCGGCGACCAGCACCGCGGCCCCGGCGTCGGTCAGGACGTGGCGGAGTCGGTCGGCCGGGTTCGCGGGGTCGAGCGGCAGGTAGGCGGCACCCGACTTGAGGACGCCCAGCAGGGTGGGGACGAGGTCGGCGCCGCGCGGCAGGCAGACGCCGACGAGCCGCTCGGGTCCGGCGCCCAGCGCGCGCAGCCGGTGGGCCAGCCGGTTGGCGCGCGCGTCCAGCTCCGCGTACGTGAGCGAGGTGTCCCCGGCGACGACGGCGACGGCGTCCGGGGTCCTGGCGGCCTGCCGACGGAACAGCTCGTGGACGCAGTCCCGGACGGCGGCGCGGTCACCGGCCGTGGCTCCGGCCGCCGCGGTGGCCTGGTCGAGGAGGCGCGCGCTCTCGCCCGCGGGGAGGTGCACGCCGCGCGCGTCGCCGTCGGGGTCGGCCGCCATGGCCTCCAGCACGGCGCGGTACATGCCCGCGAGGCGTTCGGCGTGGGCCCGGGTCATGACGTCGTCGCGGGTGTTGACGTAGAGCCGGTGGCCGCGGTTGAAGACGGTGAGGTCGAACTCGTTGGTCGCGCTGGTCATGCGCGTCCCGTCGGCGACCCGGTCGGTGTCGACCTGGTGGAAGTCGATGTAGTTGAAGTAGACGTTGATGAGTCGTCCGCCGCCCCATTCGTGCTGCACGGCGGGCATCGGGTGGCGGCGGTGCGCCCACAGTTCGACCTCGCGGTCGAAGACCTGGGTGACCAGCTCGCGCCAGGTGCGGGCGGAGCGGTCGACGGCGAAGGGCAGGGTGTTGAGGTACATGCCCAGCACCCGGTCGGCGCCGACGGCCTCGGGGCGGGTGTCGACGACGAGTCCGGCGTGGTAGGCGGGCTCGCCGGTGATCTGGCCCAGCACCTTCATGTGCGCGGCGAGCAGGACGCTCTTCAGGGACACCCGGGCGGCGGCGGCCAGTTCCCCGAGCCGGTCGGCGAGGTCGTCGAACGGCACCTCGTGATAGAGGAGTTCGTCGGTCTCGCCGGCCCATTCGGCGGGCAGGGTCACGGGAGCGTGCTCGGAGGTGATCCGCCGCCAGTACGCCCGGTCGTCGGCGGACGCGAGGGAGTCCAGCTCGGCGGCGATCGAGTCGGCGAAGCGGATCGCGGGCCGGTCGTAGGGTTCGGGTTCGGTCCCGTCCCGCAGCGCCCGGTAGCAGTCGAGCAGTTCCACCAGGAGCTGGTGGTAGCTCCAGCCCTCGGTGATGGCGTGGGACTGGGTGAAGGTCACCCACCAGGCGTTGTCGCCCTCGTCGTGGGCGAGGATCCGGAACAGCGGTGCCCGCTCGACGTCGAAGGTCTCGGCCCGCTGCTCCCGCATGAGCGCGAAGCGGGCGGCGGTGAGTGCCTCCTCGTCGAGCCCGCGCACGTCGTGGACGCGGACGGGTATCTCGGCGGTGGCGTGCACCAGTTGCATCGGCACGGAGTAGCCGGTGAGGTGGCAGGAGGTGCGCAGCACCTCGTGCCGGTCGGCCAGGACGGCGGCCGCCGCCCGCAGCGCGTCGGGGTCCAGCGGCTTGTCGTCGGCGACGCGGAAGGTGTTGATGATGTGGTACGGGTTCCGGTCGCTGTCGATCATCTCGATGAGCATGCCGAGCTGGGTCCGGCCGAGCGGGTAGGCGTCCACGACGTCGGCCGGGAGTTCGGCCCGGTCCTCCTCGGAGATCAGCGCGAACGGTGCGGTGAGGGCACGGTCGGCGGAGGTCAGCGCGTCCCGGCCGGCGAGGAGTTCGCAGAGCCGCTCGACCGTGCGGGCCTCCAGGACGTCCCGTACGGCGATGTCGACGCCTTCCGCGCGCAGGGCGCCGACCAGGGCGACGGCGCGGATGGAGTCGCCGCCCAGGTCGAAGAAGCCGTCGCGGACGCCGACGCGGTCGACGTCGAGCGCCTGCCGCCAGACCTCGGCGATCCGCCGCTCCTGGTCGGTGCGCGGGGCCAGGTACGTGCCGCGGACGAAGGCGTCGTTGCCGGGTGCGGGCAGGGCCCGCTTGTCGACCTTGCCGTTGGGGGTCAGCGGGATGCCGTCCAGCCGGACGAACGCGGCGGGCACCATGTACTCGGGCAGGCTCCGGGCGAGCAGTTCGCGCAGGTCCTCCGGGGTGACGGTGTGCCCCTCCAGGACGGTGTGGTAGGCGACGAGGCGCTCCTCGCGGACGACCACGACCGCCTGGCGCACGGCGGGGTGGGCGGCGAACGCGGCCTCGATCTCGCCGAGTTCGACGCGGTGGCCGCGCACCTTCACCTGGTCGTCGACGCGGCCGAGGAAGTCCAGGCTGCGGTCGGGGCGCCAGACGGCCAGGTCGCCGGTGCGGTAGAGCCGGGCGCCGGGCGGTCCGTAGGGGTCGGGGACGAACCGCTCGGCGGTCAGCCCCGGCCGGCCGAGGTAGCCGCGCCCGACGCCCGCGCCGCCGACGTACAGCTCGCCCGGGACGCCGACGGGCACGGGGTGGAGCGCGGCGTCGAGGACGTAGAGCCGGGTGTTGCGGACGGGCTCGCCGATCGGTACGCGGCCCCGTCCGGCCTCCGGTCCGGCGAGGACGGCGTGGGTGACGTCGTCCGAGCACTCGGTGGGGCCGTAGGCGTTGACGAGCGGGACGTGCGGGTGGCGGGCGAGCCAGCGGGTGCACAGCTCCGGGGGCAGTACCTCGCCGGTGACCACGAGCCGTCGCAGGTACGGCAGTTCGGGAGCGGGCGCACCGGTGTCCCAGAAGTCCAGTGCGGTGCGCAGGAGGGACGGTACGACCTCCAGGACGGAGATCCGTTCGTCTGAGACACGGCCGAAGAGCTGCTCGGGGTCGAGCGCGGCCCCGCCGTCGACGACACGGACCCGGCCGCCGGTGACGAGGGCGGCCAGCATCTGCCACACCGAGATGTCGAAGGCGGGCGGGGCGTTGAGGACGAGGCTGTCGCCAGGGGCGAGCCCCAGGTCCTCGATCTTGGCGAGGAGGTGGTTGCCCATGCCGTCGCGGCGGACCATCGCGCCCTTGGGGCGGCCGGTCGAGCCGGAGGTGTAGATGACGTACGCGAGGTTGTCCTGCTCGGCGGTGGGCTCGGGGTCGTCGGCGGGGAGGTGGGCCCATGCCGTCTCGTCGTCCAGCAGGACGGTGGTGGTCTCGCCGGTACGGGACACGGCCTCCACCAGGTCGCGCCGGGTGAGGAGGTAGCGCGCGGCGGCGTCGTCGGCCATGAAGCCGAGGCGCTCGGCGGGGGCCTCGGGGTCGAGCGGCAGGTAGGCGCCGCCCGCCTTGAGGACGGCGAGGACGGAGAGGACCAGTTCGGGCGAGCGTTCCAGGCAGATGCCGACCAGGGTCTCGGGGCCCACGCCGAGTTCACGGAGCCGGTGGGCGAGCCGGTTGGCGCGGGCGTTGAGTTCCCCGTACGTGATCGTGGTGGTGTCGTCGACGACGGCGACGGCGTCCGGTGTCCGTGCGGCGAGGCGCTGGAACTCCTCCGGGACGCGGAGGTCGGCGGGATCTTCGGCGGTGGCGGTCAGCTCGTCGAGCAGCAGCCGTCGTTCGCCGTCGGGGAGCCGGGTGAGGCGGGCGTCCCCGTCGGCGTCGGAGGCCATGGCCTCCAGGACGGCCCGGTACATGGCGGCGAGCCGTTCGCCGTCGGCCCGGCCGAGCACATCGGTGCGGGTGGTCAGGTTCAGCCGGTCGCCGCGGCAGTGCAGGGTGATGTCGAACTCGGTCTGCGAGACCCCGAACCGGGCGTCGGCGCGGGCGTCGTCGCCGTCGGCACGCTCGTCGCGGGGCAGGTCGACGTAGTTGAAGGCGACGGTGACGAGCCGGCCGCCGTGCCAGTCGCGCTGCATGGCGGGGAAGGGGTAGCGGCGGTGCGGCCACAGGTCGGCCTCGCGGTCGAAGACCTGGGTGATCAGCTCGCGCCAGGTGCGGGCGGAGCGGTCGGCGGGGAAGGGCACGGTGTTGAGGTGCATGCCGTAGACCCGTTCGGCGCCGCGGATCTCGGGGCGGGCGTCGACGACGAGGCCGGTGTGGAAGGCGGGCGCCTCGGTCAGCTGCCCGAGGACCTTGACGTGCGCGGCGAGCAGGACGCTCTTGACGGAGACCCGCAGCCGCGTGGCGAGGGCCCGCAGGGAGTCCTCCAGGTCGTCGAGGGGCACCCTCAGGTCGTAGCTCTCCCCGGGGCCCTCCTCGCGGTCCCAGCCGTCGGGCAGGGTGAAGGGCGAGTGGGTGGCGACGACGGCGCGCCAGTAGTCCGCGTCGTCGGCGGAGCCGAGCGAGGCCAGTTCGGCCGCGATGTAGTCGGCGTAGCGGACGACGGGGGCATCGTAGGGTTCGGGCTCCAGGCCGTCGCGCAGCCGGCGGTAGGTGCCGATGAGTTCGGACAGCAGCCAGTTGTGGCTCCAGCCCTCGGTGATGGCATGCGGCCGGGCGATCGACAGCCACCAGCCGTCGTCGTCCGGGGCCTCGCCGGTGTAGGCGGTGACGCGGAGCAGTGGTGCGCCGGCGAGGTCGAAGTCGGCGTCGCGTTCGGCGCGCAGCAGCGCCATCAGTTCCGCGCCGGGCGCGCCGTCGGGCCCGTTGGCGGTGGTGGGTACGCGGTGGACGGTGACCGGCACGTCCGCGTCGGCGTGCACGAGCTGCATGGGCACGCCGTAGGAGTGCAGGTCGAAGGAGGTGCGCAGCATCTCGTGGCGGCCGACGACGATCCGGGCCGCCGTGCGCAGTGCATCGGGCGAGAACGGGTGCCGGTCGGAGATCCGGTAGGAGATGAAGCTGCGGTAGGCGTCGCCGCCGCCCAGCAGCTCCACGACCATGCCGGTCTGCACCTGCGACATCGGGTAGGCGTCGGCGAGGCCCTCGGGCAGCCGGGCCCGGTCCTCGTCGGAGATCAGCACGAACGGGGCGACGAGTGCGTCGTCGTCCTCGGTCAGTCCGGCGCGTCCGGCGAGGAGTTCGGCGAGCGCGGCGACGGTGCGACGGGCGAAGACGTCGCCGACCGAGATGTCGAGGCGCTCCTCGCGCAGGGCGCCGACGAGAGTGACGGCGCGGATGGAGTCGCCGCCGAGGTCGAAGAAGCCGTCGTGGACGCCGACCGGGTCCACGCCGAGGACGTCCCGCCAGACGGCGGCGATCCGTTCCTCGGTCGGGGTGCGGGGGGCGACGTAGGCGGAGCGGGCGAAGGCGTCGTGCCCGGGAGCGGGCAGGGCCCGCCGGTCCAGCTTGCCGTTCGCGGTGAGCGGGACGGCGCCCAGGGCGACGAAGGCCGCGGGCACCATGTAGGGGGGCAGGGTCTCGCCGCAGTGGGTGGCGAGTTCCACGCCGGTGGGCAGGTCGGTGCCCGGGGCGGCGACGCAGTACGCCACCAGTTGTTTGTCGCCGGGGGTGTCCTCGCGTGCGACGACGACCGCGTCCCGGACCCCCGGGTGGGCCGACAGGGCCGCCTCGATCTCCCCCAGCTCGATCCGATACCCCCGGACCTTCACCTGCTGATCGATCCGCCCCAGGAAATCCAGACTCCCATCCGCCCTCCT